>NZ_JABBGL010000049.1:0-1546 GCF_012927365.1 Sphingobium sp. TB-6 | reverse complement strand
GCGAGTTTTTGAAGTTGATCGAATCCTCCACTGCTGCTGCGAAGGCCGTGGCAGTGACCGTACCCACACCAGGCACGGACGTGAGCAGGCGGCAACGTTGATCCGCGCCGGCCATCGCAACCAGTTGGACACCTCGAAGAACCGCCATTTCAGCAGTGGCCTGCAGCAGGAGGGGTGAGCAGGCCTTCTGCGGCCTGGTAACCGGCTAGGTTTTCGCTGATTTTCTGCGGCGGTGCCGCCTTTCAGCGCGGTTTGCTGTCACGCGGGCGCAGCACGCCCCTCGAGCCAGGCGAGCCGCTGGAAATTATAGGCCAGGTTCGCCATTCCGATCTTGATGCGGGCACGGGCGATGCCGATGGTGCGTACGAACAGGCCCATGCGATGCTTCTGCCCGGCGAACACGTGCTCGACCGCCGAGCGCACGGCTGAGCGCTTGGCATTGGCGCGCGCGATGTGCTCGGGCATCCCCCGGCGATGCGGCTTTCGCTGGTGGATGTTGCTCCTGAACATGCCCTTGGCCAGGAACGCCTCGTTCTTCTTCGAGCGGTAGGCCGTATCGGCCCAGACGCCCGAGGCAGTGTTGGCGCGGCTCACCAAATCAGGCAGTCGCGCGCCGTCATGGGCATTGGCGGCGCTCGCGTCCCAGGTGCGGATCAGGCCATGCGCGCGATCGATGCCGATATGGTTCTTGTAGCCAAACATCGGGATCGCAAGATCGACCGGTTTGAACGCCTTGGGATCAGTGCCTTCCTTCACCTTGGCCTTGGTGTACTTCACGCTCCAGCGCGCATCACGATCCTTCTGCCGGACCTTTGCGGGTTTATCTTTCCACCGTTCGGGGATCCGGCCTTCCTTGATCGCCGCCTTTTCTTCCTCTGTGTTGCGCTGTTTGGGCGCGGGCACGACCGTCGCGTCGATGATCTGCCCGCCCATGGCAAGATAGCCCCTGTCAGTCAGCGCGGCATCGAAACGGGCGAAGAGTTTGTCGATCGCCTTGGCCTTCACCAGTCGCTCCCGGAACAACCACACGGTCGTCGCATCGGGCACCGTTCCGTCGAGCCCCAGCCCCAGGAAACGCTGGAACGAGAGCCGGTCCTTGATCTGGAATTCCGTTGCATCATCCGACAGCGAATAGAGCGCCTGCAGTACCAGAATCTTGAACATCAGCACCGGGTCGAACGGTGGCCGCCCGCCTTTGGCACGGGAACTGCGGCGCAATGCCGCTACCAAAGGGCCGCGAAACACTTCGAAATCCACAACGGCCGCCAACCGCTCCAGCGGATCGCCAGCAGCGCTCAGCGCCTCATATCGGTCCGCAAGATCAAAGAAACCCGGCTGTCCTGCCATCCCTGCCTCCGCTGTCACGCATCGGCAGTGAATCACCTCAACCCGTCAAACACCACCGGTTTTTCGAGGTGTCCAGTTGCTTGGTCAATTCCGCAACGCGAAGCCGGATATCTCCCCAGGCTTTAAGTAGAGGTAAGATGATGCGTGCCAAATTGTCCTCGCCTTCCAAAAGCGAAATTACATTGCGGTCGAAGACGCT
>NZ_JABBGL010000048.1:0-2207 GCF_012927365.1 Sphingobium sp. TB-6 | reverse complement strand
TTTCGAGATCGGCTACCCTGATTTTTCCGACCGCATCATGTGACGACCACGCGTCGATCACGGACAGAAGCATGAACCCCAAGTCGATCTACCTTGCAGTCCCGCACCCAATGACAGAAGGTGTCCAATTGCTGCGGAGCGCGCGTTGGCATGTTGAAGGCAGGGCCTATGATCGGGCGCTCGCCTTGATCTTGGAGGCACATGCCGATCTACCCATGGCCGCGTTCTGGGGACAGGGGCACTCCGCCTCCAGCGACGGACAGTTCTTCCTCGCGACCGAGCGGGGCGAAGCGATGAACATGGTCAACGCCAAATACGGCAATGTCCCAGGCTTGAAAGGATACAGCCATGTCTCTGATCAATACGCGCCGTTTGCTACCCAGGTCATCCCGGCGACCGTCAGCAAAGGCACCCTATATTCTCGACGGGCTGCTCATGAATGACGCAGGCCGCCATGTCCGTCAGCACATTGCCGATACGGGCGAATTTACCGATCACGTCTTCGTCGCCTGCTCGCTTCTCGGCTACAGGTTCGCGCCACGCATCCGCGACCTGCAACAGAAAAGACACTATGCCTTTACCCCCGGTGCGACGCCGGCCAATGTGCGGGGTCTGGTAGGCGGGAAGATCAATGAGCCCCTCATCGAGCGGAACTGGCCCGACATCCTGCGGGTCATGGCCACGATCGCCGCCGACATTGTCGCCCCCAGCCAGATTCTGCGGAAGCTGGCTTCATATCCTCGTCAAAATGAGCTGGCCCTTGCCCTTTGGGAAGTCGGTCTTGTCGAACGGGCGCTGTTCATGATCGACTGGACTCTAGACGCCGGTTTGCAGCGCGAGGCCCAGATCGGCCTCAAAAAAGGTGAAGCCCATCATGCGCTGAAGCGCGCCATCAGCTTCCATCGGCGCGGTGAAATCCGGGACCGATCGGGTGAAGGTCAGCATTATCACATCGCCGGCATGAACTTCCTCGCCGCCATCATCATCTTCTGGAATAAGATTAAGCTCAGCGATGTCGTCACCGGTCGATCCGCTAATGGCGCTACCGTCCCACCCGATCTCCTCGCCCATTTCTCACCGCTGGTTTGGGAGCAAATCAACCTCACCGGCGAATATCGCTGGCCAAAATCCTTAGCGTAGGATTTCGCTCCCTCCCGCAAACGGCCCGTATTTTGCGGAGGACATCGCATGCCAACCGCGGCACTTCACCCGTCGGTAAAGTGCCACGGTCCTCAGTTCTGTGGGTAGCGAGGATCTAGCGAGTTAGTGACCTCACGCTCTAATAGCCGCTGCGCTTCGGTGAAGTGCCACGACTGGTCCAACCGCCTTAGCCGGTCGATAACGGATTCACATTCCGTTCTTATTGTGCTTCAAATGTTCTGATGTTTCAGCCTGATCTTTTTGCCACAGAGGCGACCTCGGAACCGGCCAGCGTTTCGGAACAACCGGTGCTCGACGTGCCTGGTATCCTCGAGCGACTGGCCGACTTTTGCGAGCGCCCCCGGTACAGCTTCATGGTGCTGAATCTGATCGCGCAATTGAGTGCGAAAACTGGCTCGGCCGGTCCGTTCGTCCGAGCGGGCGAGACGCGGATTCCGGTTCGAGACTGGTTATCTGACGCTCTGACCCCGGTCGCCCAGCGCGATCCCCGCCGGCTCGCGATCGCCGGAAAGGTTCGACGCGCGCTGGAGGACGATAATGCGCTACCAGAAGATAGCGCGGCAGCAGGCGCCTTGATCGACGATCTGGTACGCGAGCGCATCCGGATTTCCGGTCGAACTAACGTCAGTCGCGCCGTCTCAGAACTGGTTCGAGCCGGATTAGTCCAAAGGCGATATCAAGGATATCGGGTCGATCATCACAATCGCGGCGCGCAGCGTCAGGTCATGTACGCCATCACTGAGGAAGCGCGCCGTGCCCTGCGCTCCGGGGTGTGACTCGCGTTCCTTGCCTTCTATAGGCAAGCACGATGGCTTTTCATCACCGTTAGATCGTGATGCGAGCGTCCCATGGTGATCGTTCGGCATACGTGCAGGCATCTGAACTAGGGAATCAAAGGGTGGTAATAGCTTCTACGACTGGACTAGCTGTCTGGTTGCGACACATCATTGGGATATGGTAAAGAATGCCATCGCGGATCACGCGTGGCGCTTTGCCGTCCTTGCTGATGAGGTTTCGTGATGGTGCAGATACATCCCCAGGCTCGA
>NZ_JABBGL010000047.1:0-2233 GCF_012927365.1 Sphingobium sp. TB-6 | reverse complement strand
AGTGCGACGTGAAAGTCGTCTAAATAATTGTTTGCGCATGAATAATCTCATGGATCAAACCTGATGTTCCGTCATCAGTAGCCTACCGGCACATGCGGGACTGGTAACGGTCCGGTATGAAGCTGCTGGGACAATGTAGCCGGGCCTTCGGGCCGTGCCGATGCCGTGAGGTGGCGGTATCTTCTGCAAGCATCAGAGCGGATGGGGCGCTAGGCTGGGTGGTATGACTAATTGAAGTGAACTGCTGATAAACGTCGTGAAATTTGACAAGCCAAAGATGCTGATAGGCTTGAACCAAAAGGTGCGCGGTCGGATGTCTCTCTTTACTTTGGAGACACACGGACAAGATAGACCGCCGGCGAATAGGCAGGGTCTAACCCACCCCCGTTATTTAGATGAAACACGGTAAGCCCGTATCTCCGCCCGGCAGTGGGCAGGCCAACCGCAAGGAAAGCTGTCGGTGGTGCGGGTAAAGGATGTCGGAGAAAGCGAAGGCCGGGCTGTAATGGTCTGGACAGGGGTTGCGGCTTGCCAACATCACCCCGCCTGAAAAGGAGCAGACTTCCGACGGGTCTCTCATCGCGAGAAAATATGCAGAACCCTCAAAGGAGGACAGGCAAATGACGGTCATAGCGACTGGTGCGGCCTCCCGCGAAACGGCGGACTGGAGCCAGATTGACTGGTCCTCGGTGCGTCGAACCGTGCGACGGCTGCAAATGCGTATCGCGAAGGCAGTTCGGGAAGGTCGCTGGGGTAAGGTGCAAGCCTTACAGCGGCTGCTGACCCATTCGTTCAGCGGCAAGGCTCTTGCCGTAAAACGAGTTACCGAAAATCGAGGTAAGAGGACGCCCGGAGTCGACCGGATCATCTGGGACACGCCGGGCAAATGCGTCAGAGGAGTATTGTCGCTCAGACGGCGGGGCTATCGGCCACTACCGCTGAGGCGGGTGTATATCCCGAAGGCAAATAGCAAAAAGCTGCGTCCGCTTGGTATTCCGACGATGAAAGACAGGGCCATGCAGGCACTTCACCTGCTTGCGCTACTGCCTGTCGCGGAAACCACGGCAGACCCTAACTCATACGGCTTCCGTCCCTTTCGCGCCGCGCGTGATGCGGCTCGCCAGTGCTTCATTGCACTGCGGGGACGGGGGACGGCGGGATGGGTTCTGGACGCTGACATTGCTGGCTGCTTCGACGAAATCAGCAAGGACTGGCTCACCGCCAACATCTCCATGGACAGGGCGGTGCTCCGGAAGTGGCTGGACTCCGGTTATATGCAGGACGGCGAATGGCACGCAACTCGAGCGGGAACTCCGCAAGGCGGAATAATCTCGCCAACACTTGCCAACATGGCCTTGGACGGAATGGAAACGATGTTAAAGGCTCATTACGGCCCCAAACATCGAAACATACGCACCAAGGTCAATATGATACGTTACGCCGATGACTTTGTCATTACTGGTGCATCGAGAGAAGTGCTGGAGGAGGCAAGGACTTTGGTAGAGGAATTTCTATCTGCACGGGGTCTATCCCTGTCTGAAGAAAAGACTCGCCTCGTGCGGGTCGAGGAAGGCTTCGACTTCCTCGGCTGGAACGTGCGCAGATATGATGGGCACACCCACATCAAACCCGCCAAGAAGAACGTGGCGGCGTTCATGCGCAAAATCCGAACGATTATCAAATCCGCCGCCAGCATAAGGCAGGAGCATCTGATATGGCGACTCAACCCTGTCATACGGGGTTGGACCAATTATCATCACAACCAGGTGGCGAAGGAAACCTTCCGAAAGGTCGATCACCTCATCTGGAAGTGTCTCTGGCAGTGGGCCTGTCGTAGGCACCCGAACAAACCGCGTCGTTGGGTGAAGGGGCGTTACTTCATTCGGGAAGGCACGCGCGACTGGGTGTTCCGCGCAGGCGTGAAGGACGACGGAGGAAACGTCACGTTCACACGGTTGCTGAATGCAGCCGACGTTCCCATCCGTCGCCATTGCAAAATCCGGGCTGCTGCCAATCCGTTTGATCCGGTCTGGGACGGTTACTTCGCCGCAAGGCGCAGCCGACCCACGGATCTACCGGCAGACCTCGGATGACCCGCATCCGCCCCTTGATCGAGGGGACTGGTGGCTCTGGTCACACAGGGCTTCGTGGAGGCTTGAGCTGCATGCAGGGAAACTTGCACGTGCAGTTCTAAGGGGGGAGCGGTCCGGTAACGGGTCGCTCCTACCCGACA
>NZ_JABBGL010000046.1:0-2523 GCF_012927365.1 Sphingobium sp. TB-6 | reverse complement strand
TGAGGATCAGCGTGCAATAGGCACCCCCTTCGTGGGGTGATCGGCGTGCAAAAAGGACCCCTTCATCCCGGGGATTTAGTCGGCCGACTGGTTTTGATCAGTTGGCGAGAACGGGATGTTGATCGTGGAGACAGTGGTTCGGATTCGGCGTGAGCATGCAGCGGGTAAGGCGATCAAGGCGATCGCTCGTGACCTTCGTTTGTCGCGGAAGGTCGTCCGCAAAGCGATCCGGTCGCCGGAGGCGGCGTTCAACTATCAGCGCAAAGTCCAGCCGCTGCCGCGGATCGGTCCTTATCAGGATCGTCTCGATGCGCTGCTTGAGGAGAACGAAGGTCGCGGCCGCCGCGATCGGCTACGGATGACGCGTATCCATGACCTGCTGGTGCGCGAGGGGTTCGATGGATCCTATGATGCGGTGCGCCGCTATGCGGCGCGCTGGCGTGCTGCGCGGCGGAAGGATGCTGGCGAAGGCGCACCGGCGTTCATCCCGATGACCTTCCAGCCGGGTGAGGCCTACCAGTTCGACTGGAGCCACGAGGATGTGGAGATCGCCGGCAAGCCGATGCGGGTGAAGGTGGCGCATATGCGTCTCTGCGACTCGCGCGCACCCTATGTCCGGGCCTATCCGCGCGAGGGCCAGGAGATGCTGTTCGATGCCCATGCCCGGGCGTTCGCGTTCTTCGGCGGTGTGCCGCGACGCGGTATCTACGATAATATGAAGACGGCGGTGACGGCCGTGTTCACCGGCAAGGAGCGTGTGTTCAACCGCCGCTTCCTGATCATGACCGATCATTACATGGTCGAGCCGACCGCCTGCTCGCCGGCGGCGGGATGGGAGAAGGGCCAGGTCGAGCAGCAGGTCCAGACAATCCGAGGCCGCTTCTTCCAGCCGCGGCTCCGGTTCGCCAGCCTGGCCGAGCTCAACGGGTGGCTGGAGGCCGAGTGCCGGCGCTGGGCCGAGCATCATGCCCATCCCGAACGCGGGGATATTACCGTCGCCGAGGCGCTGGATATGGAGCGACCGGCCCTGCAGCCGATCCTGGCACCGTTCGACGGCTTCCATGAGAGCGAGCATGCCGTCACCGGCACCTGCCTCATCAGCTTCGATCGCAACCGCTACTCGGTCATGTCGACGGCCGCACGCCGGACCGTTCAGGTGCGCTCCTATGCCGATCGCATCGTCATACGCTGCGGCGATGCGATCGTCGGGGAGCATGAGCGCCACTTCGGTCGGAACCGCACGATATACGATCCCTGGCATTATCTGCCGGTCCTCGCGCACAAGCCCGGCGCGCTGCGTAACGGCGCACCGTTCCAGGACTGGGATCTGCCGCCCGCCCTGCACCGATTACGGCGAAGGCTCGGCACCGGGGACGAGGCCGATCGCAGGTTCGTGCGGGTCCTCTCGGCGGTGCTCACCGATGGCCTGGAGCCGGTAGAGGCTGCCGTGCGCGAAGCGTTGGCGAACGGAACGGCCAGCGACGAGCTGATCCTCAACATCCTCTCCCGGCGCCGCGAGCCGGCGACACCCCACAGCATCGTCACTTCGGAAGACCGGATGCTGCAGCATCCTCCGCTCGCCGACTGTGCCCGCTATGATCTGCTGCGAGGCTATGATGCAGCGGCATGATATGATCGACACGATGCGCGGCCTCGGACTCAAGGGCATGGCGGCGGCGTTCGACGAGGCGGTCACCACCGGCCTCCAGCGCAAGCGCACCACCATGGAGATACTGACCGACCTGCTCCGTGCTGAGGCGACCCACCGGGATGCAGCCTCCATCCGCTATCGGATGACGGCTGCGAGGCTGCCCGTGGTGAAGGACCTGGAGCGGTTCAGCTTCGAGGGCACACCGATCAATGAGGAGATGATCCGCTCCCTTCACGATGGCTCCTTCCTCCCGCCTCGCCGCAATATCGTGCTGGTCGGCGGCACGGGGACAGGCAAGACCCACCTCGCCATCGCGATCACCGCCAATGTCGTGCGAAGGGGCGCTCGCGCCCGCTACTTCAACACCGTCGATCTGGTGACACGCCTCGAAGAGGAGACCCGGATCGGCAAAGGCGGGACCCTGGCGGCGCAGCTGTCGCGGCTCGACCTGATCGTTCTCGACGAGCTCGGTTATCTGCCGTTCGCCCGCTCGGGAGGGCAGTTGCTGTTCCACCTCATCAGCAAGCTTTATGAGCGGACCAGCGTCATCATCACCACGAACCTCGCCTTCGGCGAATGGCCGACCGTGTTCGGCGATCCCAAGATGACCACGGCGCTGCTCGACCGCGTCACCCACCACTGCGATATCGTCGAGACGGGCAACGACAGCTGGCGCTTCAAAAACCGCAGCTGACAGCCACCTTCGGCGCCTTCAAAAATCTATCTTGCGCTGCGCGCGCCTCCGGTCGGGCTACGCCCGCCCTCCGCCGCACGCAGCGCAAGGCCATCTTCAACAAACCAGCATCATATTATCTGAAAAGGGGGTCCCTCTTCGACGCCGATCGGGGGTCCCTTTTGAACGCCGTTTGACA
>NZ_JABBGL010000045.1:0-2601 GCF_012927365.1 Sphingobium sp. TB-6 | reverse complement strand
TGCCGATTCCGATGAAGCCGCCCCTCGTTTCCGAGATGATTGCGCCCCTTTGTTCCGAGATGATGTCGCCCCCGGAGACAGGGCCGTGCTGGCTACGTCTGTTGTTGTTTCGTTCGCGGCGGTCGTCAAGCCTCTGGAAGGGATTTTGCCCGCCGCATGCTGTCGCCGTCGAGGTCGAGGCGGTGGGCGTTGTGGACAAGCCGGTCGAGGATGGCGTCGGCATAGGTCGGATCGCCGATCACCTCGTGCCACGCCGCGATCGGCAACTGACTGGTGACGATCGTCGAGCGGCGGCCATAGCGCTCTTCTAGGATTTCGAGGAGGTCGTGGCGGGCATGAGCGTCGAGTGGTTCAAGCCCCCAGTCATCAAGGATCAGGAGTTGAACGCTGCCGAGCTTCGCCAGGATGCGGGCGTAGCGACCGTCGCCGCGGGCCAATGCCAGGCTGGCGAACAGCTTGGGCACCCGCTGATACAGCACCGAACGGTCGTCGCGGCAGGCCTTATGGCCCAGCGCGCAGGCCAACCATGATTTTCCGACGCCAGTCGGGCCGCAGATGACGAGATTGTCGCGAGCGGCGATCCAGTCTCCGGCGACGAGCTTGAGGAACAGCCCCCGGTCGAGACCGCGGTGGCTGCGATAATCGACATCCTCGGGGGTCGCCTGATGGCGCAGCTTGGCGAACCGCAGCCGGGCGGCCAGCTTGCGGTCGTGCCGGAAGCTCCATTCGCGGTCGAGCAGCAGCGCCAGCCATTCGGGATGGGTGAGCCGCTCGGCTTCGGCATTGGCGGCCAGTTCATCGAACGCTCTGGCCATGCCGGCCAGCCCCATCGCGTTCAGCCGGTCGAGGGTGGGATGTTGAAGCATCATGATCTCCTTCAGTGATAGTAGCGGGAACCCCGGATATTCGGGTGGGTGATCGTCCGATCGTCCCGCACCGGCTTGGGCGCGGGCGTCTGATCGAGCCGGTTGTCGAGGATCGACCTGACCGATCCATAGGTGCGTGCGCCGATATCGAGCGCCCGGCTGCACGCCGCTTCGACTCGGTCTCGGCCGAAGCCCTTCACCAGGCGCACGATGCCCAGGCAGGCCCGGAAGCCCTGCTCGGGATGCGGGCGATCGGTCAGGACCTTCTCACACAGGAGTGTCGCACATGGTCCGATCGCGGCGGCTTCCTTGGCGATGCGTTCGATCGTCCAGTCGGCGAAGCGCCGGTGCGATGACGGCATATGCTCGGATATCGTCGTGTGCCGGCCATTGCCGGATCCGCGCATATGGGCGGCAATCCGTTCGCCCTTGTGGAACAGCTCGATCGTGCGCGCGGTGATCCTCGCCTCGACCGGCTCGCGCGCGAAGCGATACGGGACCGAGTAATAATGCCGTTCGATCTCGACATGATAATCGAGACCGGCGCGCCGTCGTCGCCATTCGGCGAAGACATAGGGTTCCAGCGGCAGTGCCTTCAGCGCAGGCCTGTC
The DNA here is from genome assembly GCF_012927365.1 of Sphingobium sp. TB-6. Lineage (NCBI taxonomy): Bacteria > Pseudomonadati > Pseudomonadota > Alphaproteobacteria > Sphingomonadales > Sphingobiaceae > Sphingobium > Sphingobium sp. TB-6. Next base: position 1,124 of record NZ_JABBGL010000045.1, on the reverse strand, counting down.
GATGGCCTCGAACAGCTGGCGCCGGGTCTGGCCCACGCGGCGCATGATCCGGCGGTCATTGAGGTCGACCAGCAGGTCGCCGATCGCGGCGTTGAGTTCGGCCAGGCTATAGAAGACTCGATGTCGCAAACGCCCAAACAGCCAGCGCTCGACAATCAGCACGCAGGCTTCCACCTTGGCCTTGTCGCGCGGTCGGCGAGGACGGGTCGGCAGCACCGCGCTGTCGTAATGTGCCGCCATCTCGGCATAGCTGCGGTTGACCTGCGGATCGTAAAGGCAGGCCTTGATCACCGCGACCTTGGCATTGTCCGGCACGAACAGGGCAGGCGCGCCGCCGAACGCTTCCAGCGCCCGCACATGCGCCGCGATCCAGTCGGGGAGCGTCTCGGTCCAACTCGCCTCGGCATAGGACAGGCTCGATGCACCCAGCACCGCCACGAAGATGTGCGCGTCGCGGATTTCGCCGGTCAGCCGGTCGACCACGACAGCCACCTTGTCGCCCGCATAGTCGACGAACAGCTTCTCGCCCGCGGCGTGAGTCTGCCGCATCGTGACCGGCAGCTTCGCCGCCCAGCCACGATAGAGATCGCAGAACCGGCTGTAGCGATAGCCTTCCGGATGCTGCGCGATATATTCGTCCCACACGATCTGCAGCGTCACATGCTTGCGCTTCAGTTCGCGGTGGATCGCCGCCCAGTCCGGTTCGGGACAGCGGCGATGGCCGGTCTTGGTGCCCGCGGCGCGGTAAAGCGCCGCCTCCAACACCGCATCGCTGACATCCTCGCCCAGCGGCCAGGCCAAATCTGCCGCCGCTGCACGCCTCAGTGTCTCGCGCACTGTCGAAGGCGCGGCGCCCACCCGGTACGAAATCGCCTTGTGACCCAGCCCCTGCTCAAACCGGTATCGTAAAATCTCGCGAACCCGTCGCATACTCAATCGCTCCGCCGGCATCGGCTCCCTCCCTCGGACAACCCAAAGGAAGCAAACCTAATCCCAGCAGCGGCCCTCCATCGTCATCCCCGCCAAGGGGGCGACATCATCTCGGAATCAGGGGGCGAGTAATTCTCGGAACAGGGGGGCGGCATCATTTCGGAATGAGGGGGCGGTTTCCCTCGGAATCAGCA
>NZ_JABBGL010000044.1:1806-2967 GCF_012927365.1 Sphingobium sp. TB-6 | reverse complement strand
GGTGGATTCTAAATCGAAGTGCGAAATCCTAGGGTTTATAAGGGTTTGATCCCTTTTCCAGGAAGGCACGCGATGAACGGCTATCAGCATTTGGGTTTGGATGAGCGGCGGGATATCTATCGGCTGATGGCAACCGGACGATCTGTAAGGCAAATCGCGGATGTCCTGGGGCGTCATCCTGCGACGATTTATCGAGAGCTCAAGCGCAACCGTCATCTGGATGAGCATCCGCTATTTCGAGGCTATTATCCGACGGTTGCACAGACCATGGCCCGTGGGCGTCGAGTGCGTGGCGGCAAGATCGCGCGCAGGCCAGAACTCGCCGCTTATATCGCTGACCGGTTGTCGGCGGCCTGGTCGCCCGAGCAGATTGCCGGCTACCTTCGCCGCCATCGCGGTATGCGCGAGGCGGTGTGCCACGAAACCATCTACCAATATGTCTATGGACCTGATGGACGGCACCAGAAACTGTGGCGCCATCTGCCTGTCGCCCGCCGTTCGCGTCGGCAACGCTATGGCCGAAAGCCACGCGGGCTCCATATTCCCTTGCTCAATACGATCGGTGCACGACCGCAGGAAATAGCCGATCGCAGCAGCTTCGGGCATTGGGAAGGCGATCTCCTGATCTTCAGGAGGGAATATGGCAAAGCCAATCTTACCTCGCTGGTCGAACGCCGCAGCCGCTTCACCTTCCTCGCGCGTAATCCGAGCCGCCACTCCGCAGGCGTCATGGCCGGCATCGATCGGCATTTGCATGCTCTGCCCCCTTCCCTCCGGCGCAGCATCACCTTTGATCGCGGCACGGAATTTGCCGCCTTTGCGACGCTGCGAAACAGGCTCGGCATTACCAGCTATTTCTGCTTGCCGTCAGCACCCTGGCAGAAAGGCGGCGTGGAAAATTGCAATGGACGGATACGGCGCTTCCTGCCCTCCAACACTGACATTGCGTTGCTATCGGACAAGGAGATCCAGGCCGTTGCCGATCGCCTCAACAGCACACCCCGCAAGTGCTTGGGCTATCGCACCCCGCATGAGGTTCTGAGAGAGCAGATCGCCCTCCTCAAGGCCGGATAAAATTTTGCCATCCGGGGTGGGGCTCGCCCCACCCCGATGAAATGCTACGCATCACCTCGGGCGTCGCACTTCAAGTCGAAACCGCCA
>NZ_JABBGL010000044.1:0-1711 GCF_012927365.1 Sphingobium sp. TB-6 | reverse complement strand
GCCAGCGCCGGATAGAAATGACACCCCTCTGCTGAATAGAAATGACACCCTTGGGCGTCCTTAGCAGAGCTCGGTGGCATGGTCCTCCTGGCAGTTCGGGAGGACGCGCTTATGACGGTGGTGGCGATGAGCCATGGCGAGCTTTTGCGGTTTGACACATTGATGCGCGTGGAGCGCGGCGCGCTTCGGGTTGAGGATGCGGCCACGCTGCTGGGCTTGAAGCGCCGGCAGATTTTCCGATTGTTGGAACGTCTGCGCGCCGAAGGCGCTTCAGGCCTGGTGTCGCGCAAGCGTGGTCGGCCGAGCAACCGGCGTCACAGCGATGCCTTTCGCGAGCGCGTCCTTACGATCGTCCGCACGCATTATGCGGATTTCGGACCGACCCTGGCCCGAGAATATCTGGCGGAACGTCACGACATTTCGGTGGGCTGTGAGACGCTGCGGCAGATGATGATCGAGGCGGGAATCTGGCAGGATCGCGCCGCGCGTCGTTCTCGCCCCTATCAACCGCGCCATCGCCGGGAGTGCCGTGGCGAGCTGGTCCAGATTGACGGTTCGAAGCATGACTGGTTCGAGGATCGCGGTCCGAAATGCACGCTGCTCGTCTACATTGACGACGCGACCAGCGAGCTGCTGCATCTCCAGATGGTCGAGAGCGAAAGCACCTTTTGCTACATGGTAGCGACGCGCGAATATATCGAGCGGCACGGCAAGCCGGTGGCCTTCTATTCCGACAAGCACTCGGTCTTCCGCAATGCCAAGGCGACGGCGAAGGGCGATGGCATGACGCATTTCGGCCGCGCGCTTGATGCGCTGAACATCGAGATCATCTGCGCCAACTCGCCACAGGCCAAAGGCCGGGTCGAACGAGCCAACGGCACATTGCAGGACCGGCTGGTCAAGGCGATGCGGCTGGAAGGTATCTCGTCGATCGAAGAAGCGAACGCCTTTCTGCCAAGCTATATGGTTCGGCACAATCGGCGCTTTGCTCGCCCAGCGGCAGACAGTCGTGATCTGCATCGCCCTCTGGCACCGCAGGACGATCTACGCGCGATCATGGTCTGGCGCGAAAAGCGGAAGATTTCAAAGGCACTGACGCTGCATTACAACAAGGTTCTGTTCATTCTGGAGCCTACTGCGATCAGCAAGGCTCTGGTAGGTAAGCGTGTCCACATCTGCGAATATCCTGACGGCAAGATCGAGATCCGTCATGAGGGGCAGGTCCTTCCCTATCGCCTGTTCGACAAGATGCCCCGGATCAATCAACCGGCCATTGTCGACAACAAGCATCTGGACGCGGCACTGATGCTGGCGAAGCAGATCCAGGCGATTGCGCCGCATCACCGGCAGCGCAACAACAATGCCCCTGCCCGCCGTGATCAGCCCGCCCATCTCTTTCCCGAGCCCGAAGCGCCGGTAAAGGTTGATCGCCGTCGCCTGGGCGGCCCAAAACTCAAGCGCGGTCCACGGCTCAGCCGGGCCGAGCTGCAAGCGCGCGGCACGCTGGAGTTTGTGAAGGCCCGCTGAGACTGTTCGACCGGTTCTGACCGAGCCCGCTGCTTGCGCAGCGGGTCCGCGTCCCTCCCCTCCATGTTACGCTCTCAGCAGGGTCTGCGCTGCGCTAGGCCGATGGCTCCGCGCAGCCCCTGCTGTCCTCAAGAGTGTCATTTCTATCGGGGACAGAAAGTGTCTTCTCTAACCGGCAGGAACA
>NZ_JABBGL010000043.1:0-3949 GCF_012927365.1 Sphingobium sp. TB-6 | reverse complement strand
CCGATGTGCTCAGCCGCATCGCCGACATCCCTCAGAACCGTCTCCATGAACTGCTTCCCTGGAACTGGCGCACCGCAGAGGATCAACGCGAAGCCGCCTGATCCGCGGCCTTCTCCGAATGCATACGATCGAAGCGCCAGGACAGTATATTATTCTTGCGAATTTCGCGCCGCAGCATTCCTTGCGCATTTGCAGCATTTTCCCACCGGCGCTATCTACCGACGCGCCTTTTAGGCATCCTCTTCCAAGACTTTACGGGCTCGGCTAATGGCCGAGCCCTTTTTCGTTTGGTGCTTTAGCCCGAACGGAATTTAGCATAGGATTAGCTTGCGATTGAGCTAGCCTTGTACAGTCCCGTCCAATTCAGCGGATATGTTCGTTCAGGTGGCGGCGGGGCCGGTCACGGCCCGCCCTTTCTAAGCTTAGATCCGGCCGATCAGAACTTTGCGCTGAACGATACCACGATCCGCTGCCTTTCCCCAGGCAGGCCAAGGTGGCACTTGTCGCACGTTCCGTCGGCCCCCTGGACCCCGAAAAACTCTGGGTAGAATTGGGTGTAGTATCGGGTGTTGAACAGATTTCGGACCTGCGCCGAGATGCTCCAACGGTCATCGATGTCGCCAACGGAGAGCTTTGCGAAGTTTGTCCAGTAGGCGGGGTTCGTTCCGGAGATGGGATTGTAGTCCAGAGTCCATTGGAACTGATCCATGTAGGTCGCGTCGACGTGCAGGTCGAACTTCAGGCTCTTGGAAAGGGGAGCAGAATATGTAGCACCGAGGTTTGCCGTCCAGGCTGGCGAATTCGGCGGCGTCCTTCCTGCGATATCGGTGCCGCTGTAGATGGTTCCCTTCTTCCAGCGCGCATGCAGATATCCTAGCGCGCCGTTCAGCGCCAAGCTCTTCGTCGGCCGCCACACCAGAGAGCCTTCGAAGCCGTAGGCTTCGGAATCGCCGATGTTATCGATCCTCTCTAGGACCACGCCGTCGGTATCAAAGAACCGGTTCTCGAACTGCCGGTCCTGATAGAGGGTGTAGAACCCTGCCAGTTCGAAGTAGAGGGACGGGTCGAACAGCGAACCCTTCGCCCCGGCCTCGAACGCCCATGTCTTCTCGGCGCGGTAGTCGAAAGGGACGTCTGCCCCCACCGACGCCTTGCCTGGCTCATATCCCTTGGCGATCGAGGCATACAGATTGGTGCCGCCCGCGGTTGCGTAGGAAAGCGAGACCCGGGGAAGTATGACCGTGGCGTCGTTGTCGAAGGTCGGCTGCCCCGCCACGGAGTACACGACGGCGTCGTAGTCGACGTTGTAGAGCCTCAGGCCGCCTGACACCGTCAGGTCTCCAAGACGCAGATCGGCACTGGCGAAGGCTGCGAGATCGGTTTGCTGACTCTTCCGATTGATTGCGTTGGGTATGCGTGTTCCGAGGAAGACCGTGTCCAAGGGGGAGCCGATGATCTGGATGTTGTCCATCCTCGCCGCATAGAGGCCCGCTATCCACTTTAGGGCACCATCCGAGGTCGAGGTCAGCCGCAGCTCCTGCGTCATGACCTTCACGGGGCGGGTGTCCTCCCCGATCACCGCGACGATCGGGGCGGCGCTGTAGTCGGGATCGATTAGGTAGCTTCGTTCCTGGCGGGTGAAGGACGAGATTGCCTCGAGCGCGGCCCCGTCGAACTCGTATCCTAGCTTGGCGACTACGCCCACCGTCTCCAGCTTCGTGTTGGGGCGGAAGCTGAGATCGGTGACGTAGTTGACGCGCGACACGCCGTCGTGGGGGTTGTCGAGTGCCAGCGCGCCGTCAAATTTTCGGTAACGCACCGTGAAGAGGGCGGTCAGCCGGTCGCTGGGCTTCAGAAGCACCTGACCGCGGAGCCCGTATTCCTTCCAGTGGCCGATGTCAGGAATTGTGGGAGACGTTATGAAGCCGTCGTCACTGCTGTAGTACCCGGACAGGCGCGCTGCCACCTTGTCGGTGAGTGGGGCGTTGATCGATGCGTAGAGGTTCAAATAGTCCTTCTCGCCGGCTTCGGCTTGCACCTCTGCCCCGGTCTCGAAGCCTGGCTCCTTCGTGATGTACCGGATCGCTCCTCCGATGCTGCTGCCGCCGTACAGGGTGCCTTGCGGACCCTTCAGGATCTCAACGCGCTCGATGTCCTGCAGTCGCATGGTCTGATCGGTGAAGTTCTGAACATCGTCAATGTAGAAGCCGACGCCTTGGACGTTCCCGAAGGAGCCGACCCCGCGCATAACGACGTTGGGGGTTCGGTCCGACCGTTCGTTCAGGACGAGACCTGGCGTCTGACGCCCGAGCGAATTGATGTCGTCGATCCCCCGCGACTCCAGCATGTCCGAGGAGAATGCTGCGATGGACTGGGGAACGTCCTTCAGCTGCTCCGACCGCCGGGTGGCGGTCACCACGATGTCTGGGGATCCGGCATGGGGGTTGTCCGCTCCTGCTGGGGCGCTCTGGGCGAACGCGGGACTGGTTAGCGCAATCGTGCTCGCGAAGCACAGGAGTAGGCGCGCGGCGTTACGTGCATTGGTCATCTCGTTTCCCTCATTTTAGTCCAACGCGCATTCCTGCCTGCGGTTTGTCATTATAAATTAGCGGTCGGATCGATCGGCGGCGTTGCCGATCAGTGAATTTGTGACTTGGAAGGGTCACAATTAGTGGGAGGAACCGGACAAAGAATCGCACGGCTCGGACATTCTAGGTATCAGTATCCACGCCGCCATCGAGTTCGACGCCGCGATAGATGCTCTCAACCTGGGGAGGAGGAGTGCGTGGAGCACAGGACCGCGTCAGCTCCGAGCCAAGTCCGGCCCCGCAGGTCGGTCAGCAATTGCGCCACCAGCAGCCTCAGTTCGCGCTACAACACCGTAATCGCCGCGGTGGAAAGTAGACCCGCCGGGTGCGCCAGATTGGCGGGGCGTCACTTGGCACCGCCGCTGCACTCGGTCCTCGTCGTTCGCCCGCGCGGCATGCATGACCATAACGATGCCCTCGCGCAGCAGAAGGTATGTCGACGGGGACGCCGGAGTCGGTCCTCGTACACGCGGCTAGGTCCGGACGGCCCGAGATCATCTCCGTGCCCGCTTGGATTGGGGCGGCGGATCGGCTGCCGCCTTATGCAGGCTTTGCAGAGTGCACCGCAAGCCCGAGGGGATCGCTTGCCCTAGTGTGGTGGATTTGAAATACGCCTCATTATAGCGGCTAGGTGGGGAGCGTATTTCAAATCCATAAACCACACTAGAATCATATATTTGCTAGTGACCCTGATGAATCTGAAGTTCGCTCAGCGCCTGCCCCACAATGTGGCGAACTTCAGATTCGGGTCACTAGTCTGAGAACATAGGATCGCGCTTCTCGGTATGTGCCAGAAGCGCTTCCTTCTGATTTGCGCTCCCCATCAACAGCACCTGCTCCTCAGTCTCCATCAGCAGGATCTCGTGTTGATCGGAGTCGGGCACACAGTTGAGTAGTCTCTTGCTGGCGCGGATGGCGGTGGGGCTCTTGGTTGCGATGTCCTTCGCCAACGCCATTGCAGTCTCATAGGGGTCAGCCGAAAGGCCGGTTACCAGTCCCAGGCGAGCGGCTTCTTCTCCAAGAACCTGCCGGCCCGTCCAGGTCAACTCCCGCACCACATCGTCCCTGACCAGGGTTCGCATCAGGGCCATTCCGCTCATATCCGGGATTAGACCCCAGCGGATTTCCATCACTGAAAGCCTTGTGTCTGGAGTGGCGAAACGAATGTCACTGCCTAATGCAATCTGCAGCCCACCCCCGAATGCCACACCGTGGAGAGCGGCGATGACAGGGATGAGGATCAGCGTGCAATAGGCACCCCCTTCGTGGGGTGATCGGCGTGCAAAAAGGACCCCTTCATCCCGGGGATTTAGTCGGCCGACTGGTTTTGATCAGTTGGCGAGAACGGGATGTTGATCGTG
>NZ_JABBGL010000042.1:0-4291 GCF_012927365.1 Sphingobium sp. TB-6 | reverse complement strand
CCCCTTACGTTCCCGAAAAATATCGTAAGTTTTAGAATTGAGCAATCCAGGGCAAAGAACAGCACATCCTGTGCGTCGATTTAGGTTGGTTCGCTATCGGAGAATCTATCGGGGAATCTATCGGTAGATGGGGGGATGCGCAGTCCGAACCTTGGGGGATGCGCAGTCCGAACCTTGGGGGATGCGCAGTCCGAACCTTCTTTCGGTCAGGGAAGCTTTCAGGGCTTGGGCAGCTTTCGGACAACAGCCCTTGTGCGCGGGATCGGGGGCGGGGAGGCGTGGAGCATGATGCCACCGTCAATTTCCTCGACCTTCGCCGCTGGATAGGCTGCTAAAGCTTCTCGAAGCCGCTTGCGGAATTGCAGCTTGAAGGGTTTCCGGTCCTTGTATTCGGTCCCGAACTGCTCCTGTAGAGCTGCCCAGCTAATCCGGCTTCCGCTTTTCCGAACGCGGTGCAGGCGATGCGCGAGCCATGTGTAAAGGTCCAGGGCCAGCGCAGAGTGTGAAAGCTGCGCAAGCGCCCTATGCTCTAGGGGCACGGCAGATTCCCGGATGCTGTCAAAGAACTCCTGTGTCAGCTCAACCTCGGTCGGCCACAAGCTCGGCTGGCTTCCGCTGCTATCAATCCATGCCTCAAACTGACGAAAGGGCTTGGCTTCCAGCGTCACCGCGAAATCGCGTTCCACCCCTCCGATAGTGCGCGTGTCAACGCGGCCCAGGCGCAAGGTGCAGGCTGCCAGCGCGGTCATTTGCTGGCGCATTTGCCCATATGCTTTGCCGCCGTTGTCTAGGCCAAGCTCGGTCAGGAACGCATTGACGCTGCCGCCAACGTCAACAGTGCGGCTATTGGTGCGGATGGCTTGGGTCGTGATATGGACAAGGGCCAGGCGAGGGCGAACGCCGTAGGGGATCGGCTGTTGCTGCCAGCTCTTGCCGTCCCATACCTTTCCAGCCTCGACCTGTAGGGAAACGTTGCCGCTAGTCCGCTCAAACGTCCGGCCATCCGTGGGGGAACGTGGCAAGCCGACTTGGCACAAGACGGCGGGGAGATAATCGGGATGGCCCGTTTTAGCCGCCCTGTCAGCCTCTTTCGATAGGGCCAGAACGTTCGGGGGCAACGCCTCAAATAGCGTTAGGGGGCTGCCATCTCGGCTCATGCGGCTTTCGCTATGTCAGGAGCGCGGAGCATGACGTTCCGAACGGTTGCCGCTGCCCACGTTCCCCCCCGTGCGGTTTTGACGCCACGTTCATTCAGGGCGGTTGCAATGGCGTTGTAGCTGCTCGCGCCTGCTGCCTTCACCTGTTCAATGACGGGCAAGACGTTCGCCGCGAAGGCGTTGGCGGCGATCTTAGCTGCCTTGCCGCCCTTCGCTTGTGCCTCGGCTAGATTGGTGCGGTTGCCAAGCACCATGCCTTGCGCCTTGCGAACGGCCAGCGCCGCCCGTGTGCGTTCGGAGATCAGCTTCCGCTCTTTCTCGGCAATCGCCGCGTAGATGTGCAGGAAAAATGGATCAGCGTTCGCGCCCAGATCGGCCACGATAAAGCCGGTGCCTTGGCTCATAAGGCCGCTGATAAAGTGGACGTCACGGCTTAGGCGGTCCAGCTTCGCAACAATAACTGGGCAATCTTCGCGAGTGGTTGCCTTGGTGCGTTTGGCGGTCGCCAGTGCTTCGGTCAGGACCGGGCGACGGTCTAGTGCGTCGGCCCCCTTGCCGGTTTCGACTTCCACGAACTCGGCCACAATCTCGAAGCCCTCGGCCTCGGCAAAGCGAGCAATGGCTTCCCGCTGGGCTTCCAGCCCTAGCCCCGAACGGCCTTGCCGGTCGGTGGAAACCCGGAGATAGGCAACGGCTTGGCTAGGCATGGATTGGCTCTCTTATGGCGTCCATAAAATAGCTAACCCAACGTATAGGTTTTTACAACGGCTATCTGCCGGTCAATCTTTGCCACCATGAACGACGCGCCGCCTGTAGATCGGCCTGTAGCTCGGCAATGGTCACTTGCAGGCGGTCTATCTCTAGCGCCGCGTTCGCCTGCACGGTTTCGGCTTGGACCAGGCCCATAGCGGTTTCCCTGTGGCGGTCCTTTTCCTCGGTGAGCTGGTCTGTCAGCTCTCGGATGCGGTCCTGTGCCGATTGCAGGGCTGCCACCATCTGCCCGGTTATCGCGTCGGCTTCCGTTCGATCAGGCGTTCGCCCCTCTGTTCGCTTGCCAACGCGTTCCGGATGTTCCCCGCCGACGCGTTCGGGTGCGTTCAAGTCCGCTGCCGGTATCTCGACTAGCACGCGGTCACTCGGATGATTGCCGGGGATGATACGCCATCGCCCAGATTTAGCGGCCCTCTTGGCTTTCATGCGCGCCGCATCCGGGGATATGCTCAGGCGGTCAGCAAGCTCGCGATAGCCCAGTTGCAGCACTTCCTCAGTCATTAAATCCCCCAGCCGTCCCCTCCGACGCGTTCGGGTGTTATGCAAAGGATTTGGGGGGAACGCATAGACGAACGTTTCCAGCGGTGCCGTTCGGGTCTAAACCCCCTCTACTTTAGAGAGCCAGTCAGCCGGTTTAGCAGCGCGCCCATTTCCATCGCACATTGGGCATCAAGCGCCCAGTAGTGGTCTAGATGCCGCTCGAAGGTCCGATGCCACATGCCTTTGGGGCGGAACAGCCCCGCTTCCCACCCCGGATCGCATCCCAGTTTCTTTTGAAGGCGGAACAGCTTTTCAAAGGCCCGGTCGCGGCTGGCTTCTCGCTGGCTGTTATAGGCCAGCCGCCATGCCTGGCGGGATGCAAAGCGGTCGCCCCCGGATGGCTTATAGAGCTTGCCCGCCCGAACGCTGCGATACGGGCAGATCATCCACCAGCGTTTGCCGCCATAATGGGGCAGCGTGTAACACAGATGGACGGTCTGGCGGACATGCTCCCGTCCTTCGCCTTCACCCCGCGAATAGGACAATTCTAGACGCTCGCGGCCTGGCTCATCCATGTGTGCCGCGTAGCTGATGGAGCCAGCCGGTTCGCCGCCACAATTCCAGGATAAGGTGCCCCGGATCAGCATGCCTTCGCGTGCTCTCCCCGTTCGCAACATCCACGCCAGGTCAATCCGCAGCGACATATCTGCCGTTGGTCTGCCGCCGTATCGCCCTGATCCAAACCCGCCTATGCCGTTAGCTCCTGCCGGATATTTTCCGAAATCATAAGCGAAGTTACCCTGTTTTCAAATAGCATTGCTCTATTTTGCCATAGGAAGGTCGTAGAGTAGCGACAGGTGAAAATGGCTCCCTGATAGCCTAAATTGACTTATCGCCTATGTGGTGCCCCTGTGAGGGGGAATTAGCCTATCCTTGCACGCCCCCTGATAGCCCCTTCTGGGCTTCCTCATGGAGCTGCGCGTGGTAACGTTCGATGGCCGTCCGTCCGATATTCTGTGATCGGCTTACTCTCCTGCCGTAGATGGGAGAGGAGTATTCCGGTTCTACGCCTAGCAATTCGGTGATGAGCTTCGGCCCGACGCCCAGGTCGATACGCTGGTCAGGATCCAGCCCCTTAATATGGTAGCGAAGAGATCCCTGTAGCTGCCGCAAATAGGTTCCCCGCTGGGCGGTCGTCGCGGTTGCAGGATCATATCCACGCGGACCAACGCGCTCATAGTGGATGGCATGTTTGATTGGGATCATCCCAGCTTTACGAAGCCAATCTCCCCGCCCTTTTTCCTTGAACGCCTTTTGGTGAGCTGGCGGGCAATGGAGCAGGATATGGACATGCCGCCCGGTGCCTACTGCGTGCTCCATCACCCAGAGGAAGGTGCATGGGATGGCGCGAAGCCCTAGCCATTGGCCTGCTCTTTTCAGCCAAGCTCCAACGGCATCTTGAGGCCGCCACAGGTCGGACAGACTGGCCCGCTCAAAATGGATTGTCACAGACAAGTTGAGGGGCCGATTTATTTTGGCTGCATGCACGGCACCTTCGATGAGGCCCAATCCCTTTTCAGCATCAAGATACGCGGTCCAGTTAGCGCGGCTGTTCGGAATATGCCTTCGGGGACGCGGTGCCCTGCCATTACTCAATAGAGTGATGCTTCCAGAGGAGCGGCTTTGGCGCCTTTTAGCTTCAATAGCGGCATTGGCGGATTTGCGTGCCTTACTAGGCATAGATTCCCCTTAGCGTCCCCTTACGTTCCCGAAAAATATCGTAAGTTTTAGAATTGAGCAATCCAGGGCAAAGAACAGCACATCCTGTGCGTCGATTTAGGTTGGTTCGCTATCGGAGAATCTATCGGGGAATCTATCGGTAG
>NZ_JABBGL010000041.1:1621-2873 GCF_012927365.1 Sphingobium sp. TB-6 | reverse complement strand
AGGCTGAATAAAATAGGCTTTGGTGAGGCGAACCCGGAGAACTGAAACATCTCAGTACCCGGAGGAAAAGACATCAACCGAGATTCCGTTAGTAGTGGCGAGCGAACGCGGACCAGGCCAGTGCCTGGTGTTTAGTTAACAGAAGCCTCTGGAAAGTGGCGCCATAGCGGGTGACAGCCCCGTATGTGAAAGCGAAACATCAGGACTTGAGTAGGGCGGAGCACGTGAAACTCTGTCTGAACATGGGGGGACCACCCTCCAAGCCTAAATACTCGTACATGACCGATAGCGAACCAGTACCGTGAGGGAAAGGTGAAAAGCACCCCGATGAGGGGAGTGAAACAGTACCTGAAACCGGATGCCTACAAGCAGTGGGAGGGTCCTTGAGACCTGACCGCGTACCTCTTGCATAATGGGTCTGTGACTTAGTGTATCATGCAAGCTTAAGCCGTTAGGTGTAGGCGCAGCGAAAGCGAGTCTGAATAGGGCGATTGAGTATGATGCATTAGACCCGAAACCCGGCGATCTAGGCATGACCAGGCTGAAGGTGCGGTAACACGCACTGGAGGGCCGAACCGTTTAATGTTGAAAAATTATCGGATGAGTTGTGTTTAGGGGTGAAAGGCCAATCAAGCCGGGAAATAGCTGGTTCTCCGCGAAATCTATTGAGGTAGAGCGTCGGATGATTGCCGTTGGGGGTAGAGCACTGGATGGATGCGGGGGTCGCGAGATCTACCAACTCTAACCAAACTCCGAATACCAACGAGTCTAGTCCGGCAGACAGACGGCGGGTGCTAAGGTCCGTCGTCAAAAGGGAAACAGCCCTAACCTACAGCTAAGGTCCCCAAGTCACGTCTAAGTGGGAAAGCATGTGGAACTTCCAAAACAACCAGGAGGTTGGCTTAGAAGCAGCCATCCTTTAAAGAAAGCGTAACAGCTCACTGGTCTAAATAAGAGGTTCTGCGGCGAAGATGTAACGGGGCTCAAGACGTGCACCGAAGCTTAGGGTGTGATCGTTTACGATCACGCGGTAGCGGAGCGTTCCGTAGGCCGTTGAAGCCATCTGGTAATGGGTGGTGGAGGTATCGGAAGTGCGAATGCAGACATGAGTAGCGATTAACAGTGTGAGATGCACTGTCGCCGAAATTCCAAGGGTTCCTGCTTAAAGCTAATCTGAGCAGGGTAAGCCGGCCCCTAAGACGAGCCCGAAGGGGGTAGTCGATGGGAACCACGTTAATATTCGTGGGCCTGG
>NZ_JABBGL010000040.1:0-5868 GCF_012927365.1 Sphingobium sp. TB-6 | reverse complement strand
GGTATCGCTCCGGTGAGGGCCGCCTTGCGGTGATCCGCTGATATTTTGACATGGCACCGGTGCAAGCGCCGGTGTTTGCACCGATACTAAGGACGGTGCGATGAGTCAGATCACGGTAATTTCGGGGCCGGAGCGGCGGCGGGTATGGAGCGACCAGCAGAAGCGCGAACTGGTCGCGGCGGTTTCGGCGCCCGGTGCGAACGTGGCGGAGATTGCCCGCCGTGCCGATCTGCGGCCGAACCAGATCTACAGATGGCGGCGGCAGATGGGGCAGGCAGCGCAGGGCTTTGCCGAGGTGCAGGTGCAAGCCGATCCGGTGCCAGTGATCGGATCGGCGATCACCGTCGAGTTTGAGCGGGCGATCGTGCGCATTCCCGCTGGCGCATCACCTGGGCTGGTGTCGGCAGTGCTGCGGTCGGTCAAGCCGTGATCCCAGTTCCTTCCGGCGTTCGGATATGGATCGCAACGGGGCACACGGACATGCGGCGCGGCATGCGCAGCCTGGCTCTGCAGGTGCAGCAGAGTTTCGGACGTGATCCCTTCGCCGGGGATCTCTACATTTTCAGGGGACGCCGCGGCGACCTCTGCAAGATCATCTGGCATGATGGTGTCGGCATGTCGCTTTATGCCAACTAACTGGTTTCATACTACAGCCCTTTCGTCGATAGCCATGCATTTTGAGCTGCTGAGCCGGCGAACGGTCTCAGCCCGGTGGACCAGTTGGTTCCATCGGCTGCACTGCTTGGCCGGGATGTGCGGTCCTGGCGGCTCATAGAGGCCGATATAGCCATTGTAGGCATGTCGTTTCACGATGCCGTATTTCGCCCACCTGACCAAAGTGCACTCGGTGATCCCGAGTTTGGCGCAGGCTTCGGCTTTCGTCAGCATTCCCCGCTCGCGCAGCCGGTCGTAGCGCGGGCGCAGACCATATGTCTTGACGAGATAGATGACGCGCATGTCGGTAAACTGGGCGTCGGCCTGATCCCGTCGCGCTGAACCGCCGGGCCGGATCCCTTTTGCATTCAGTATGTCCGCGATTTCGGCACAGATATAGTCGTCGAGCAGCTTGTCGACCAGTTCGACGACCTCGGGCCGGGTCTTTACCTGCTGTGCAGAGGATTTGGGATTCTGGGTCGTCAGCGTTGCGGTCCTCCCGCCTCTGAAGCGGATGTGGATGCGGGTCTCACCTTCGTCCGGGAACTTGAGCAATGTGACGTCCTCAACAAGATAGGCAAGAAGCCGCTTGCGTTCACGGTTCGGCAGCGTCGGATCGTGCCAGACCGTTGTGAAGTCGGTGGTCATTGCGATCAACCGATCGCGGATTGCATCGTCCAGTGCCACCCGGTCTTCGCGTAGGGCGCGCTCCCTCTCTTCCTGCAGGTCAGCCAGCAAGCGCAGTTTGTCGTTCCATTCTCGTTCAAGAGTGTCGGCCACCAGGCGATTGTTCGGATCGACCAGCATGAACCTCCGCTGCGCAAGATCGGCATCGATCTGGGCGCGTTCGACAGCGCGAAGCCGAAGCTGATCCGCTTCGTCATGGCGCGCCTCGATCTCTTTTCTGATCTCCAACGCCAACTCCACGGCGGCGGGCGTCATTTCAGCAGCGATCAGTTCGCCGATTGCTCCGTCAACGGGCCAGCCTGCGATCGACTGACAGTGGCGTTCCCCGCGAGTCTCGTAGGCCTGGCTGCACACATACCACGTATCCACCTGTCCCCGCCGATCGGCGTAGCGGGCTTTCATATAACTGCCGCAGCGTCCGCATATAACGCGCCCTTGCAGCAAGGCTGCACCTTCGCGAGGCGGCGAGGCGCGCGCGGGATCGTATCCTCGCCCATTGGCCTCAAGTATTTTGAGATTGTGCTGATATTGTTCCCAGCTGATGTAACCTGGATGGGCATCCGGGATGCAGGCGATCCATTCCTTGGGATCACGTTTGCGGAGTTGTATCCTTCCGTCGACGGTCCGGCGGTAAAGGCGCTGGCCATAGGCATAGACGCCCGCGTAGCGGGGATTTTTCAACGTGCGCATTGTGGTCGATGTGGTCAACGGTTGGAAGACCACCTGTTTGCCGTTGCGGACGCGGGATGGGAAGAGCAGGCCTTCCCTGGCGAACGCCTTGACGGTCTGCGTGGCCGATCCGACCCGCGAGAATGTTTCGAAGAAGTGGGTGATCATCTCCCGGATCTGGGCGTCAGGGTCGAGGACCACATCGCCAACCTCATCATAGATGAAGCCGGTTGGCAGGGGGCAGCGATATTCACCGCGGCGCACCTTGTTGAGGATTCCACCGCGTAACCGGGCTTTGATGACGTGCAACTCGGCTTCGCTCATCGTGCCCTTGAGTCCGAGCAGCAGGCGATCATTGAAGTTGGACGGATCGTACACGCCATCTTCGTCGAGGATGAGTGTGTCGGCTAAGGCGCAGATTTCCAACAGCCGATGCCAGTCCGCATTGTTTCTCGCGAGACGGGACACCTCCAGGCCCATGACGATCCCCGCACGCCCCATGCCGACATCGGACACCAGTTTCTGGAACCCTTCGCGCCACGACGCTGAAGCACCGGATTCACCTTGATCGCTGTCGATGACGATGATCTGGTCGTCACGCCATCCCAGCCCGATCGCGCGCCCGCGTAGGTCGTATTGACGCTTGGTGCTTTCGACATTCTCCATGACCTGTCGCATCGATGACTGCCGGATGTAGAGATAGGCCCCCCGTTCGAGATGGTGCGATTGGACCTTGAGATTTTCGTTCATGACGATCTCCTCCATTCAGGGGCCGCCATCACCATGGCGGCGAGCAGGTGGATGACTGTACGTCGTTCGGAAGCTACATCTGCGATCGGCAGGCCAACTGCAGGTACGGCAGCGGATGGGCTATGGCAGGGTGCCCGTAAAATCGCGCGAGCCCAAGCCAACATGCCTCGATGCAGAAGGATCGTGAGGCCGCTGCGCGCCTCTGGGGGCAGTGCGGTCCCGAGCGCGGCAGCGCGCAATATTTCGTATCGCTCCATGGCGCGCCACTGCATCGCGGGATGCAGTGGCGCGCCGGCTCCGATCACGCAGTTTTTTTTACACCGAGCGCGCGCTCGATCGTTCTGGGGTGGACATCGAGGCCGAACTTTGCCCGGACACGGTCCGTCAGCTCCCGCGCTCGAATGGGTTCGCCAGGGTCCACTTGCGCCTTGAGGAACGCCATCACCTCGCCCTGGAGCTTGTGTGGTCCGCGGGGGCCACGCTTCCTCGGGACCAGACCGGCCAAGCCCGCATCCTCGAAGTCCGACTTGGCCTGATAGAAGGTCGGCCGGGAGACACCATATTCGTCTGACGCCTCCGTCACCGACATTTTGTCGACGGATACGCGTCGCAGCATCTCGTATTTCACTTGCACGATGTCGCGCGGATCGAAGAAGCCGTCCTCCTGGAATTTCGGATCGCCCACTTTCTCCGGTGCCGGATTGAGCGTGCCATCCGCGGCCAAAACACTCGCTTTCGATCGCTTGTGCTTGATGTCGTCCGGCACCTGCAGCCCTCGCTTCTCGCTTTTTATATGTAATGAATAATATGCCGTATATAGCCAATGCGTCAAGACAATGAGTGCCAGTGATTCGGTAGATAATGGTTAGTAAGTGGGCCATTCAGCGCAGACCCCAAGGGCTATGCGGCGTTATTCCCTTTACAGATGCGGCATAATTATCCTTACGCGCCTTCGCCCCAGTGACCCTCTTCCGCGACATAAGCAGTGCCACCAGATCGCTTAGTTCCAACAGATCGGAAAAGCTGCAAAGGGCGCGCCGGGCCACTGCGGTAACCTCAAGATCGGGAGGTGTCGCATCCGTCCATTGCGGCGGAACAGGGCAAATCCGGCCATCGGCAAAGCGCAGCAACCACCGCTTTCCCGACCGGTTGCCACGTCTCGCAATGCACTCCCCTTGCTGTCCGGTGTACGGATGAAAGGGGTGGGTCACTGTCACAAGCTGCAACGCCGCAGATGAACCGCCTGCATTTCCAACTGAGTTACAAGCGTCTCGAGCGCGGGAAGTACATCTGGCCTTCGGCCGTGGACGGGGTGATTGCCATTTCCCCCTCGCAGATGGCTTGCATGTTGGAGGCGATCGACTGGCGTAATCCGCAGGCCACCTGGCGTCCGACATTGGCCGGATAAAAGCCCCGGCATGACCTAAGAAGCTAGGGATTCCGGTGCTTTTCGGCTATGTCATTGACCATGGGGACCGAAGCGCAAGCAGAGATCGACAGCCTTCGCGAGCGGCTTGCCGCTGCCGAGGCTGTCGCCGCTGAAGTCGCCCGCATCAAGGCCATCAACGCTGACCTGGAAGCCCGCAACGCCCTTCTCGAACTGCAGAACGAGAAGATGCGCCGCACCCTTTTTGGCCAGCGATCCGAACGCACGCGCCATCTGCTCGACCAGATGGAACTGACCTTCGAGGAGTGCGAGACCGCTGCCAGCGAAGATGAGTTCCTGGCTGCCCTGGCAGCGGCGAAGACCAACGTCGCACCGTTCGAGCGCAAGCGGCCCGCCCGCAAGGCCTTGCCCGAGCATCTGCCGCGCGAGCGCGTCGTCATCGCCGCGCCCGATGCCTGCCCCTGCTGCGGCTCAGAACGGCTGTGCAAGCTGGGTGAGGATATCACCGAGACGCTTGAGGTCGTGCCGCGACAGTGGAAGGTGGTTCAGACCGTGCGGGAGAAGTTCTCCTGCCGGGATTGTGAGAAGATCACCCAACCGCCGGCGCCGTTCCACGTCACGCCCCGCGGGCTCTTTGGCCCCAGCTTCCTGGCGATGCTGTTGTTCGAGAAGTTCGGCGCGCATCAACCGCTTAACCGCCAGCGTGATCGCTATGCCCGGGAAGGCGTGGACCTGAGCCTTTCCACTCTGGCCGATCAGGTCGGCACCTGCACCGCCGCGCTGATGCCGCTCTATCTCCTGATCGAAGCCCACGTCCTTGCCGCCGAGCGATTGCATGGCGACGATACGACGGTGCCAGTGCTGACCAAGACCAAGACCGATACGGGCCGGATCTGGACCTATGTTCGGGATGATCGACCTTTTGGCGGACCGGCACCGCCCGCAGCGATCTTCCATTATTCCCGGGACCGGCGGGGCGAGCATCCCGTGGGACATCTGCGCAGTTGGAGAGGCATCCTTCAGGCTGACGCATATGCCGGCTACAATGCGTTGTTCCATGCCGACAGACTGCCGGCGCCGCTGACCCGCGCCTTATGCTGGAGCCACGCGCGCCGCTATTTCTTCGAGCTGGCCGATATCGCCGCGCAGCTCAAGAAGCGCCGCAAAAAGGCCGTTATCTCGCCGCTGGCAGTGGAGGCGGTCCGCCGTATCGACGCGATCTTGGACATTGAGCGCGCCATCAACGGCAGACCGGCCCAGGAGCGCCACGCCCTTCGACAGGAACTCAGCGCCCCGCTCGTTGCCGATCTGGAAGAATGGATGCGCGACAACCGGTCCAAGCTATCGAAGAACAGCGATGTGGCCGAGGCCATGGATTACATGCTCAAGGCATGGCCAGCCTTCGCTGCGTTCCTCGATGATGGCCGCATCTGCCTCTCGAACAACGCGGCGGAACGGGCGCTTCGAGGCATAGCCCTGGGCAGAAAATCATGGCTCTTCGCTGGTTCAGATCGCGGCGGCCAGCGCACCGCCTTCATGCTGAGCCTCATTGGCACGGCGAAGCTCAACGACATCGATCCGCAGGCTTGGCTTGCCGATGTGCTCAGCCGCATCGCCGACATCCCTCAGAACCGTCTCCATGAACTGCTTCCCTGGAACTGGCGCACCGCAGAGGATCAACGCGAAGCCGCCTGATCCGCGGCCTTCTCCGAATGCATACG
>NZ_JABBGL010000004.1:0-304607 GCF_012927365.1 Sphingobium sp. TB-6 | reverse complement strand
AGGCATCCCGCTCTCCTGACCCCATTATGCGGCAGCCCAGCGCTGACCGCGGAGAGAAGCGAGTGATCCATGGGAACGGTCACGAATACGAGGAAACAGCTTGACCCAAAACGCCCCAATCAGAGAAGACTCTCAGCATTGGGAGCCTGAGCATTGCAAATTCTGGTGGTAGAGGACGATCCCGATCTGCGCCTGTTCATCGAAAATGGCCTGCGCCGCGCCGGGCATGCGGTGCACGGCGTGACGAGCGCCGAACAGGCGGCAACTGATGTCGGGAAACAGGCTTTCGACGCCGTGATTCTCGACCGGATGCTGCCGGGCATGACTGGGCTGGATCTGGTGCGGCAGTGGCGCAGACGGGGTGAGCGGGTGCCGGTGCTGCTGCTGACCGCGCTCGACGGCATCGATGACCGGGTGGAGGGTCTGGAGGCGGGAGCGGACGATCATGTCGGCAAGCCTTTCGCCATGAACGAACTGCTGGCGCGGCTTCAGGCCATCACGCGCCGCGCCCATGTGCCCGATCCCGGTTCCCGGATCGAGGAGGGGGAACTCGTCCTTGACCTGATGCGGCGGGATTTGCGCTACAAGGGACGGCTTGTGGCGCTCCAGCCGCGCGAGATGCGGCTGCTGGAGGAACTGATGCGCCATTCCGGCGAACCGGTGACCCGCGCCATGCTGCTGGAACGGGTCTGGGGCTTCACCTTCAATCCGCAGACCAGCATCGTTGAAACCCATATCAGCCGGTTGCGCTCGAAACTCAGCGACAGCGGCGTGCCCGCCAGCATCGAATCCGTGCGCGGTGTCGGCTACAGGCTGGCCATGCATGGCTAAGGTGCTGCGCAGCGCGGCCTATCGCATCGCGCTGGTTTATGCGCTGGGCTTTGCGCTGGCGACGGCGTTGCTGGGCGTCGCGGTGATCCTTTTCGCCCATGCCGCCTTCATGCGTCAACTGGAAGCGCAGATCGTCGAGGATAGCGGCGCCCTGATCGCTGAATATCGGCTCGAGGGGCATGATGGACTAACCTTTGCCATTGGCGAGCGAGAGGCAGGTAATAGCGCCAATGAACTCCTATATGCGGTGTTCGCGCGGGACGGCCGGCGCATAGCGGGCGGCCTGCATGCCCGCCGTCCGCCAGTGGGTTGGAGCAACCTTGATTTTCAGGACGTTCTGGAGGGGCCGGATGTCGCCCGCGCTTGGTCCGTCGATCTGGATGATGGCTCTCGCCTGATCGTAGGCGCGGATCGTTCGGTGGTCGAGCGTGTCGACCAGACGTTAGGCGGCATTTTTCTGGTGGCGTTCGCCATCGTGCTGCTGCTCAGCCTGACCGGCGCGCTCCTGCTTGGCGCCTATCTCCGCCGTCGCCTGGCTGCCATCAGTGGTGCGGCCGACCGGATCATGGCGGGCGATATTAACCGCCGCGTGCCTGAAAGCGGGACCGGCGACGAATTTGACGCGCTGGCCCATTCGCTCAACCGGATGCTGGACCGGATCACGGTCCTGCTTGAAAATCTGCGTCAATTGTCGGGGGACATCGCGCATGACCTGCGCACGCCACTGGCCCGGCTGCGCAGTCATCTGGAAGAGAGCCTGGAAGGCGGGGAGGATCCGGATCGCCTGCGGGAAAGGCTGGCTTCCGCGCTGGATCAGACGGACAAGCTACTTGCCCTGTTCGCGGCCATTTTACGTATCAGCGAAATCGAGGGTGGACGGCGCAAGGCGAGTTTTCGGACCGTTGATCTGGCGGAAATCGCCCGCGACATGGCAGACAGCTATATCCCCGCCGTTGAAGAAGGCGGTCGCACCTTGACCGCAAATTTGGCTGCTATCGCAACGGTGCAAGGTGATCGGGAATTGCTCTCGCAGGCGATCGTGAACCTGCTCGACAACGCGCAGGTACACACGCAGCCCGGTACGGCCATACATCTGCTTCTCGAAAACCGTGACGGCAAGGTGCGTGTTGCGGTCTGTGACAATGGACCGGGCGTGCCCGGCGACGCGCATGAAGCCATTTTCCGCCGTTTCGTGCGCATGGACCGCGGCAGAACCACGGCTGGCCATGGCCTGGGCCTTAATTTGGTCGCGGCGATCGTCGCAATGCATGATGGGCAATTGGAAATCGGTGACAATGCACCGGGACTGACGATAGGGTTCATTCTGCCGCAAACCGTGCCTGCATAGTCGATGCTGGACGGGAAGTCTGCGACATGATGGAATAGTGTCCCGAGCAAAGGGCGATCGATGCCGCGCTATTGAGTGCGCGCATCCCAGTAGCGGTTCGATCACTGGGACCAGTCGATCAAAGCTTTATTCTCTTATCAAGGATGGCTCTCTGAGAACCTCGAATGAGGGGCAGGCGACGCTGATTCTCGTGGAGGATTTACGGACCCTTCTCACCGCGTCCAGGCGTTGAGGGGATATTCGCTCAGGCGAACTTTGCAATTTGGCTATCGGCCCCGAGCACGGCGCCTGCCATCTCCGCGCTGAACCTCGGCATATCGTGAAAACGAATAAGCTGCACAGAGCAGCAAATCGTCCTGTTCCGTTCTACAGGATCCCGATCCGTTTATTGATAATCTACCAAAATTACGGAGCTAAGTCCTTGATTTTATTGGTGACCCCTACGGGAATCGAACCCGTGTTTCAGCCGTGAGAGGGCCGCGTCCTAACCGCTAGACGAAGGGGCCACTGGTCGCATTGGGCGACGGGCAGGGGGCCGCCTTTAAGAGGGCGGGTACGAGCCGTCAAGCGAAACCCGTGCACTTTCCTGCGGCACATAAAAAACCACCCCATGCGATTCGCATGGGGTGGCCAAGGTTCAGGGAGGAGACGCCTCCTAAGGGGGAGGCGCCCATACGACACACCCGAAAGGGGGGCAGGTGCGCCGTATGTTCGGTAAATAGAGAAAGCTGCGCGGAGTTTCAAGTGGCATCGCGCAACCTTTTTTCTTAAATATTTGTCATAAATGCTTAATTTCAATTAAGATTCAGCGGGTTGGGGCGCTGAGGGCACAGCGATCGGACCCTTGCCCTGCGTCACCTGCGCCTCGAACAGTTCACGCATTAGTTGGAGCGAGAAGAGATGGGCGTAGATCAGCGGCAGCATTCCGTTCTGGCTGATCTTTCGTAGCTGGTCGCCCCGCATGTCGCGCAGCTTTTCCTCATTCACCATGCGGAAGCCGCGATAGACGAAGGGCTGATCATTGCCCGGCACCTGGATGGCGACTTCGCCGTCCATCAGCAGGTCCAGATCCTTCAGATCCTTCATGAACTGGCCGGTGCGGGCGGCGGCCTGTTCGAAATCCTCGCAGAATTTGAGGACGCCCTGGGTCAGTTCGCTGGGCTTGCCGTCCTCGAACAGCGGCTGGCCATCTTCGAACGCGCCGATCGCGTCGCTGGTCGGATCGAAGCAGAGCGACAGTTCGTCGCTGTCGGGGCGCAGCTTTGCCAGCATCCAGGGATAGCGACGGACATAGGCCGGGACATAGGCCGGGCCGCGCAGCTTGCCTTCATCGTCGAGGAAGGTGTTGACGCCCTCGTTAAGACCCATCAGCGCCAGCGGGACCGGCTCGTCGCCGGCGGAGAAGATGATCGGCACGAAGCGCTGGGCAGCGACGAATTCGTCGACGGTCAGCGGGATCGCGTGCTGCTTGGTGAGGAAGGGCGCCGAATCGACGGAGCGGCTGCGATAGGCGGCATGATCGACGCTGCTCAGCGGAATAAGGTCGTTGTAGAAGACGGGAAGGCCGTTCGCGGGCGCGCTTGCCATGATGTGCTAGTCCATTTCTAACAAAAAAGCGGCGCATTTTCCCTTGCGCCGCGGGCCTGATACTGGGCCGAGGGAGATAAAGCCCTCGAGCGCGGGAGGCAATCGCTTTGTCGACGCCCGGTGCTTCAGGCGGGCCTGCCTTCAGCCTTCTTCCGGGCGGGGGATGAGCTTGTCCGGATTCATGATGCCCTGAGGATCGAAGGCGGTCTTGATCGCGCGCAGGGCATGCAGCCGCGCGGGGCTGGCAAGGCGACCCAGTTCGGCGCGCTTCATCTGGCCGATGCCATGTTCGGCGGAGATCGATCCGCCCGCCGCGACCACCGCGTCGTGGACGAAGGCGTTGATCGTTTGTCCCTCCGCCGCGATCCAGGCCGGGCCGTCGCTCGTCCCCTTGGGTGCGCGGACGTGGAAATGGACGTTGCCGTCGCCCAGATGGCCAAAAGATGAGGCGGTGGTGCCGGGGAAGGTTCTTTCCGCCGCTGCCGCCGCGTCGACCATGAAGGCGGGCATGCGGGCGACCGGGACGCTAATGTCATATTGCAGCGCCGGTCCCTGGGCGCGTTCGGATTCGGAAAGCGATTCGCGGATGCGCCAGAAGGCTTCGGCCTGCGCTTCGTTGGCGGCGATGGCGGCGTCGACGGCGATGCCTTGCTCCAGCGCTTCGGCCAGCGCGCTTTCGAGCCGTTCGGCGGGGCCGGGTTCGCGCAGGTCGCCATGGTCGACTTCGATCAGCACATGCCAGGGCGTGCGCGTCTCGATCGGGCAGCGGGTGCCGGGAATATGCGAGAGGACATGGCCTAGGCCATCATCCGCGATCACCTCGAAACCCTCGACGCTGTCACCGAGACGCGCTTCGCAGAGGCGGAGCAGGGCGAGCGCGTCTGTGGGCGAGGGGACTCCGACCCAGCCGACCGCGCGGGCGGCGATGGCCGGAACCAGGCGCAGCGAGGCGGCAGTGATGACGCCCAGCGTGCCTTCGGCGCCGATCAGCAATTGCTTGATATCATAGCCGCGATTGTCCTTCTTGAGGGCGTCCAGCCCATGGAAGATGCTGCCATCGGGCAAGACGGCCTCGATCCCTTCGACCAGCGCGCGCATCGTGCCATGGCGTAGCACCTGCGTGCCGCCCGCGTTGGTGGAGATGAGGCCGCCGATCGTGGCGGAACCCTTGGCGCCCAGACTCAAGGGGAAGCGGCGGTCCACGGCGGTTGCGGCATCGTGGAGGTTGGAGAGGATCAAGCCCGCTTCGCACACGGCCAGATTATCGTCAGGCGACAGGCTGCGGATGCGGTTCATGCGGCGGAGCGACAGGATCAGCGCGGAACCGTCCGCAGGCGGCGTGGCGCCGCCGACCATGGAGGTGTTGCCGCCCTGCGGCACCAGCGGTATGCCAAGGTCCGCGGCCAGTTTGACGGCGGCGGCGACCTGCTCGGTCGTATCCGGCTGAAGGATCGCCATGGCCGCGCCATGATAGCGCCCGCGCCAGTCGCTGACCCAGGGGGCGATGTCGTCCGCATCGGTCACGACGCGCTTTTCCCCCAACAGGGCGGTGAAGCGGGCGATAACATCTTGTCCTATCATGGGACTGTCCTATGCCTTGGAATTCATCGACGGTTCAACCTTTGGTCCATAGCGTCTGCGTCCCAAAAGGGGTTCGACTTGTTTCATTCCGTCCTGCTGCTGTTGACCGTGCCAGCCGCCGAGCCCGTGCAGTGGGCGCAGTTGACGATCGAGCAGCGCATCATCATTCGCGTGCCGATGGCGAAAAAGGGCCGTGCCCCGGCGCGCCCGGTGCCCGACGCGCGCAATGACTGGAAGGAGAAGAAGGGGCCGCGTTGCATCGCCCTGCGCTCGATTCGGTCGGCAAGCATCCTGATGGACAATGCCATAGATTTGTTGCTGGCGGATAATCACCGCTATCGCGCCAGGCTGGAACGCGGGTGCAACAGCATGGGCTTTTATTCCGGCTTCTATGTCGAGCCCGATGAGGATGGGTCGCTCTGTTCGGGGCGGGACGAGTTGCAGGCGCGTAGCGGCGTCAGTTGCGGGATCGACAGTTTTCGGCGGCTGGAACAGGCCGAACCTGACGAATAAGGGCATCATTTTCGCGATTTTCTTGACAAGAGAGCGATATTTCCGCAAGGCGCGCGCGATTTCCTCTGCGTGTTTTCGCGCGGTGGATAGCCTCCTGTCCCGGACATTTGAATGACTTTTGCCGATCTCGGCCTTTCCGACGAATTATTGAAGGCCGTAAGCGAGGCCGGATATGACACGCCCACGCCGATCCAGGCGCAGGCGATCCCGCCCGTTCTGATGATGAAGGACATTATCGGCATCGCCCAGACGGGGACTGGCAAGACCGCCAGCTTCGTGTTGCCGATGATCGACATATTGGCGCATGGCCGCGCCCGCGCGCTGATGCCGCGATCGTTGATCCTGGAACCGACGCGCGAACTCGCCGCCCAGGTGGCAGAGAATTTCGAGAAATACGGGAAGTATCACAAGCTCAACATGGCGCTGCTGATCGGCGGCGTGCAGATGGGCGATCAGCTCAAAGCCTTGGAAAAGGGCGTGGACGTGCTGATCGCGACGCCAGGGCGCCTGATGGACCTGTTCCAGCGCGGCAAGATCCTGCTCAACGGTTGCAGCATGCTGGTGATCGACGAAGCGGACCGCATGCTCGACATGGGCTTCATCCCGGACATCGAGGAAATCTGCACCAAGCTGCCCGCCCAGCGGCAGACTTTGCTGTTTTCCGCGACCATGCCGGCGCCGATCAAGAAGCTGGCGGATCGGTTCCTGAGCAATCCCAAGTCGATTGAGGTGGCGCGGCCCGCGACGGCCTCGATCAACATCACCCAGCGGCTGGTGAAGGTCGATTCGCGCAAGAAGCGGGAAGCGCTGCGGGCGATGCTGGAAGCGGAGGATGTGCTGAGCGCGGTGATCTTCTGCAACCGCAAGACGACGGTGCGGGATCTTAACAAGAGCCTCCAGCGCCATGGCTTCAAGTCGGGCGAGATTCACGGCGATATTGACCAGTCGGCGCGCATCGCGGAGCTGGAACGGTTCCGGGCGGGGACGGTGAATATCCTCGTGGCGTCGGACGTGGCGGCGCGTGGGCTGGACATCAAGGGCGTGAGCCATGTGTTCAACTTCGATGCGCCCTGGCATCCGGACGATTATGTCCACCGCATCGGCCGTACCGGCCGGGCAGGGGCGAAGGGGGTCGCCTATACCTTCGTGACGGCGGACGATGCCGAGGCGATCGACAATATCCAGAAGCTGATCAAGCAGAAGATCGAGATGATCGATGCGCCGGCGGCTGCGGCTCCGGCTGAACGCAGCGCCGATGAACCGCGCAAGGCGGACAGGGATCGGCGGAAGGATCGCAAGTCCGACAAGCGCCGTGACGACCATCGCTCTGAAGAGCCTCGTGTGGCGCGCCCCGAAGGCAATGGCGCCCGTCCGCGTCGGCCCGAGCCGGTGGATAACGGTCCGGACGAGGGCTGGAACGGGCCGGTTCCGGAGTTTTTGTCGGTCGGCTTTGGAATTTAGAGCGCGCTGCGTTAAACTGGATGCAGGGCGTGCTCTCTAGTTCTTTGATTTACGCGATTTATTAACCGTCGATCGATTGACTGCGCCGAACTGCGTTTCCGACCGCTTGGAGCCGAAGGCCAGCGCAGCTAAATCGCTCTGGCGTCAGGGCGTCGCGGCGTTGGCCGCTGGCGTCGCCGCCGCGCTACCCTCCGGCGTCTGGGCCTTGGGGGCGAAGATGTGCAGGCTGTCCAGCGTCTTTTCCGCCATCGTCTGATATTGCTCGCTCAGCATTTCGGGATAGACGAAGCTGGCGGTGACGATGGTGCCGTCCGGCTGTTTCATCAGGCGCAGCGCGACATTATTGCCTTCGCCGTCATTGGCGGTGCCGCGATATTCATTGTTGCCGATATAATCGCCGCTGACCCCTTCGGAACCCTCGTTCACAGTTTCGACGATCTGTTGCAGCGTCTGGTCCCCATCCTTCTTCTGCCAGAAGATGCGGACATCTGCGCCTGCGCCGGGATCCTGATAGACCACGCCGTCGGCATTGCTGGAGGCGGCGTTCTTTTCCCAGCCCTCAGGGAAGGTGATGGAAAAGCCGCGCTCGACATTGACGTAATTGCGGGAGGCCGGGGTGTCGGCCTTGGCACTGGCCATCGCCTTGGCCGCGGCCGCGTTGGCGGCGGCGGCAAGCTCCTCCTGGCTCGGCAGATCCTCGACAGGTTCGGCGCGGCCGCAGGCGACCAGCAGCAGGAGGGGCAGGGCGACGGCAAGGGCGGTTCTTTTCATCGCTCTCCCAAAGCATAGCCGCCGCAACATTTCAACTTTGCAGCCGATCGTTGAGCGATGGGGCGACGGCGGGAAGAGGCTGTTCGCCCTACTTCCGTCACGCGATCATGCGGCGCTGTCGATCCCCAGCTCCGCCAGCTTGCGGTAGAGGGTCGAGCGGCCGATGCCCAGCCGACGGGCCACTTCGGTCATCCGCCCGCGATAATGGCCGATGGCCAGGCGGATGACGTCCGCCTCGATCTCGGCCAATTGGCGGACATGGCCGTCGCCTTCGAACAGGGTGATGCCGGCGGCCTCCCGATGCGGCTGGGGCACGGCGCGCAGTCGGCCATGGTGCGTGTCGCCATGGGCGCGGCTGCGGATATGGGCGGCGATCTGCGGGAAATCCTGCGGTGTCAGGGCATCGCCCTCGCACAGCACGGCTGCGCGGAACAGGGCGTTCTGAAGCTGGCGCACATTGCCCGGCCAGTCATGCTGCATCAGCAGCGCTAGCGCATCGTCGGTCAGGCCCAGGCCGCGCAGCCCCGGCTGGGTCGCGATGCGGGAGAGCAGATGGCGGCAAAGCGCCGGCACATCGCCCAACCGCTCCCGCAGCGGGGGAATGGTGAGCTGCACCACATTGAGGCGGTAATAAAGATCCTCGCGGAAGCGGCCCGCCTCGATCTCATCATGCAGCCGCTTGTTGGTGGCGGCGATGACGCGGACGTCGACATGGATCGGGCGGCGCGCGCCGATCGGCTGCACCTCGCCATCCTGCAGCACGCGCAGCAGCTTCACCTGCGCGTCGAGCGGCATTTCGCTGACTTCATCCAGGAAGATGGTGCCCATGTCGGCTGCGGCGAACTTGCCGATCTGCCGCTCGAAGGCGCCGGTGAAGGCACCGCGCTCATGGCCAAACAGGTCCGATTCGACCAGATTGGCGGGAATGGCGCCGCAATTCACGGTGATCATCGCCTGTTTGTGACGGGGGGAGGCGGCATGGATCGCGCGAGCGATCACATCTTTGCCGACGCCGCTCTCGCCTTCGATCAGCACTGGTACGCGGGCGCGGGCTGCCTTGGCCGCTATGGCGAGCGCGGCGCGGAATTGGGGCGCGGCGCCGACCACGTCCTCGAAGGAAAGGGCAGCGGGGATTTTTTCGGTGAGCGGACGCAGCTCGCCCTTGCCATGATCGCCGTTCAGCGTGGCGTTGAGGGCCGCGAGCAGCCTTTCGGGCGCGATCGGCTTGGCCAGATAGTCCGTGGCGCCCGCCCGCATCGCTTCCACCGCGACGGCGACATTATTGTGTGCGGTCAGGACCAGGATGGGCAGCGCCGGGCGGCGGGCGCGCAACTCGCGGATCAGGCCGGTCGGTTCATAGCTCGGACTCCACTGGTCGAGCAGCACGGCGTCGAGCCGCATGCCGTCCTGCGTGCCCAGCATCGCGATCGCGGTATCGCCGTCATTGGCGAAGATGGTGCGCCATCCAGCGCGCGCGGCCAAAGCCGAAACCAGCCTGCGCTGCGCCGGCTCGTCATCGATCAACATCAGCATCGGAACGCCGTCGCGCACCATCTTACCCCTCATATGCGAACTGGCGTCCAAAGGTAGAGGGGAGGGGTAAAGACCGGCTTAACCGAAAAGATTTTCTTGTTCGCTCACGACTTGAGGGGGGGAGGGCTTGACGATAAGAGGATGCCGACGAAACAGGCCGGAGCATTTTCAACCTGACCCTTCGCGGTCAACGGCTCGGAAAATGCGGCTCCGGAAACAGAGAGGGACAGTGCATGGCTTCGGACGGGAATTTGAACAGCGCAACCCAGACTTATGAAGGGTTCGTGTCCCTTATGAAATGGGGAACGATCGCCAGTGCCGTGGTCGCCGCTTTGGTCGTGGTGCTGATCGCCAGCTAAGGCGGGCGACGGCAGGGGGATGTCCATGAAAATAGCGATTGTCAGGGAGCTTGCCGAGGGTGAGCGCCGCGTTTCCGGCACGCCGGAAACGGTCAAGAAGTTCAAGGCGCTCGGCGCCGATGTCGCGGTGGAGGCGGGCGCTGGCCTGACAGCCTCCATATCCGACGCTGATTATGCCGCCATGGGAGCGACCGTGGCGGACCGCGCCGCGACCGTGGCGGGTGCCGACATCATATTGGGCGTGCAGGGGCCGGACCCGGTCAGCATTGCGGGGGCCAAATCCGGCGCCTGGATCGTCGCAGGTCTCAATCCCTTCGTGGAACGGGCGCGGGTCGATGCCTATGCCGCTGCGGGATTCGAAGCGCTGGCGATGGAGTTCATGCCGCGCATAACCCGCGCGCAGTCGATGGATATCCTGTCGTCCCAGTCCAATCTTTCCGGCTACAAGGCCGTACTGGACGCCGCCGCCGAATATGGCCGGTCCTTCCCGATGATGATGACCGCGGCGGGCACGGTGTCCCCGGCCAAGGCCTTCATCATGGGGGTTGGCGTCGCGGGCTTGCAGGCGATCGCGACCGCCAAGCGCCTGGGCGCGCAGGTTTCCGCGACCGACGTGCGTTCCGCCACCAAGGAACAGATCGAGAGCCTGGGCGCCAAGGCGATCTTCGTGGAAAGCGTTGCGGGCATAGAGGGCGAGGGCAAGGGCGGCTATGCCACCGAAATGTCGGAGGAGTATCAGAAGGCGCAAGCCGATCTGGTGTCCGGCCATATCGCCAAGCAGGATATCGTGATCACTACGGCGTTGATTCCCGGCAGGGCCGCGCCGCGCCTGATCACCGACGCGCAGATCGCGTCGATGAAGCCGGGCAGCGTGATCGTCGACCTCGCCGTCGAGCAGGGCGGCAATGTCGAGGGCGCGGTGCTGGGCGAAGTGGTCGAGCGGCATGGCGTCAAGATCGTCGGGCACAAGAATGTGCCTTCGCGCCTTGCGGCGGATGCGTCCGCTTTGTTTGCGCGCAACCTCTATAATTTCCTCTCCGCATTCTGGAACAAGGATCAGAATGCGCCGGTGCTGGATGAGGAAATCGGCAACGCCATCCGCGTGACGCAGGGCGGCAAGGTCGTCAGCGAACGACTGCTCTGACACCGGGCGGCCTTGTCCTGCGTGACAGGGCTTGACCGCAGGCGACTTCATGCAATGAGGAGGAACAGATGACCCTGTTCCTCCTCATTTCCTTTTTGGCCGCCTGTGGCTTTGGAATGGTCGTCGGATGGCGGGCCCGGCCGGATGACGGCTGGGCGCTGGCGGCCATCCTTCAGATGCTGTCATCCGCCATCTTGATCGGCGCCCTGATCGTCTCGGCGGAGGCGGGGAGCGCGGCGGCGCGGACGCTGGGGCTGCTCGGCATAGTCATGGGCAGCGCAGGGCTATGCGGCGGTTTCGTGGCGGCGAGGCGGCTCGACACGCCGCCACGTCCGTGATGGAGAGTATGAATCCGACGATCCTGACCGGCTGGTCGATTGCGGCGTTGCTGTTCGCGGCGGCCCTACTGGCTCCGTTTGGAACCGGGCTGCGGCGTGGTGCCAGTTCGCTTGTGGCGGCGATGACGGTGGCCGGTGCGGTGACGCTCTACAGCCATGATGTCATGGCCCTGCCGCAAATCTGCGCGGCGCTGATTACCGGAGGCGCAGTTGGGTTGGGGTTGGGACGCGGCTTGCCGCGATCAGCGCTTCCGGCGCTACTGAGCGGGCTGGTTGGGCAGGCCGGTCTTGCGGCGGTTTTTATCGGAGCGGCAGCATGGCGCAATCCCCATGCTTTCGGCCTGCTGGACGATGTGACGGACCGGCTGCGCATCGACGGCGCCGTCGCGATCGGGACGGCCGTTGCCTGGGGAGCGATGGCCTGCGGGGGGGCAGTAACGATCCTGTGGCGCGGGTCGGTGCAGCAGGCGGGATATCCTCTTGTCGCGAGCGTTATGCTGCTGGCGACGGGCGGGTGTGTCGCGGTCTTTGTCGCGAATCCTCAGATCGGTTGGCTCCTGGCGTGCGTTGGAGTCGCGCTGCTTGCGGGCCGAGGGTTGACGAAATGGGGCATGGGCCCGGGCACGGAGCCTGCCCTGGCGTTGGTCGGTGGCTTCGCCGGCTGGGCCGTGGCGGCGTCCGCTTTCCTGATGGAAAATATGGCGATGGCCGTTGCCGGTGGGCTGGCGGGCGCAGCGGGAAGCCTGTTCGGCGCGCGCCTTTGCGGCGGGGCGGGCAGGAAGGGGCTTGCCGATGGGGGACGCCGCCCCTAACGATTTGAGGGGAGAGACAGGCCTGTCCGGCTTCGTCGGCGCATTGGGGTAAGCGGATTCATGAAGAAGCTCGGTCTGATAGGCGGTCTTAGCTGGACGTCGACGGCGCGCTATTATCAGATCATCAACCAGGCCGTATATCGCGCCCGGGGCGGCCAGCACAGCGCGCCGCTGCTGATCGAAAGCCTGGATTTCGCGGATATAGGCCGCTCCACCACCGAGGAGGAATGGGCCCATGCGGCGGACGTGCTGACCGCTTCGGCGCGGCGGCTGGAGCAGGGCGGCGCAGCGGCGCTGCTGATCTGCGCCAACTCCATGCACCGTGTTTATGACGAGGTGCAGGCTGGCGTCGACATTCCGATCATCAACATTGCCGAGGCGGTCGGGCGCAAGATGCAGGCGGACGGCATCGAAAAAGCCGCGCTGATCGGCACGCGCAACGTGATGACCGAGAAATTCTACCGCCAGCGGCTCGTCGCGCATGGCATTTCATTGTTGCCGCCCGATATGGAACTGGCCGAGCGGATCGACCGGATCGTCTATGACGAGTTGACCATCGGCAAGGTCAGCCGCGAGTCCGAGCGCTATATGAAGTCCGAACTGACCGACATCGCCAAGGAACATGTGCAGGCCGCGATCCTAGCCTGCACGGAACTGGAGATGATTGTCGACGTGAAGGCGAATGTGCTGCCGATCTATGACGGCACCAGCATCCATGCCCGCGCCGGGGTGGATGTGATTTTGGGGGAATAGCGCATCGCTTTGTCCGCGATCCATCCGATTTGCTTCTCCAAGCCCAGTTCAGGAACATCCTAGCCGATCCAGTAAGGCACGATCTGGCGGTTATCGGGATCGACATGGATAGGACGGTCGGCCGGCGGGAAGGCGCGTTGGTCGCAACTTTGGCGCGGGCAGAGGCGGCAGGTGATGCCGATCGGCGTCGCGGCGCCCTCCACCTCCAGTTGCAGGCCGTCGGCATAGACGAAATTCGCCGCGTGGGCGATTTCGCAGCCCAGCACCACCGCGAAGCGGCGCGGGGTGCGGCTGTAGCTGCCTGATGGTTTCACCAGCCCCTTCGCCATGGAGACATAGCGCACGCCATCGGGGGTCTCGCCAAGCTGGATGTTGATCCGGTCGGGGACGGCGACCGCTTCATGGACGTTCCACAAGGGGCAGGCGCCACCGAAGCGCGCGAATTGCAGGCGCGTGGCGCTGTGGCGCTTGGTGATGTTGCCCGCCATGTCGACGCGGCAGAAGAAAAAGGGAATGCCGCGCAGGCCGGGCCGCTGGAGGGTCGAAAGACGATGGCAGGCCTGTTCAAAGCTGACGCCGAAGCGGCGGGCGAGGCGGTCGATGTCGTGGCGAACATCGCGAGCGGCTTCGCGGAATGGAGCGTAGGGCATCAGCAACGCGCCCGCCGCATAATTGCCGAGGCCGATGGCGAGCAGGCGGTCGGCGCCCATGACGGGCAGCGCCGCCTTGCTCACCACGTCAGCGATGACCGCCTGCCCCTCCAGCATCATGAGCTGGTGGGCGAGCATGAACTTGCGGCTTTCTGTGGGCAGGGCGGCGTTGACGAATAGGCGCCGCTCGCTGCTGGTATAGGAGCGGAGCGCGGAGTCCGGGGTCTCCGCGATCAGCGTCTCGATCCCGTGGCGGCGGGCCAGCGCTTCGACCAGCATGCCTTCGTCCAGGGTCTGGCCGGCGGTGAAGCTGGCGGCCATGTCTTCCGCCAGGCAGTCGAGAGCGTGGACATAATTGCCCGCCTCATGGAACCAGTCGCGCGCCGCTTCCCAGGGGAGGCGGGCCTGGACCGCATGATCGTTGGCGATCGCCTCCTCGATCATGTTGATGCGTTCATTGGCGCGCATATGGGCGTTGTAGAGATCGACATAGCGCGCCGCGAATTCCGGAAATTGCAGGTGCAGCTTCTCGATCCGCTCCGGTTCCAGCGCGGCGCCGGGCAGTTCGGGATGGGCGAGGGCGTAGGTGAAGGCGCCAAGAAGCTGCTCCTCCTCCCGGCTGTCGAAGCTGGCCCAGTCGGTGGGGAAGGCGCTGGCGAGTGCGGCCTTCACCTTGGCGGTCAGGGGGCGATCGTCATTTTCCATCTGGCTGAGATAAGAGACGGATATGCCCAGCGCCTGGGCCATGGTCGCCTGGTCCATGCGGTGGTCCAGGCGGAGTTGGCGCAGGCGCGGACCTGCGAAGATTCGATTGCCACGAGCCATGATTCGTCCATAATTTGCAAAGTCGCAATTTGCAAATTAGCAAAATTGCATTTGCGAAAATGCGAAAAGATTGGAAGGGGCGGGCGAAGATGTCCGCGACAAGCCGGAGAGAAGCCTTATATGTCGAAGCTCGCCATCATCGAACAGCTCGAAGCCAAGCGCGATGCCGCGCGCCTGGGCGGCGGCCAGCGCCGCATCGACGCTCAGCATGCCAAGGGCAAGCTTACGGCCCGCGAGCGGCTGGAAGTGCTGCTGGACGAGGACAGCTTCGAGGAGCTGGACATGTATGTCGAACATAATTGCATCGACTTCGGCATGGATGAGCAGCACATTCCGGGCGACGGCGTCGTCACCGGATCGGGCACGATCAACGGCCGGCTGGTCTATGTCTTCAGCCAGGACTTCACCGTCTATGGCGGCGCGGTGTCGGAACGGCACGCGATGAAGATCTGCAAGATCATGGACATCGCCATGAAGGTCGGCGCGCCGGTGATCGGCCTGAATGACTCGGGCGGCGCGCGCATTCAGGAGGGCGTGGCTTCGCTGGGCGGCTATGCGGAGATTTTCCAGCGCAATGTGCTGGCGTCGGGCGTGGTGCCGCAGATCAGCGTCATCATGGGGCCGTGTGCGGGCGGCGCGGTTTACTCGCCCGCCATGACCGACTTCATCTTCATGGTGAAGGATTCGAGCTTCATGTTCGTGACCGGGCCGGACGTGGTGAAGACCGTTACCAACGAGGTCGTGACCCAGGAGGAACTGGGCGGGGCGGTGACGCACACCACCAAGTCGGGCGTGGCCGACGTGGCGTTCGAGAATGACATCGAAGCGCTGCTGGCGGTGCGCGATTTCATGGACTTCCTGCCCGCTTCCAACAAGGAGCCGGTGCCGGAGCGTCCGAGCGCCGATCCGTGGGACCGGATCGAGGACAGCCTGGATACGCTGATCCCGGCCAATGCCAACCAGCCCTATGATATGCATGAGCTGATCCGCAAGGTGGTGGACGAGGGCGACTTTTTCGAAGTGCAGCCGGCCCATGCGGGGAACATCCTCTGCGGTTTCGGGCGGGTCGAAGGCAAGACCGTCGGGATCATCGCCAACCAGCCGATGGTGCTGGCGGGCGTGCTGGACATCAATTCGTCCAAGAAGGCCGGGCGGTTCGTGCGCTTTTGCGATGCGTTCGAAATTCCGATCGTCACCTTCGTCGACGTGCCGGGCTTCCTGCCGGGGACGGCGCAGGAACATTCGGGCATCATCAAGCATGGCGCCAAGCTGCTATTCGCCTATGCTGAGGCGACCGTGCCGAAGATCACCGTCATCACCCGCAAGGCCTATGGCGGCGCCTATGACGTTATGGCGTCCAAGCATCTGCGCGGCGACCTCAACTATGCGTGGCCGACTGCCGAGATCGCGGTGATGGGCGCCAAGGGCGCGGTGGAGATCATCTTCCGCGGCAAGACGCCCGAGGAGATCGCGGAAAAGACCAAGGAATATGAAGACCGCTTCGCCAACCCGTTCGTGGCGGCGAGCAAGGGCTTCATCGACGAGGTGATCCAGCCGCATTCGACGCGGAAGAGAATTGCCCTTGGCCTGCGCAAGCTGCGCAACAAGAGCCTCGAAAATCCGTGGAAGAAGCACGACAATATTCCGCTCTAAGGAGAAGGCAGCCATGAAACTCGGCCGTCTCAATCATATCGGCGTCGCGACGCCTTCACTGGAAGCCAGCATCGCTTATTATCGCGACGTCATGGGCGCGACGATCACGCACGAGCCTTTCGACCTGCCCGCGCAGGGCGTGAAGGTCTGCTTCGTCGACACGCCGGGCGAGAATGGCACCAACGGTACGCAGATCGAACTGATCGAGCCCTTGGGCGAGAACTCGCCCATTCATGGCTTCATCGCCAAGAACCCGGCGGGCGGGCAGCATCATATGTGCTATGAAGTGCCTGACATTATCCAAGCCAAGGCCTGGTTCGAAGGGCTGGGCAAGAAGGTGCTCGGCGAACCGCGCATCGGCGCGCATGGCACGCTGATCTTCTTCGTCCACCCCAAGGATATGAACGGGGTGCTGACCGAAATCATGGAAACGCCGAAAGAGGGCGCGCATTGATATGACCGAGAAGCCGACGCTGGATCAATGGGCCACCGCCGCCGCCAAGGAGGTGAAGGGCAAGGACCTGAACTGGGATACTCCCGAGGGGATCACGGTGAAGCCGCTTTACACGGCGCAGGATGTGACCGTCGATCCGGGCCTTCCCGGCTTCGCGCCGTTCACGCGCGGCGTGCGCGCTTCCATGTATGCGGGGCGTCCCTGGACCGTCCGCCAATATGCGGGCTTCTCGACCGCCGAGGAATCCAACGCCTTCTATCGCCGCAACCTTGCGGCCGGTCAGAAGGGTCTCAGCGTCGCCTTCGACCTTGCCACCCATCGCGGCTATGACAGCGACCATCCCCGCGTCGTCGGGGATGTCGGCAAGGCGGGCGTCGCCATCGATACCATCGAGGACATGAAGATCCTGTTCGACGGCATTCCGCTCGACCAGATGTCCGTCTCCATGACCATGAACGGCGCGGTGATCCCGATCCTGGCCTTCTTCATCGTCGCGGGCGAGGAGCAAGGGGTCGAGCGCAAGCTGCTGGACGGGACCATTCAGAACGACATTCTGAAGGAGTTCATGGTCCGCAACACCTATATCTACCCGCCCGAACCCTCGATGCGGATCATCTCGGACATTTTCGGCTATACCAGCCGCGAGATGCCCAAGTTCAACAGCATCTCCATCTCCGGCTATCATATGCAGGAAGCCGGGGCGACGCAGGTGCAGGAGCTGGCCTTCACCATCGCGGATGGCGCGGAATATGTGCGCTATGGCGTGGCGAGCGGCCTCGATATCGACAAGTTCGCGGGTCGTTTGAGCTTCTTCTTCGCCATCGG
This sequence comes from Sphingobium sp. TB-6, assembly GCF_012927365.1. Taxonomy (NCBI): domain Bacteria; kingdom Pseudomonadati; phylum Pseudomonadota; class Alphaproteobacteria; order Sphingomonadales; family Sphingobiaceae; genus Sphingobium; species Sphingobium sp. TB-6. The sequence goes on along the minus strand of NZ_JABBGL010000004.1, from coordinate 287,169 downwards.
CATGAACTTCTTCATGGAGATCGCCAAGCTGCGCGCCGCGCGCGTGCTGTGGCATCGGGTGATGACGAAGCTGGGCGCGCAGGACGAGCGCTCCAAGATGCTGCGCACCCATTGCCAGACATCGGGCGTGTCGCTGACCGAGCAGGATCCCTATAACAATGTCATGCGCACCACCATCGAGGCGATGGCGGCGATGCTGGGCGGCACGCAGTCGCTGCATACCAACGCGCTGGACGAAGCCATCGCTCTGCCGACCGACTTCTCGGCCCGCATCGCGCGCAACACGCAGATCGTCATCCAGGAAGAGACCGGCATGTGCAATGTCGTCGATCCGCTGGGCGGCAGCTATTATATCGAGGCGCTGACCCAGCAACTGGTCGACGCCGCGCAGGAGATCATCGACCGCGTCGAGGCCGAAGGCGGCATGGCGAAGGCGGTCGCGGCCGGCTGGCCCAAGGCGATGATCGAAACCGCCGCCGCAGCGCGTCAGGCACGCGTCGACCGGGGCGAGGACGTCATCGTCGGCGTCAACAAATATCGGCTTGCCAATGAAGACCTGCTGGAGACGCTGGAGGTCGATAACACCAAGGTACGCGAGGCCCAGATCGCCCGCATCAACCGGGTCAAGGCGGAGCGTAACGAGGAAGCGTGTCAGGCCGCGCTGGAAGCGCTGCGCCAAGCCGCGGCCGGTCCGCAGTCGATCGAAAACAACCTCCTCGCCCATGCCGTCGAGGCAGCGCGCGCCCGCGCCACGCTGGGCGAAATCAGCGCCGCCATGGAGGACAGCTTCAACCGCTACGGCACGCAGCCGACGCCGGTGAAGGGCGTCTATGGCAAGCCTTATGCGCAGGACAGCCGCTGGAAACAGGTTCTTGACGGGGTGCAGGCCGTCGAGCGGCGCCTCGGTCGCAAGCCGAAGATCCTCATCGCCAAGATGGGGCAGGACGGTCATGACCGGGGCGCCAACGTGATCGCGTCGGCTTTTGGGGACATGGGTTTCGACATCGTGTCGGGTCCGCTGTTCCAGACGCCGGAGGAAACGGTGGTGCTGGCGTTGGAGAGCGGCGTGGACGTGGTAGGCGCTTCGTCGCTTGCCGCAGGACATAAGACGCTCATTCCCGACCTCATCAAGCAGCTTCGGGAAAAGGGCCGCAACGACATCAAGGTGATTGCGGGCGGTGTCATCCCGCCGCAGGATTATGACTATCTCCGTGACGCGGGCGTTCAGGGGATTTATGGACCGGGCTCCAACGTCGTGGAATGCGCCGCCGATGTGCTGCGCCTCCTCGGCCACAACATGCCCCCGGCGGGGCTAGAGGAAGCCGCATAATGACCACCACTGCTCGCACTGACTGGACCCGCGACGAGATCGCCGCGCTGTTCGACCTGCCCTTCAACGACCTGATGTTCGAGGCGCAGTTGATCCATCGTGCGAACTTCCCGCGCAATGAAGTGCAGCTTTCGACCCTGCTGTCGATCAAGACGGGCGGCTGCCCGGAAGATTGCGGCTATTGCAGCCAGTCGACCGAGGCGGAAAGCGGCCTCAAAGCCACCAAGCTGATGGACGTGCAGGCCGTGCTTCAGGCGGCGGCGCAGGCCAAGGATCATGGTTCGGGCCGTTTCTGCATGGGCGCGGCGTGGCGCAATCCCAAGGAACGGGACATGCCCAAGCTCATCGAAATGGTGAAGGGCGTTCGCCAGATGGGCATGGAAACCTGCATGACGCTGGGCATGCTGTCGTCGGATCAGGCGAAGCAACTCGCGGATGCAGGGCTGGATTATTACAACCACAATATCGACACCTCGCCGGAAAATTACGCCAACGTCATCACCACCCGGACCTTTGAGGACCGGATCGAGACGCTGGAAAATGTCCGCGACGCCGGTATCAATGTATGCTGCGGCGGGATCGTTGGCATGGGTGAGACGCGCTCGGATCGCATCGGCTTCCTCCATGCGCTCGCCACCATGCCGCATCCCGAAAGCGTGCCGATCAACGCGCTGGTGCCGGTGGCCGGGACCGTGCTGGGCGACATGCTCAAGGACACGCCGCTTGGCCGTATCGACGAGGTGGAGTTCGTCCGCACTGTCGCGGTCGCGCGGATCGTCATGCCGCGCTCGATGGTGCGGCTCTCCGCCGGACGCGAGAGCATGAGCGAAGCCTGTCAGGCGCTCTGTTTCATGGCGGGCGCGAACAGCATCTTCACCGGCGACAAGCTGCTGACGGCGGCCAATGCCGGGGATGACAAGGACGCCGCTCTGCTCGGCAAGCTGGGCCTGACGCCGATGATGGCGCAGCCGCACGGGCATCTGGAAGCGGCTGAATAATTCAACACACATGCCGGTGGCTGCCTGCTCTCTTCAGGAAGGCGGACATCGGCAACTCAGCCCAAATGGGCCGAGAGGAATAGGACTGGGGCAAGGATAGATAATGGCAATCACCAAGATCCTGATCGCGAACCGTGGCGAAATTGCATGCCGCGTCATCCGCACCGCGCGGAAGATGGGCATCAAGACCGTGGCGGTCTATTCGGACGCCGACTCCCGCGCGCCGCATGTGCTGATGGCGGACGAAGCCGTCCATATCGGCCCGTCGCCCGCCGCCCAATCCTATCTGATTGCCGAAAAGATCATCCAGGCCTGCAAGGATACCGGCGCCGATGCCGTGCATCCGGGCTACGGCTTCCTGTCGGAGCGTGAGAGCTTCCGCAAGGCGCTGGACGCTGAGGGCATCATCTTCGTCGGCCCTCCCGCCAACGCCATCGCCGCGATGGGCGACAAGATCGAGTCGAAGAAGCTCGCCAAGGCAGCCGGCGTCAATGTCGTCCCCGGCTTTGTCGGCGTGATCGAGGACACCGAACATGCCGTCCGCATCTCCAACGAGATCGGCTATCCGGTGATGATGAAGGCGTCGGCCGGCGGCGGCGGCAAGGGCATGCGCCTTGCCTATTCCGAGCAGGACGTCCGCGAAGGCTTCGAGGCGACCAAGCGCGAGGGTCTCAACAGCTTCGGCGATGATCGCGTGTTCATCGAGAAGTTCATCGAAAGCCCGCGCCATATCGAAATCCAGATATTGGGCGATCAGCACGGCAACATCGTTTACTTGAACGAGCGCGAATGCTCGATCCAGCGTCGCCATCAGAAGGTGGTCGAGGAAGCGCCGTCGCCCTTCGTCAGCCCTGAAATGCGCAAGAAGATGGGTGAGCAGTGCGTCGCCCTGTCACGCGCGGTGGGCTATTTCAGCGCGGGTACGGTCGAACTGATCGTGTCGGGTGCGGACAAGACCGGCGACGGCTTCTACTTCCTGGAAATGAACACCCGTTTGCAGGTCGAGCATCCGGTCACCGAAGAGATCACCGGCCTCGATCTGGTCGAGCAGATGATCCGCGTCGCCAATGGCGAGGAACTGTCCTTCCGTCAGGAGGATGTGAAGATCAACGGCTGGTCGATCGAGAATCGCGTCTATGCCGAAGACCCCTATCGCGGCTTCCTGCCCTCGACGGGTCGTCTGATCCGCTACAATCCGCCTGAGTCCGGAGCCGATGAAACCGGAGCCAAGGTGCGCGTCGATGACGGCGTGGTCGAGGGCGGCGAGGTCAGCATGTTCTACGACCCGATGATCGCCAAGCTGATCACCTGGGCACCGACGCGTCTGGAAGCGATCGACAAGCAGATCGTGGCGCTCGACCAGTTCGAGATCGAGGGGCCGGGCCACAATATCGATTTCGTCTCTGCGCTGATGCAGCATGAGCGCTTCCGCTCGGGCAACATCACCACTGGTTTCATTGCAGAGGAATATCCCGAGGGCTTCATCGGCGCCCCGGCTTCCGAAACGCTGTTGAAGCGGCTGTCGGCCATTGGCGCCTTTGCCGCCATGGCGCAGGCGGATCGCGCCCGCCGGATCGAGGGGCAATTGGGCAAGCGCCTTGCTCCGCCGACCGACTGGCAGGTGAAGATCGGGGACGCGATCCATGACGTCGTGATCAACGGCGACGATGTCACCGTGGACGGCGAGGCGATCGAGTTGGCGCTGGAATATACCCCCGGCGACCGGCTGATCGAGGCGGAGTTCGGTGAGGAGCGACTGGCGGTGAAGATCGCTCCGGTACGCTCTGGCTTCGTGCTGACGGCTCATGGCGCGAGCCATAAGCTGCGCGTCCTGCCTGCCCATGCGGCGGTGCATGCGAAGCATATGATCGAGAAGATCCCGCCGGATTTGTCACGCTTCCTGATCTGCCCGATGCCAGGCCTGCTGGTCGCGTTGAACGTCAAGGAAGGCGACAAGGTCGAGATCGGCCAGCCGCTTGCGGTGATCGAGGCGATGAAGATGGAGAATATCCTGCGCGCGCAGAAGGCGGGCACGGTGAAGAGCGTCTCCGCCGCGCAGGGCGAAAGCCTGCCGGTCGACGCGATCATCCTGGAACTGGAATAATCCGGCCATCTTGTTTTGGGTGAGGTCGAAGAGGTGGCGTCGCAGCCTCTCTCGACTTTGCCTGATGGTCGGCATTAGCATGCCGGCATGCACCTGAACCACGATCCTGCGGCAGCGGCCGCTGACATCATCGGCTTCGACGATTTTCTGAACGTCGATATCCGGGTCGGCACGATCCTCTCGGCCGAGCCTTATCCGGAAGCGCGGAAGCCCGCCTATAAGTTGTTGATCGATTTCGGGCCGGGGATCGGACGGAAAAAGTCGAGCGCGCAGATCACCGAACATTATGCGTTGGAGGATTTGCCCGGACGGCAGGTTGCCGCTGTCGTCAACTTTCCGCCGCGCCAGATCGGCAAATTCCTGTCCGAAGTGCTGACGCTCGGCTTTGCGGACGAGGCAGGGGCGGTGGTGCTGTTTGCGCCTGATCGGATGGTGCCGGACGGGTCGCGGTTGTTTTGAGGGGATGGCGGAAATGATGTCCGCAACCCACCCTTTCAGGTCAAGCGAGACGCGATCTCTAAATCAACCCCTTGGCGCGCAGGCTGCTATGTCCCTGCGATCCGATGATGATATGGTCATGCACCGCGATGTTCAGCCTTTTGCCTGCCTCGGCGATCTGACGGGTAATCTCTATATCCTGGCGGCTGGGTTCCGGTGAACCGCTGGGATGATTATGCACCAGGATCAACGCCGCTGAACCGAGGTCGATAGCGCGTCGGATAACCTCCCGAGTATAGATCGCCGCCTGGTCGATCGATCCGTCACCCATATGTTCGTCGCGAATCAGCATGTTGCGGCTGTTGAGATGCAGCACCCGCACCCGTTCCACCGTCAGAAAGGCCATGTCGGCGCGCAGATAGTCCAGCAACGCCTGCCAACTCGCCAGCACCGGCTTTTCCGCCACCTCATTCCGCAGCGTCCGCAGCATCGTCGCCTGGACGATCTTGATCGCGGCTATGCTGGTGTCACCCATGCCGGGGACGCGGGCGATCGCCTGCCAATCTGCCGTCATAAGGCTTCCGATCCCGCCAAATTCCCGCAGCAGCGCCTTGGCCAGCGGCTTGGTATCGCGGCGCGGTATGGCGAGCGCGAGCAGATATTCGATCAACTCATGGTCGTGCAGCGCCTCGCCGCCGCTGTCCGCCAGCTTCTGGCGCAGCCTCGCGCGATGCCCTGCGCCGTCATGGGCGGTCTTCAAATCCTTTTCCGGCAATATCTTATCCGTCCCCCGTTCGCGGAGCGCGACGCTATTCATTGCGCATTTATCGAGCAAGGATATTTAGGGGTGATCGGACGTTGTGCAGGCGTTACGGACTTAACAGCGCGTTTGAAAGCCGGGGTTGGCCATAGGCATGGATGATGAAGACGGCGAAAAGGAGATTCGCCGGGGCTGGCTCCGCTGGCTTGGAGTGGGGACGGGATCGCTCGTGCTGGTCCTGGCCGCGCTATGGACGCAGCGCGCGCCCATAACCGAAAATTTCATCAGCCGCGAACTCAACAGGCGCGGGGTGGAAGGCAGCTATGACCTGACGAATATCGGCCTGCGCACCCAGCGTATCGAGAATATCGTGCTGGGCAATCCCGCCCGTCCCGATCTGACTGCGCGCTGGGTGGAGGTCGACATTGCCTTCACCGGGCTGACGCCGCAGGTGGCGGCGGTACGGGCCGGGGGCGTCCGGATGCGCGGTTCGCTGCGCAATGGCGCCCTGAACCTGGGAGAGATCGACAAGTTCCGTGATCCCCGGTCCACAGCGCCGTTCAGCCTGCCGGACATCGTGCTCGGGTTGAAGGATGCGCGGCTGCGGCTGGATACCGACGCGGGGCCTGTCGGCATGCAGATCGACGGCCAGGGGAATTTGCGGTCGGGTTTTCGCGGCAGGCTGGCGGCGGCGATGCCGAATGCCGGAAGCAAGAGTTGCGGCCTGGCCGATATGCGGGCGATGCTGGATGTCGCGATGCGGGATGGACGTCCTCACCTCTCCGGGCCGGTGCGCGGTCAGGCGCTGGCCTGCCGCGATGCAGGCACGGCCATGGCGAAACCGGCGGCGGATGTGGATGTCTGGCTGGGCAAGGCGCTGGACCGCTGGAGTGGCCATGTCGATCTGGCGGGTGAGGCGCTCAAATCCAACGGCATGGTCCTGGCGCAGCCTTCGGGCCGGATCGATTTCGACGGGACGGCCGCGGTGACGGCGGGAAGGGCGCGAATCAAGGCGGCCGCGCTGTCGGCGGCGGGCGCCCTGGCCGGGCCCGCCGATCTCCAGGGCGCCTGGCATGTCGGCAAGGATGGGGCGGCTCTGCAAGGGCGTCTGTCGGCCCGGCAATTGCGTCTGGCCGGGAGAGATCCCCTGGCCGGGGCGCGCGAATCGACAGCAGGGACGCCGGTAGAGCCGCTTGCGGCGCGGCTGGCCGATGCCGTGCGGCGGGCGGGTGAGGATAATGTCCTGCAAACTACCCTGGCCTTCGCTCAGCGCGGGAAGGGCGGCAGTCTGGTCCTGACCGACACCCGCTTTTTGGCACGCAGCGGTGCGCGGGCGACGATTCCGGGTGACGGACGCGTAACGATCGGCTGGCCGGGCAAGGGTGGCATGGCGATCGACTGGGCGCTTGACGGCGCGGTCACGACGGAAGGCGGCGGACTGCCCAAGGCGGCGTTGCGGCTGGGGCGGCGGCCGGGCGGCGGTTTTGGTGGGCAATTGTTCCTCGAACCCTATGCGGCGGGTGAAGCCAAATTGTCGCTCGAGCCAGTGCACTTCGTCGCCGGACCAAGGGGGGACACGCGATTCTCCACCACGGTGCGGCTCGACGGGCCGCTTCCGGGTGGACGGCTGCGGGGACTGGTGGCGCCGGTCGAGGGGCGATGGAGCGCCGATGGCTCGTTGGCGGTCAATCCGCATTGCGTGCCGGTCTCCCTGATTGATGCGCGCTATGGCAGTTTCTCGCTCGGGCGAGCCCGGCAGACCCTATGCCCGATCGGTCAAGGGCCGCTATTCGCTGCCGGACCTTCCGGCGTGCGGGGTGGCGCGGAAATCCGCAATCTGGCTCTGGCGGGCAAGAGCGGCGACAGTCCGATGCGCCTTACCGCCGACCGGGCGCGGATCGCCATCGGGCGGGAAGGTTTTGCGATCGCCAACGCCGATCTGTCTATCGGATCAGGGGAAGCGCCGGTTCGGCTGACCGCCGCGACGCTGGAAGGCAAGGTCGCGGGCAAGGGCTTTGGCGGCACTCTGACGGGCGTGGGTGGCAGGATCGGCGCTGTGCCGCTGATCGTCGAAAATGGCGCCGGTCAATGGAGCTTCGCAGCCGGAGCGCTCAAGCTGGCGGCAGGGCTGACGGTCCGCGACGCGCAGTCCCCGGGGCGGTTCGAGCCGCTGAAAGTGCCCGATTTCGCGCTGACGCTGAAGGATGGGCGGATCGCGGCGACAGGCTCGTTGCGGGCGCCGCGCAATGATGGCCTGGTCGCCCGGGCCGTGATTTCGCATGATCTGGGCAGCGGGAAGGGCAAGGCCGATCTGGCCGTGCCTGGCTTGTCCTTTGGTCCGGCCTTGCAGCCGGAGGATGTGACCCGGTTGGCGCTCGGCGTGGTGGCCAATGTGACGGCGATGGTCAGCGGAGAGGGGCATATCCGCTGGGACGGCACACATGTGACCAGCGACGGCCGGTTCCGCACCGATAACGCCAATTTGGCTGCCGCCTTCGGTCCTGTCGAGGGATTGTCCGGAGAATTGCACTTCACCGATCTGCTCGGCCTGGTCAGCGCGCCGGGGCAGGAGATGCGAATCAGGGTCGTCAATCCGGGTGTGGAGGTGCGCGATGGCGTAGTGCGCTATCGGCTGGAGGCCGGGCAGAAGGTGCGGATCGAAGGCGGCGGCTGGCCCTTTTCAGGCGGGCAACTGGTGCTTTTGCCGACCACCATGGATTTCAGCGCGGATGTCGACCGTTATCTGACTTTCCGGGTCATCGGACTGGATGCGGGAGCCTTCATCCAGGCGATGGACCTCAAGAATATCTCCGCGACAGGCACGTTCGACGGCATCATGCCTCTGATCTTCAACGCGCAGGGCGGGCGCGTGGCGGGCGGTGTATTGACCGCCCGTCAGCAGGGCATGCCGCCCCTGATGATGCCCGAGGGAGTCTTGCCCGTGATTCCCTGCGATCCCACGCGCCAGTCGGGGACATTGTCCTATGTCGGGCCGGTGTCGAACGAGCAACTGGGCGCAATGGGGCGGCTGGCCTTCGATGCGCTCAAGAATCTCCAATATAAATGCCTCACCATATTGATGGACGGTGCGCTGGACGGCGAGATGGTGACGAATGTCGTCTTCAATGGCGTCAATCGCGGACAGATCGGTGGAGCGCCCGCAGGTCTGGCGCGCAATTTCACGGGCTTGCCCTTCATCTTCAACGTGCGGATCGCGGCGCCCTTCCGCGGGCTGCTGGGGACGGCGCAGTCCTTCATCGACCCATCAACGCTCATACAAAACAGCATTGGCGACCAGATGCAGGAGAAGATGCGCCTGAAAATGGGTGAGGGCGGGGTTGCAGTTCAGCCTGCCGAAAGCGAAACTATGCGAAACGGGGAGCAGAAATGAAGAAGCGAACGATCATGACGGCGGGTTTCGCCGGTTTGGCTCTGGGGGGCTGCATCCAGGTGAAGGCCCCGGACAAGCCGATCGAAATCAACCTCAATGTGAAGATACAGCAGGAAGTCGTCGTCCGCCTGCAGCGCGATGCGCAGGATTTGATCCAGAATAACCCGGAGTTGTTCCCGCAATGACACGCAAGTTTTTGATGATCGCCGCCTCTGCCGCGGTCGCGCTGGCGACCGGGCTGGTCATGACCTCTCCGGCGCGCGCGCAGTCGGGCGTCGTCGCTGCCGCCATGGCGTCGGGCGCGGTGGGCGAACAGGCCGACGGCTATCTCGGCATTGCCGGTTCGGTGAGCGACGCGGTGCGTTCGGAAGTCGAATCGATCAATATCAAGCGCCGGGCCGTTTATACGGACCTGGCAGGCAAGCGTGGCGTGACGGTGCAGGATGTCGCCGCCGCGACTGGATGCCAGACGCTCAGCAGCCGGGTGAAGCAGGGTCAGGTCTACCGCATCGGCGCCGGTGCGTGGCAGACCAAGGGGGCCGGGCCGATCGCATTGCCCTCCTATTGCGCGACGGCTGGCTGATTTCCGCCGCGCTAGTGGACTTTTGACCCAGCTTCGTCTGGACGGGAAATTCTCCTGCCCATCGACGGTTGACACTCCCGAAAGCCCTTTCTAAACGGGCCGCGCCTTGACGGGTGCAGCCGCAAGCGCCATGCCGCCTGACGTTGGGTTTGAAAGCCTTAACGGAAAGGATGGTCGATGGCGGCGGATGTACCGGGGCAGGACCCGGCGGGGGAAGATGCGCGGATCACTTCTTTGGAGGAGCGGATCGCGCAGGCCGAACACGCCGAAAAGGTCAGACAGGGGACACAGGTGCAACAGGCGGACGATGGGTCGCGCCTGGGCAACAGGGTTCTCGCGGAGCTGATCGGCGGTCTTGCTGGCGGTGCTGTGGTTGGTGGGACTCTGGACTACTTTCTGCGGACATCCCCATGGCTCCTGTTGGCATTCCTCGGTCTTGGGATCGTGGCGGCGTTCAGGAACATCATCAGATTGACGACGACGAAGCGTCCCGACCAATAGGGACGCTTTTGTCTTAGTCCGAATGCAATGACGTTACAGGGGTCCAGCGTGGCACAATCCGGCAAAATCGATCCGATGCACCAGTTTGCGATCGAACCGCTGTTCGGTACGGATCATCTGTCGTTGGGCGGCTTCAACATCGCCTTCACCAACAGCGCGCTCTATATGGTGGCCGCCGCCGTGGTGTTGTGGATCTTCGTCGTCGGCGGGATGAAGCGGGAACTGGTCCCCGGCCGTTGGCAGATGGCGGTCGAATATATGACCGGCTTCATCAAGAGCCTGCTGATCGCCAATGTGGGTGAGGGCGGCAAGAAGTACATTCCTTACGTCTTCTCGCTGTTCATGTTCATCCTGTTGGCGAACCTGCTCGGCCTGCTGCCGCTGGGCTTGGTCGGCCTGCACCCCTTCACCTTCACCAGCCATTTCACCGCGACCGGCGTGCTCGCGATCATGAGCTTCTCGATCGTGCTGGGGGTTGGCTTCTGGAAGCATGGGCTCCACTTCTTCTCGCTGTTCGTGCCGCACGGCACGCCCCTGCCGATGATCCCGGTCATTTTCCCGATCGAGCTGATCTCGTTCATGGTGCGTCCGTTCAGCCTTGGTCTGCGACTGTTCGTTGCAATGACCGCCGGTCACGTCCTGCTCAAGGTGCTGGCGGGCTTCGTCATCAACGCATCGAACGCGGGCGTCGGCTATGGCCTCACGGTCGGCAGCGCCAGCTTCATCCTTATGATCGGCATCAGCGCCCTGGAAGTGCTGGTGGCGGTGATCCAGGCCTATGTGTTCGCGCTGTTGACCTCGGTCTACATCAACGATGCCGAAAACCTGCACTAAGAATTTCCGTTAGTTCCTCAACGTTTGACTAGAGTTTAGAAAAGGGAGTTTACGACATGGACGCAGAAGCCGCAAAGCTGCTCGGTGCTGGCCTAGCCGCCATCGGTGCGGGCATCGCCGCCCTCGGTGTGGGCAACGTCTTCAGCTCGTTCCTCGAAGGCGCGCTGCGCAACCCCGGCGCCGCCGACGGTCAGCAGGGCCGCCTGTTCATCGGTTTCGCCGCGGCGGAACTTCTGGGTCTGCTGGCGTTCGTTATCGCCATGATCCTGGTGTTCGTGGCCTAAAAAGCCGCTTTTGGTCGGGCAGGGAGCGCCTTCATGGCCTCCATGCCCGTCCTTTGATTGACCGCGCCCTGATCGGACGGACCGAAAAATGCCTCAAATCGCGCAAATTGCCGAAACCTACTCATCGCAGATCTTCTGGCTGCTGTTGACCTTCGGCTTCGTTTTCTTCGTCATCGGCCTGGGCATGGTGCCCAAGGTTCAGGCGACGGCTGATGCGCGTGACGCGAAGATCACCGGCGATCTGGATGCCGCCAAGGCGGCTTTCGCCCGTGCCGATGAAGCGGAGGCGGACTATCGGGTCCGTGACGCCGAAAGCCGTGGAGCCGTTCAGGCCATGCTGGCGAAGGCGAAGGCGGAAGCGGCCAAGGCCTCCGAAGTCAAGCTTGCAGCCGCGGATGCGGAAATCGCAGGCCAGATCGGCGCGGCCGAAGCCCGCATCAAGGCTGCGTCCAACGCGGCCATGGCAGAGATTGAAACCGTTGCCGCTGATGCAGCGCGCGACATGGTGGCTCGCATTTCCGGCGTGGACGCGTCGGACGAGGCAGCCCGCAACGCAGTAAAGGCGGCACTGGCCCATGGCTGAGGCAGCAGCACAGCATAGTGAGGCGGAAGCCCCGCATATGAATCAGGCAATCCATTCGGAAGGTATGGAGCCGGTCGGCACCGTCGCCCATGAAGGCGTGGCGCCGCACACCGACCCAAAGGCGGTCGGCATGGACGCCACGGCCTGGGTCAGCCTGGCGATGGCGGTCTTCATCGGCATTTTGCTGCTCAAGAAGGTGCCCGGCCTGATCGGCGGCGCGCTGGACGGCCGCATCGCGCAGATCAAGACGCAATTGGAGGAAGCCTCCAAGCTGCGGACCGAAGCCGAAGCGCTCAAGGCGGAATATGAAGCCAAGCTGACTGCGGCGGCCGGCGAAGCCGATGCCATGCGCAAGTCGGCCGAGCATGAAGCGGCTACGCTGCTGGAAGATGCGAAGGCCAATGCCGCCGCTCTGGTCGTGCGTCGTCAGAAGATGGCGGAAGACAAGATCGGCGCGGCCGAACGCGCGGCGATAGCCGATATCCGGTCCAAGGCAGTGACCGCTGCGACGAATGCAGCAGGGGCGCTGATCGCGCAGGGGCATGATGCCAAGGCCGACAAGATATTGGTCGACGACGCGATCAAGGGGCTCGGGCCTAGCGTTTGAAACCCGTTTGATGGTTAGGAAAAAAGGGCCGGTGCGGATTGTCGCACCGGCCCTTTCTGTTTGAGCCATCGGCGCCAGAGCAGTCTATGGCTAGGATTGGCCATTTCCGGACATTTTCGAAGTTCGTCATCCCCGCCTTCGCGGGAATGACGAAACAGGAAGCGTCCCCTATCCGCCCGAACAGCCGTATTTTGTCAGACTGATCGGCGGGCGCCATTGCGATCCCTGCCGGGACCGCTATCTCTGCCGCATGTCCGGTCCTCAATCTCCCGATCGTTTTCACGAAGACAAAGCCACCTCTACCGTCACCGGCAGCCAGCCCGATATCGATGCGGGCGTAGAGGCGATCCGCAACACGTTGAAGACTCTGCCGACGCGTCCCGGCGTCTATCGGATGCAGGATGCGCGCGGCGACGTGCTTTATGTCGGCAAGGCGCGGGCGCTGCGAAACCGGGTCACCAACTATACCCAGGTGGATCGCTTGCCAAAGCGGCTCCAGCGCATGGTGGCGCAAACGCGCTCCATGACGATCGTCACCACCAATAGCGAGGCTGAGGCGCTGTTGCTGGAAGCGCAGCTCATCAAGCGTTTCCGCCCACCCTATAACGTCCTGCTGCGCGACGACAAAAGCTTTCCCTTCATCCTGCTGCGCGAGGATCATGAATTCCCCCGTGTGCAGAAACATCGCGGGGCGCGCAAATATAAGGGCCGCTATTACGGCCCCTTCGCCAGCGCCGGATCGGTCACGCGGACCATCAACGCCCTGCAAAAGCTGTTCCTGCTCCGAAGCTGCACCGACAGCTTCTTCGCCAACCGCTCGCGTCCCTGCCTGCTCTATCAGATCCGCCGCTGCTCCGCGCCCTGCGTCGGACGGATCGACGACGCCCATTATGCTGAGTTGGTCCAGGACGCGCAGGACTTTCTGGGCGGCAAATCGACCGCGGTGCAGAAGAAGCTGGGCGAGGCCATGCAGGCGGCTTCCGACGCGATGGATTTCGAACAGGCGGCGGTGCTGCGCGACCGGCTGAAGGCGCTGACCTTCATCCAAGGCAGCCAGGCGATCAACGCCGAGGGGCTGGGCGATGCAGACATATTCGCGCTGGCGACCAAGGGCGGGTCGATGTGCATCCAGGCCTTCTTCATTCGCGGCGGGCAGAATTGGGGCCATCGCAGCTTCTTCCCTGTCCACACCGCCGAGGTGGCGGAGGATGAGGTGCTCAGCAGCTTCATGGCGCAATTCTACGAAGAGGTGCCGCCGCCCAAGCTGATCCTGTCCGATCGCGCGCCCGCCGAATGCGAACTGATGGCGCAGGCGCTGACCGAACGCATCGGTTCCAAGGTGCGGATCGAGGTGCCGCAGCGCGGCGACCGCACCCGCCTGATCAAGCAGGCGCAGCGCAATGCGGTGGAGGCGCTCGACCGGCGGCTGGCGGAAACCACGACGCAGGCCAAGGTGCTGGAGGAGATGGTCGAGGCCTTCGGGCTGGATGGCGTGCCCGACCGGATCGAGATCTACGACAACAGCCATATCCAGGGCGCCCATGCCCTGGGCGCGATGGTCGTCGCCGGGCCAGAAGGCTTCCGCAAGAACGCCTATCGCAAGTTCAACATGCAGAATCCCGAAACCTCCAACGACGATTTCGCGATGATGCGCGAGATGTTCGAGCGCCGCTTTGGCCGGGCGGCCCGCGAAGATCCGGATCGCGACAGCGGCGAATGGCCCGATCTGGTGTTGATCGACGGCGGCAAGGGGCAATTGTCCGCCGCCCGCGCGATCCTGGAGGATATGGGCATAGAGGATGTCTGCATGATCGGCATCGCCAAGGGGCCGCATCATGGCCGCGAGGGGCGGGAGGTCTTTCACATGCCGGATGGTCGGGAGATATCATTCCCGCTCAACCATCCCGTCCTTTTCTACCTCCAGCGCCTGCGCGACGAGGCGCACCGCTTCGCCATCGGCGCGCACCGGCAAAAGCGCAGCAAGGCGATCACCGTCAGTTCGCTCGACGAAGTGCCCGGCATCGGCCCTTCCCGCAAGAAGGCGCTGCTGATGCATTTCGGAACCGCCAAGGCCGTGAAAAGCGCGGCGCTGGAAGATTTGTTGAAGGCGCCCGGCGTATCCAAGGCGGTGGCGCAACAGGTCTACGACTATTTTCACGGCTGACCTCACGACCGGGGCCGGTGCTGCCCCTGTGACCGTCAGGATCCGCATGTCCGATTATCTTTGCGATGAGCGGATCGCCATTTGACCGCCGCATGATTTCCTTTCCATAAGATGCAGCCTGCAAAGGCATAAAGCCTCAGGGTCGGATAGGGGATGTGCTTCACGCGATGAATGGGCGGAGCGAACTCGCGATGCGCTTGAGCTGGTGGGATATGCGCGCCCTGTCGGCGCTCCGCCCCTGGCAGACGCTGGATTTCACTCGCCTGTTGCTGGCCGTCATCTATGCCTTCGTCAGCTTCGCCTTCTCCAGCGTTCGCCATTGGGCGGAGGTGGCTGAGCATGTGCTGGTTCTTCTCATGCTGTTGCTGGCGCTTTCGGCGGTGTTCCTGTCGTCACGCTCCTGGGTGACGGACATGCGGATTCGCAGGCCGGTGGTATTGCTGGATACGCTGCTGTTCCTCGCTCTGCTGATGGTGACGAACCCTTCCAACAGCCCTTATTTCTCCGGCGGTTTCTTCGTCGCGATGGAAGTAGCTTTGATCGTGCGGCGGCGATTTCATCTGCTGGTCGCCCTGTTGGGGGGCGCCATAGTGGTCGGCGCCACATGGATCGACGAGATTGCCTCTCTGCCGGCAGAGCCTGAAGTGGAGCGGTTGGTGCTTCGGGCCTGCTATCTGGCGGTGGCGATCCTGGTGACGGGCGCGCTGCTCGGGCCGCGGCGGGAAACATTGCTGGAATTCGAGAAGGGCAAGCGGTTGCTGGAGGGCGAATTGCCGACCGGCAAGAGCGATCATGGCTCTTTCATGCTTCAGGCGCTGAGGTTCGCGACCGGAGGGGATGCCGTCGCGGTGTTGTTTCGCATGGCCAGCCATGAACCCCTGCGCTTCGCCAGCAGCGCGGCGCGGGAGATGCCGTCCATCGGTTTGGGCAATCTGTTGACGGCGGGCACTGGCTGGCACGACCGGTCGAGGGGTGCGTCCATTTCGCTGTCGGCCGACGGGATTCCCATGCTGGGCACGCTGTCGGCGGGCGGGCAGGCGTGGACCGCGTTGCTGGATACGAAGAGGGTGCTGACCGTGCGGGTGACGATCGGCACCTTCGAAGCGGTGGGCGCGGCTTGCCTGGGCGATCCCTTCCATGAGGATCGGGCCGCCATCGCGCAGCGGGTCTTCGAAAGCGCTTGCGAGGAGCTGACGGTCCGCAACAGCCTGGACTTTGCCCATGTCATCGCCGGCGCGCGCGAGCGGGAGCGGTTGCAGCGGGAATTGCATGACAGCGTCCTGCAGGCCTTGGCCAGCATCCGTTTCCAGATCGCGCCGCTGTTGGGCGGTCGGCGGGTCGAGCCGCGCGCCGTGATCGAGAATGTCGACCGCATCGCGAAAGACCAGATCGCCACGATCCGCTGGATTATCAACCCCGAAGCCGATGAGGAGGATTTCGCCTATCTGCCCGAAACGCTGGCGATGGTCGTGCGGTCGCTGGGCGAGCAATGGGGTATAGGCTGCCACCTGAAGGTGGAGGACGGCAATTGCGCTACCAGTGCGATGATCGGCCGGGAACTAAGCTTCGCCGTGCGGGAGATCGTCGCCAATGCGGTGCGCCACGCGGGGGCGAGCGCGATCGATTTCTTGCTG
This sequence comes from Sphingobium sp. TB-6, assembly GCF_012927365.1. Lineage (NCBI taxonomy): Bacteria > Pseudomonadati > Pseudomonadota > Alphaproteobacteria > Sphingomonadales > Sphingobiaceae > Sphingobium > Sphingobium sp. TB-6. The sequence continues at coordinate 270,958 of NZ_JABBGL010000004.1, read as the reverse complement.
GAGCCTGATGGCAACCGCATCGCCCTTCAGGTGAGCGATGACGGCGTGCCGAACATGGCGCGGCTGGGATCGAGCGGGGCGGTGCCCTCACGCTCGCTGATGCGGCGTATTCAGGCGCTGGGCGGCGAAGTGTTCCTTCAGAATATCGGCGGACGCACGACGATCCGCATCACCATTCCGCGGAAATGAGCGCAGGCCGGGGTTTCGCTTTTCCAGCCGCCTCCCCATATTTAGGACTGCCGGGCAGAACTTTCCGCGCGGCCGCGCATTTACCGGGCGTTTACCAGGATCGCGGATAGTCGCGACCAGGCTTAGCGTTCGAAGGAGGTCCGGTTTCCATGGTGCGAGTGGTAAAGGACCATCTCTATCGCAAGAGCGTGGCCGTCGTGCTGTCGATGCAGGTCAATCTGGAGCGGATCGTCGCCATCTGGGTATTGGCCGCCGCCTTTGCCTGCGGCCTGCGGCTGGCCTTTCCCGCGACGCCCTATGATGGACCCCCCTGGGCGAGTGGTACGGGGCTGCTGCCCTATCTGCTGGTCGTGGGCGCTCCTGTCGGCTCGTTGCTGCTGGGGTTGAAGCTGTTTCCCGCAGGACGCATTCATGCGCAGCCCGCCTTCCGCCTGGCGCAGGTGGGACGCTGGCGCAAACTCGATTGCCTGAAAGCGCGGGAGATGTCGCAATTCGGCCTCTATGGCGTGATGGCGTCGCTGTTGATCGGGATCGCGGTGAATGTGCCGGTGCGGACGCTGGAGTTTCTCAGCTCCATTCCTGCGCTGGGCAGCTATTCGCCGTCTTGGTTCATCGGCCTTTACGGCGTGATGCTGGCCGATGTGGTGATCCTGTCGAGCCTTTACATGTTTGCCTTCGCCATGGCGCTGCGGCTGGCGCCACTGTTCCCGCGCTTTCTGGTGATGGTGTGGGGGGTGGATTTGCTGGCGCAGCTCAGCATTGCCAAGCTGGTGGCCGGGATGGACAATGTGCCGCACGGCGTGGATGCCGCATTGCTCGACATGCTGACAGGCAATGTAAAGAAGGTGCTGATCAGCGCCGCGATCTGGCTTCCCTATTTGTTGCTGTCGGATCGGGTGAATGTCACCTTCCGTCAACGTGTCAGCGTAAAGTAACGCGAACCGGCGCATTTTCCCAAAACGGGACAGATTTAAACGGCTTTATTTTCCTGATCTTCCCGCGACGAGTCGCGGCTGATTCGCGATGAGTCGTGCGGGTCTTGGCGGTTTTTCATCTCAAGTCGTCGGACCTCCACGCGCCGAATAGCCTACAACGAAGGTATTAGCCGCGCAGGCAATTCTTATCCTTTTTCCCAACTATCCAGTCAAATAGCATTTTCTTTATCTATGAACGGCTTCCATTTTGTATAAGTAAAAAAATGGAATTAGCCATGTAACTCTGGATTTTAGTTGGAATTGAAAAGATCGGATGAAATGAAGATCGTAGTAAAGCTAAAAACAAACTATAATTTTCTAAAGACATATATCCAAAGATATATTTAAAAATGATGTCGTTTACTTAGGGTAACAATTCTGGTTTCCAGAAAAGGTTAACAAAAAATTGCAATAAGCTATTGATAAATATACGCTTTTTTTACCGTGTTGACTTGCATCTGCTTTGGTTCAATTTGATCCCAAGTTCTACGGGAACTGCCAACTGCCTGGCGATCGGAGGATACCGACGCCGGGGTCGCGAGGTGGACAGGCCCCTACCGTGGAGCTGAGCAAGAGCGACTGGGGGTTGCTCCCAGCTACTAGGGGTAAAAGTTATGACTTTTGTGAAGAGCTTGTGGGCTGACCAGAGTGGTGCGTCGGCTGCTGAATATGCTTTGATCCTGGCGATCGTCGGCACCGGCATTGCGCTTGCCGCGTGGAACCTGGGTGGGGCGATCAAGAATTCGATGAACACTGCCACCAACTGCATCAAGACGGTTGGCACGAATGTGGCGCCGACCTGCTAAACAATAGCTATAGGGGTAAAAGACATGACTTTTTTCAAGAACCTTTGGGCTGATCAGAGTGGTGCGTCGGCTGCTGAATATGCTTTGATCCTGGCCATTGTCGGCACCGGCATTGCCCTGGCTGCCTGGAACCTGGGCGGCGCGATCAAGAACTCGATGAACGCTGCCACCAACTGCGTTGCGACGGTTGGTACCGGCAACGCGCCTGCAGCGAACTGCTAAATTCATAAAAATGGGAAGGCTGGTTACTTTGCTGGCCTTCCCGTAACCTTCAATTCCGGGGGGGGTTGTCGTGGGGCAGCGCAGATCTCTTATCGTTCTAGGCCTCGCAATATTGCTGGGCCTCGCAGCCGTTTTCATCGCCAACTCCTATTTGACCAGCGCCGAAAAGGCGCCGCAAGCAGATGGCGGTATGGCGAAGGTCGTCGTGGCGACCGTGTCGCTACCCTTCGGATCGGCGGTGACCGCCGAAAAGATACGCGTGGTAGACTGGCCCGCCAATTCGGTGCCGCCGGGCGCTTTTCGCGATCCTATCCAACTGACTTCGCTCGGTAAGGGCCGGGTCGTTCTGCGCCAGATCGAGCCAGGCGAGCCGATCCTGACCTCAAAGCTTTCGGGCGAAGGCGGGCGCGCAACGATGTCCGCCGTGCTCGCTCCTGAAATGCGCGCTGTCGCCGTGCGCGTGAGCGATGTGGCCGCCGCGGGCGGCTTCGTGCTTCCTGGCGATACCGTCGATGTCTTCGTCACGCGCACGCTGACGGACCCCGTCGCTGGCAGCCAGCAGATCACCGACGTCCTGTTGCAAGGAACCCGCGTGATCGCCATCGACCAGAACGCCAACGACACGTCGAAGGATCCGGCCGTCGGCAAGACCGCCACGCTGGAGGTCAATCAGGTCGACGCGCAGAAGCTGGTTCTGGCCCAGCAGGTCGGCCAGCTCACCCTGGTCCTGCGCAACCTTACCGACAAACCCAATCCGGCGGTGCAAACCGTGGGCATCGAGGATCTGCGCGACGGCGCTTATGTCGGCGGCTATGCTGGCCCGCGGGGCCGCGTTGCCGACCTCGCCTATCTGCCGCCGCGTCCCGCGTCCGCCTTCCGTCCGACGCGCCGCGCGGTGCCGAAGAACACGAACGCCCTGCCGTCAACCGCATCGGTCGAAATCGTGCGCGGCATGACCGGCACCAGCTATGAGGTGAAGCGCTATGGTTCCCGCTAAGTCTTTGCCGATGCAGGCGTTCTTCCTGGCGCTGAGCGCCGGAGCGTCGCTGCTGCCCATGCAGGTGCAGGCCCAGATCGCCTCGCTCAACGTCAGCAACGCCAATCATGCCGGTCAGCTCGACGTGCCGCTCAACAAGAGCCAGGTGCTGACCGTCGACCGGCCCTTTTCAAAGGCGCTGATCGGCAATCAGGAAATAGCCGACATCCTGCCCATGACCAACCGGTCGGTCTATGTGCTGGGCAAGAAGCCGGGTACGACGAGCCTGACGCTCTACGACAGCCGCAACATGTTGATCGCGGTAGTCGATGTGGCGGTCGGGCCGGACGTGGTGACGTTGAAGCGGCAATTGTCGGAACTGCTGCCCGGCCAGCAGATCGGCGCGCGCATGTCCAATGACTCGGTGGTGCTGACTGGCACGGTGTCCAGCGCGGCGGCGGTCGATCGGGCGGTGCAGATCGCCAAGACCTATGCCGGGGACAAGGTCGTCAACATGCTCTCGGTCGGCGCGGCGCAGCAGGTGATGCTGGAAGTGCGCTTCTCCGAAATGTCGCGCGGTGCGGCCAAGCAGTTCGGCATCAACACCGCTTTCTTGTCCGACAGCGGCAAAGTGGTGGGCGGCATCGGTAACGCGGCGCAATCTTCCGCGATTCTGTCCGATGCCAATGGCAGGCCGATCGTGGATCTCGGCAAGATCCTCGACAGCTTCGGCATCGGCGCCGCCAATTACTCGATAGGAAGCCTCAACCTCACCAGCGCGCTCGACGCGTTGGAGCGCAAGGGCGTCGTGACCACGCTGGCCGAGCCGACGCTGGTGGCGCTTTCGGGTGAAACGGCATCCTTCCTGGCGGGCGGCGAGTTCCCGATCCCGGTGGCGCAAAGCAATAGCGGCGGCAGTGGGGGCGGTAATGGCGGCAATGCCATCACCATCGAGTTCAAGCCTTTCGGCGTCAGCCTCGGCTTCACGCCGACCGTGCTGGAAGATGGCATCATCAATCTGGTGGTGGAACCGGAAGTCAGTTCCATCGATCCTTCGGCATCGGTGACGGTGAATGGCCTCACCATTCCTGGGTTGCAGACCCGCCGGGCCAGTTCGACCCTGGAATTGCGCGATGGTCAGTCCTTCGCTCTGGCGGGGCTTTTGCGCAAGGATTTCCAGGATACCGTGCGGCAGTTCCCGATCCTGGGTTCCATCCCCATCATCGGCGCGCTTTTCCGGTCGAGCGGCTTTCAGAAGAGCGAGACCGAACTGGTCATCATCGTGACCCCGCGCCTGGTGAAGCCGATGCGGGCGGAGGATGTCAGCCTGCCCACCGATCGGGTCAGGCCGCCGCATGAGCTGGACCTGTTCCTGATGGGACGGACGGACAAGGCGGTGGGCATCAACCCGCTCAACCCGGATGCAATGCCGCCCGAAGCGCCCAAAAATGCGCCCGCGCCGGCAAAGGAAGCACCCGCATCGGGCAAGGCGCCCAGCGGATATGAGCTGTGAGCAGGAGATTTGTGATGCGCGGAATCTGTTTTGGTTCGGCTCTGCTGCTGCCGCTGCTGGCTGGTTGCACGGCCAATGACCCCACTTTCGGCGGAGCGGTGCGCAGCAATTATGCGATGCAGGTGATCAATCCTGACCCGCATTATGAGGGCACGCTGGTCGAAGGTGGCGATGGTCAGCGTTCCGCCGCAGCGGTGGAGCGCTATCGCACCGATAAGGTGAAGCCGCCCCAGTCGATCCGCACGACCAGTGGCACCGGTGGGGGCGCTGGTGGTTCTGGCGGTGGCCGCGCCAACTGATTGAGTGAGGAGTGATTCCATGTCTCGCGCTCAGGAAAGTTTGTTGCAGTCGGCCAGTGGCGCGGTGGCGCCCACGGTCGCTCTGTCGCTTTTCGCGCTGATCGCGGCCGGCGGGATTGCTTTTGATTATGCGCGGCTTGCCGGCATGGACAGCGAATTGCAGAGCGCGGCGGATCAGGCGGCATTGGCTGCGGCAAGCCAGCTTGACGGAGCGACCGGAGCATGCAGCAGGGCGGCCAATGCGGCGAGGAACCTGATTGCCAATGACAGCCGCTTCGCGAATGATGGCGCGGCGCCCCTTATAACGATCGCTGATGAGCCCGACTGTGATGCGACGGGATCAATCCGGTTTTTCGAAACCAAGGACAAGTCCAAAGCCGCTGTGGACGACGCCACGGCCAATTTCGTGGAAGTCACAGTAGGCACCCGGTCGGCTTTCTACGCCTTGACGCCCATAGTTTCGGCGATTTCTTCCGGCCCGATTGCGGCGACCGCCTATGCCGGCGTCGGTTCGGCAATCTGCGGGGCCGTGCCTTTCTTCATCTGCAATCCCGATGAGCCGATCGGTAACACCGATCCCTATTATGCGGTTTCGATCCCGTCCGGCACGGGCATTGTGATGGCGGAAGGCGGCACGCAATGGGGGCCGGGTAATTTCGGCTTCGTCGATCAGGCGGGCAGAGGCGCAAGCAGCGTAGCGGAGGCTCTTGCTTCGAACGCATTGTTCAGCAACTGCGCGCCAACCGAAAATGTGACCATGGAAACGGGCAACCTTCTTAACGCGGTTCGCGATTCGCTTAACATGCGGTTCGATTTTCTGCCGGGCAATAATTCCGCATGCTCGAGCCCGCCTTGCTCTCCGTCCACGAATGTGCGCAAGGACGTGGTTCGCGGCGCCACCTGCTCCTGGCAGCAAAATCCAGCCGACAGTACCAATTACACGACCAAGCGTTATCGACCAACCTCACCCACCGTGCCGCTCGATTCTTCCATCACGCCGGAGATAATGGGCTTTCCGCGTGACATGATGCATGCGACCGGTGGTAGCTATTCTTCGCGTATCGGCGATGGGGTTTGGGACAGAGCCGCCTATTTCCGGTCGAACCATCCAGGCCTTGATTGGCAGAATACCACTGGCCTGGGTCCGAATGTTACCCGTTATCAAGCCTATTTGTGGGAAGCGGCGGATCCTGCCACCCGGCTGACGACGCAGGTTACGTCGGGTAATGCGAGTCTGGCTGCCTACAGTACCCCTCAGGCAGGCCAGTGCAATTATCCGGGCGTTGCGCCCAATACGAACAATATCGACAGACGTCGCCTTACCGCTGCCGTGGTCAATTGCCGTATCGCTGACCAGAAGAAACAATTGAATGGCAAGAAGACGATTCCGGTAGGGGGCTATATCGATGTCTTCATGGTCGAACCGAGCATGGATCGCACCAAATGCGACGGCAACCAGAATGGCTGCTCCGCTTCCTACACGAGCCGGAACGATGTCTACGTGGAAGTCATCGGCGCGTCGGGCACTGGCGAAGGTGGCGGCACTCCGCAGATCACGCGGCGCGATACTCCGCGCCTCATAGAGTGAGGCGGAGCAATGTTTGTGCGCCTTTTCAAGGAACAGTCAGGCTCATCCGCCGCCGAAATGGCGCTGGTGACGCCATTGCTTATCGCGCTGATGTTCGGCGCGTTCGAACTTGGCAATTATTTTCTGAGCGAGCATGTCGTGGTCAAGGCGGTAAGAGATGGTGCCCGCTATGCCGGCCGGCTGAGTTTTTCCAATTACAGTTGCACTTCGGCATCGACCGATAACGTACCGGGGGGCACGGTCGAAGCGGATACGCGCAATCTGGTGCGGACCGGGCAACTGACTGGCGGCACCGCGCGACTTAACGGTTGGACGGACCCGCAATCGATCAATGTCACCTATGACTGTGTTGATCCTTCCAGTGTGAGCGCTTCGGGCATTTATGAAGGGATGAACTTCATTCCCGTCGTGAAGGTAGCAACGACCACCAACAGTGCTCATCGGCTTCAATATCAATCGTTATTCAATAAGCTGGGGTTCGACAGCAGCGCCTTGTATCTGAATGCCAGCTCTCAATCGCCGGTGATGGGGCTATGAAAAAGCTGATCACCACCTTGATCCGTGATAGTAGGGCTTCTTCCGCGGCGGAGTTTGCGCTTGTCTTGCCGCTCCTGCTTATCTTCCTGCTCGGCATCTTCGATGTCGGGCGGTTGATGTGGACCTGGAACCGTGCGGAGAAGGCCACCCAGATGGGCGTCCGCTATGCCGTCGCGACTGATCCGGTGGCAACCGGCATCGCGACATACAGCTTTGCGACCGGCGCCAGCAGCATCGCTCAGGGGGCATCGATCGGCACCTCATATTTTTCATCGATGACATGCACTTCCACCACCTGCGGCTCATGCAGTGGCAGCGCATGCAACTCCTTGATCACGCCGTATAATTCGACCGCCTTCACAAATATTGTGAACCGGATGCGGGCATTCCTGCCGGAACTCGGGGCGACCAATGTCGAAGTTCAATATAGCAATTCCGGGATCGGCTATTCGGGTGATCCGAACGGCCCTGATATAGCGCCCTTGGTGACGGTAAGAGTCAAGGGCATGGCCTTTCAGCCTATCCTACTCATGCTTTTCAAGACATCGATTACATTACCCAGTTTCAGCGCCGCCCTCACCATGGAAGACGGCCAGGGAACGGCATCAAATTGAGGGACAAGATCTTGGGCATCGTGACAAACACAGCGGAACCCGCCGAGAACTGGACCCTCAATATCGGGGATGAGGGGCTTCACCTCATCCTGTCCGAGCAGGAGATGCAGGCGTCCGACATATTGGGCGACCGGCTGACCGGGCAGTCGCTGACCCTCTCCATGCTGGCTGCCACAGCACCCGTGCCGCAGCAACTTGCCGCCGACGCCAAGGCAATCATCATCGAGGTGCAGCCTGACAATGAGGCCTCCATGGTGCGGCTCGCGGGACTGCGGGCGGCGCATCCCAAGCTGATGCTGGTGGCGGCGGTCCGCGATGCGCAGATTGCGGTCGTGCGCGCCTTGCTGCGCAGCGGGATCAACGACGTCATCGAATTGCCGCTGCGCGCTCATGATCTCGCGGCGATCATGGACGATCTGAGGAGCCGCATCGCCGCGACCCGCCAGGATGAGGTCAGGACCGGCCAGCTCGTCTCGATCATCAAGAGCGTCGGCGGCGTCGGCGCAACCACCATCGCGACGCAGGCCGCCAGCCTCCACGCCCGGTCCGTCAAGCAGAACGGCGCCGAAGTCTGTCTGTTCGATCTGGATATCCAGTTCGGCAATGCGGGCACCTTCCTGGGCATCTCCTCGCCGCTGACGCTGGCCGACCTTCTCAACGCGGGCAATCGCGTCGATAATGAGCTGTTGAGGACCGTCACCCTCGAAACCTCCACCGGCCTGCGTCTGGTGATGGCTCCGCCGGAGATCATGCCGATCGAGGCGGTGAACGCCGATCAGATCTTCCGCATCGTGGAACTGGCGCAGCGCAATTTCGATACGGTCTATCTGGACCTGCCGGGCAACTGGACCAACTGGTCGATGTCGCTGGTGGCGCGTTCGCAGGTCGTGTTCCTGGTGTGCGAACTCACCATCGCCAGCCTGCGGCAGGCGCGGCGGCAGATTTCGCTGCTGCGCGATCAGGATATCGATCCTTCGCGCATCCATGTCATCGCCAATCGCGTGGAGAAGAAATTCTTCCGCGCCATTGGTCTGGAGGACGCGGCTGCGGCGCTGGATCATCCGGTGAAGCTGAGCATCGCCAATGATTTCCCGTTGGTCAGCTCTGCGCTCGATCAGGGCGTGCTGATCCAGGAATTGAAGGCGCGCAGCCGCATCTGCAAGGATTTGCAGGATATTGTCGATTGTTGCGTTCAGGCGGCCGAGGCCGAGCGTCAGGCGGAGAAAAGCTGATGTGGCAGATCCGAAAAGGGGAAGCCGGGCGGGGCGACCCGCGGGACGAAGTCGGACCGACCGAGACGGAGGTCGTCCACTGGGAAGAGGACCGGCATACCGACCTCAAGGTCGCTTTGCATCAGAAGCTGATCGACATCATCAACCTCTCCGCGCTGGAAACAATGTCGCGGGCGCAGGTAGAGGTCGAGGTCGGTGAAATCGTCCATGAACAATTGGCGCTTCAAAAACATGCGCTCAATCTGGAAGAGCGCCGACGGCTGGTGTCGGACATTTTGGACGAGCTGCTGGGTCTGGGTCCGCTAGAGCCGCTGCTGAAGGACCACAGCATCACCGACATATTGGTGAACGGCCACAAGGTCGTGTTCGTGGAGCGCAATGGCCGGCTGGTCGAAACCGCCACCCGGTTCAAGGATGAGAAGCATCTGCTGCGCATCATCCAGAAGATCGTGGCTGCGGTCGGCCGACGGATCGATGAGGCTTCGCCCTTTGTCGATGCGCGCCTGGCCGATGGATCCCGCGTCAATGCGGTGGTGCCGCCGCTCGCGATCGACGGGTCGCTGCTTTCCATCCGCAAATTCGCCAAGATACCGATCAGCATGGCGCGGCTCACCGAATTGGGCAGCGTGCCCGCGCCCATGGCGCAGGTGCTTGCGGCCGTGGTGGAGGCGCGCCGCAATGTGCTGATCTCCGGCGGCACCGGCTCGGGCAAGACGACGCTGCTCAACGCCATGTCGGCTGCCATTGACGAGCATGAGCGTATCGTCACCATCGAGGATTCTGCCGAACTGCAATTGCAGCAGCGCCATGTCGCGCGGCTGGAAACCCGCCCCCCCAATATCGAGGGCCGCGGTGAAGTCACGCAGCGGGACTTGGTCAAGAACGCCCTGCGCATGCGGCCCGACCGCATCATCGTCGGTGAAGTCCGCGCCGGGGAGGCGTTCGACATGCTCCAGGCGATGAACACCGGCCATGACGGTTCCATGACCACCGTTCATGCCAATACCGCTCGCGACGCATTGTCCCGCGTCGAGCAAATGATCGGCATGAGCGGCATCGAGATCTCGCCTCGGTCGGCACGGGCGCAGATCGCTTCGGCGCTGAACGTGGTGGTGCAGGTCGGGCGTCTGGCCGACGGTCGCCGCCGCTTGCTCAGCTTGTCGGAGATCACCGGCATGGAAGGGGAGGTCATCACCATGCAGGACATCTTCCGCTTCAAGATGACCGGACGCGATGAGAATAATATGGTGCGGGGCCATTTCGAGGCCACCGGCATCCGTCCCAAATTCATGAGTGAGCTGGCCGATCGGGGGATCAACCTGCCCGCCGAACTCTTCCGTCCCGATGCGGTGATACACTGATGAACACGCTCTATATCCGCGTCTTCGTCCTTATCCTGCTGTTCGCGGCGGTGATGCTGACGATCGAAGGTATTTCGAGCTGGTTGCGTGCGCGGGCGACGACCGATCGCGTCGTCAATCGGCGCTTGAAGATGATCGCCGCAGGCTTTGAACGCAGCACCGTCCTTTCCAAGCTGCGGCGCAGCGATGAAGCGCTCGGTTTCGACCGCTCCACCCTGCTTGGGCGGGCCGGGTTGGGGATCATGCGGGTGCTGCATGGCGCGGGGCTGACGTTCCCGGCGCGTACCGTGTTGATGGCGATGCTGATCGCGGCGGGCGTGTTGTTCCTGTTGGTGATGGTCGGCGGCATGGCGTCGGGCTATGCGTTGACGGCGGGTATGTTCGTGATGGCGGCGGCCTTTGCGGGCGCGCTTGGGATTGCCCTGCCGCTGATGGTGCTGACGCGGCTGGCCCAGCGGCGGCGCAAGAAGATGGAGGAGCAATTTCCGGTCGCGCTCGACACTTTCGTCCGGGGCTTGCGCGCGGGCCATCCAATCGCCGCCGCGCTCGAACTGCTGACCAAGGAAATGCGCGATCCCATCGGCAGCGAATTCGGCATCGTCGTCGATGAAGTCACCTATGGCGCCGACCTGCGCGACGCTCTCCAGCGAATGGCGGAGCGGTGGGATATGAACGAGATGCACATGTTCGTGATTTCCCTGTCGGTGCAGAGCGAGACGGGCGGCAACCTGGCCGAAATCCTCGAAAATCTCTCCGCAGTGATCCGCGAGCGGGCGAGCCTCTTCATGAAGGTGCGGGCGCTGAGTTCGGAAGGGCGGATGACCGCCGTGATGCTGACGGCATTGCCGATCCTGACCTTTTGCGGGCTGTTCCTGGTCAACCCGGCCTTTTATCTGGACGTCGCGCAGGACAGCATGTTCATCATCGGCTTCACTGGCCTTATTCTCCTCTACATCATCGGCTTCGTCACGATACGCCGCATGGTCGACCTGAAGGTATGATGCGATGCTGAATTCGGCGCTCATGATCCAGTTGCGGCCTGTCATTCTTGGCTTGTTGTTCTTCGCCATCGTCGCGCTGGTTTTCGGCCTGTCGGAGGTTGTCCTGCGCAATGCGCGGGTGCGCGGGCGGCTCGACCTGGTCGGGGAAGGCGGCAATGCCGCGCAAAATAGCAGCCAGACGCTCCGCGGCGAACGGAACAACGGCGAGTGGAAGAAGCTCATCGACCGGATCGAGAAGATGGGCATCTCGCTGGTCGACACCAATAATGACAGCCTGCGCCGGCGGCTGATCGCGGCGGGCTATGTCTCGCCGGATGCGCCGAAGCTCTTCACCTTTTTCCGGCTGGTGCTGACCTTTACCCTCCCAGGGATTTTCGTTCTGACGTCGCTTGGCAATCCCGAGCCGCCGACCCCGTTTACCCTCTATCTGGTCGCGTCGCTGCTCGCTGTGTCCGGGCTTTACATGCCGAACCTCTATATTTCGGCAAAGGCGTCCCGGCGACAGGAAGCGATCATCAACGGCTTTCCTGATGGACTTGATCTGATGTTGGTCTGCGTCGAAGCGGGTCTGGGTCTTGAGGCGGCGATGGACCGTGTCGGCCGGGAGCTGGCCGTATCGCATCCTCTGGTATCGGCGGCTTTGGGCAAGGTGGTGCTGGAATTGCGCGCCGGACGCAGCCGGCAGGACGCTCTGCGGCGCATGGCCGACGATGTTGACGTGGATGAGATTCGCTCTTTCGCGACGCTGCTGATCCAATCCGACCAACTGGGGTCGAGCGTCGGTCAGACGCTGCGCGTATATGCGTCGGAAATGCGCGAGAAGCGGCGGATGCGTGCGGAGGAAAAGGCGCATCGCCTGCCGGTGCTGTTGTCTGTACCGCTGGTCGCTTGCATGCTGCCAGTGATGATCGGGGTGCTGATGCTGCCCGCGATCGTCCGCGTGGTGCGGGATATCTTGCCGGTGATGAGCCATTAGGAATTGAGGGGAGGGGGGACCATGAACAAAGCTGTGATAGTAATCGCTCTCATCATTGCGACGACGGCGTGCAGTTCGGGGCAAAAGGGCGTCCTCTCGATCCGGCCCGTCAATCAGCAGTCGAGCGGCCCGGCGCAGGATGCGCTGGCGCGTGGCGACCTGCTGTTTTCGCGAGGGGAATATGCGCTGGCTCTGGACGCCTTTCGCCGGGCAGTGCGCAACGATCCGACGGATGCGCATGGCCTGAACGGCGTGGCGATCAGCTATGCGGCCATGGGGCGGCATGATCTGGCGCGTGAATTTTTCGAACTGGCTCTGGCGCGTGCGCCGCAGGATGCGCGCATTGCTCGCAATTTTGCTCGCAGCCTGTCGGCGCAGGGGCTGAAGGGGGAGGCTGACGCGCTGCTGGCGCAGGCGGGCGCGGGGACGGCTGGCATGGTCATGGCCATGCGACCGACATTGGCGCAACTGGCCTCCGCCGCTCCTGCCGCGCGACCGGCGCAACTGGCGGGAGTGGAACTGGAGCGCGTCTCGCTGGGGGAGGTGCGGTTGCGGACGATGGAGGCGGCGGCCCCTGCCGAACGCGTCAAGCCGCAACTGACGACCCGGATCGTGACCGTGGCCGAGACGAAGGCGCAACGCGAACTGACGGCACCGATCATCACTGTTACAAAATCTGAAACGCAGGCGCTGCCAAAGCTCGCCGGGACGGGGGGCGAAGCTGCCGGTCCGGTCAAGAATGAAAAAACGGCCAATGCGGAGGGCCGCGACGACCTGTTCGAACGGCTCTGGAAAAGCCTTATGCGGCCTGCCGGGCGGAAGGGCGCGCGGGGATGATCTGGGCGCTGCTTCTGTCAGCGGCCGTCCCTTCGGCTGGGGCGGTTCCCGCTCTGCCGCCTTCACCGCCGCTGGATTATGCCCGGCTGGTGGATGAGGCGATCGATGGCGGGCGGGTCATCCAGGCAGATGCGATGCTGACCCAGTGGCGTGCGCATGCCCAAGACAGGGATCTTCAGCCGATCGAGATTGCGATTGCGCGCATGGCGCTGGAGAAGCGCCGCGATGAGGAGGCGGCAGCGCGCTTCTCTACGCTCGTCCAGGGTGGGCTCAAGGATTGCCGGGTGGATGAGGGCCAGGGGATAGCATTGTTGCGGCTTGGCCGGTCAAAGGAGGCTCTGGATCCACTGCGCCGGGCCGTGGGAGCTTGCGCTGATCGCTGGCGGGCATGGAATGCGCTGGGCGTGGCTTATGATCAGGCGCAGTCCTGGGCGTTGAGTTCCGCCGCCTATGAGCGGGCGTTCCAATTGACGGACAAGCCGGCGCAGATTCTCAACAATTACGGCCTTTCGCTACTCAAGCAGGGTAAGCCGGACAAGGCGGCGGTGATCTTCGACAAAGCCCGCGAACAGGCGCCGGATGATGTGCGGATCGTCACCAATGGCGACACCGCCTATGTCATGTCGGGGCAGGAGATCCGCCGCCGTGCCGCCGACACGGCGGATGAATGGGGACGGCGGCTCAGCAATGCGGGGCAGGTCGCGATGCGCATGGGCGATTTGCCCAAAGCCCAGGCTTATCTTAGCCGCGCCATGACGGAAGCTGATGGCTTCGTGCCGGAAGCGGCCGCCGCGCTCGCCACCATGGAGGCTCCACGGCAATGATCAAGGATGTGGTTCTGTTGGCCGTTTCTCTCCTGTTGATCGCCGCGGCGGTCGAGGACATGGCGCGCCTGCGCATATCCAACATCTTTCCGTTGTTGGTCGTTGGCCTCTATGCGGTCTGGGTTGCGGTGACGGGTTGGGAAAATGATATCTGGCGCAACGGCACCGTCTTTCTGGCGGTGTTTGCGCTGGGCTGCGGCTTGTTTGCAATGCGCTGGATGGGCGGCGGCGACATCAAGCTGATGAGCGCCTGCGCCCTCTGGTTCGACTGGCAGGGGGTCGTTCCCTGGTTCGTCTACATCACCGTGGGTGGAGGCATATTGGCGCTGCTGATCATCGCCGGACGCCGGATGGTGCCGCAAAGCGTGCGGGAAGGTTCCTCGGTCGCGCTGTTCGCGCAAAAGGGGCCGATACCCTATGGCGTGGCGATCGCGCTTGGCACGATCATGGCGCTGTATATGGTGGGGCCGAATCCCAGCGGGGTCGCGCGCTTGCCTGATTTCATTCAGGGGCTGCGCTGAAGCTTTCGGCGGTTACTCGCCAGAAGCGGACGTTTGATAATATCGTCATCCCAGCGTTGGCTATGCCGCCCTTCGGGCCGCTGGGATGACGGAAATGATGTCCGCCTTCCACCCCTTTTGGGCTTTTACTGCTCCATCCCGACGGCAGGCATTTCGCTGTCCATCGTCATCATCATGATGATCAGCTCCGAGCGCGACTTGATGTTGAGCTTCTGGAAGATGCTGTGCAGGTGCACCTTCACCGTCCCCTCCGTCAGCCCGCAACGCCCGGCGATCTCCCGATTGCGCAGGCCCGCGCGGATCAGGCCGGCAATTTCCAGCTCGCGATCCGTCAGCACGGCGAGCACATTGGTGTCATTGGCGGGCGCGGAAATGCTGTGCACCAAGGCCTGTTCCATGACGAAAGGCGCGATGCTCTTGTTGCCGCCCATGACCTGCTGAATGCAGGACAGCAGGTCGTTGGGGTCGCTGTCCTTCAGCACGACGCCGTCGACGCCCAGCTTGATCGCTTCCAGCGTCTGTTCCGGACGGATATGCACGGTCATGAAGATGACCGGCACCGTGCTGCCGCTGCCCCGGATGGCGGAAAGGATCGCCAGGCCGCCGCCGCTCTTCATGCTGACGTCCAGGATCAGCAGGTCCGGCTCGCCCGCCTGCATCCGTTCCAGTGCCTCTTCCACCGAGCGGGCGCAGAACAAGATGTCATGGCCGTGGGAATTCAGGAACTGCGCCATGCCATCCAGGAAGATCGGATGATCGTCGACTATCGCAATCTGGGCCATCATATCGGAGACCTTGGTAAAGAGGAGGGTAACCTGATCGAAATAAGTGAATTCATGCTTAAGTTATGAAAATACGCCGTTCCGCCGATCTTGCCCAGTCGCTTCATGATCGACTGCGACTGGAGTTCGAAATCCCCGGTATAGCTTTCTTTGGCGATGGCCTGCGGTCCCGGATTATCCTTCAACGCGATCAATATTTCATCGTCGACCTGGGCGATCGAGACAGTGATGTGGCGCGCATGGGCATGTTTGACGGCATTGGCGGCGGCTTCGCGGATCAGATATTCGACTTCCGCTGCCGTTTCGGCCGATACGATCATGGAGCGCTCGACCAGGTTCAGGCGGCAGTCGATCGCCCATTGCAGCGCGATGAAGCGGCAGCAGCGTTCCACCTCCCGACCCAGGTCGACATCGCTTTCCGCCGGAACCGGACTTTGCTGGCTGAGCAGGCGGCGCAAATGGGCCTGTTCGGCCGTCACCAACTCTTCCATCGACTTGAGTTCCGCCAATTTGTCGGGAATGCCGGCATCGGACATGCCGTGGATCGTGGTCACGAGCCGGACGCGCAGCGCCGCCAGCGTTTGCAGCACGCTGTCGTGCAGATCGCGGCTCAGCGCCTGACGCGCTTCGGCAAAGGTCCGCTGGCGCCAGGCGAGGAAGAAGAAATGCCGCTCAAGGAAAAGGTCGATCCCTTCCTGTATGCGCAGGCACCGCAGCAGCAAGGCGGGCGACCAGCCATGGCTTGTCCCGATGAATAGCCGCCCGCGCAGTTCGCCGGCCTGGACGTGGAAACTCACGCCCTGGCCGGGGCCGAACACGTCCGATATGGTTTCGGTCAGGTCCGCCGCGCGCTCGTTGCGCAATATGCCGAGGCGGCTGCGCAGCAGTAGCCGGGGCGATTGGGTGGAATAGAGGAAGGGCGCTTCCCGCGGCGTCACGTTCGACAGGCCGTCAATCTGCTTTTGCGGCAGGAGGAGATGGCGCACGCCCTCCGCATCGGCCAATTCGCAATGGACGGCGGTATCGTCCGTCATTTCCCAGACGAACGCGCAATAGCGGGAATTCATCAATTGGGAGACCTGCTCCACCAGAAATTGCGCCAGCGATTTCTGGAAGGAGAGGCCGACGCCCTGGAGCCGCTCAGTCCAGCTTATCAACCGCTGCTCCAGGATGTTCATGCTCAACATGGATGCCGCGATGACACAGCCGATGACGATGGTCAGGCTGTCGATGGCGCGATCCACCGCTGGTACATGCCGCGCCGAAGCCCATGCTTCATAATAGCCGCGCGCGATGAAGGCGACGACCAGGCAGAGCCCCAAAATGACAAGAGCCCCCCGGCCGAACCTGTCGGATGCCGACCATGCGACGAAGAACAGGCATCCCAGCGCCGCGATCTGCAAGGGTTCGCACAGCACGATGATCGTCAGGAAGATGATCAGGTCGAATATCAGGAAAATGGGCCGCAGCAGCAGCCCCAGCGGCGGCGTCAACGAATTTTGGGCGATGCTGATCGCCGTCCATGTCCAGACGGCCGCCTTCAGCAGCAACGCCGTATGAGCGAAATCCGGCTCATTGTTGAACATGGCAGCGATCTGCCAGATCGAGGCAGCCGCAAAGGCGACACGGGATATGGCAAAACCCAGCGTCGGTGAACGTCCGAGCCAAAGCACCAGGTGGTCCATCGCGGACGATGACGCCAAGGGCATGTGATACATGGCGAAATTTGTCCCCCGACAAGTCCCCAGCGATAATTGTGGGCATGACCTGATGGAAAAGCAACTTATATCGAAAGGCAGAAGACTGCGAAACCGCGATTCTGCACGATTTCGGGACAATATGATCCATGCAGGGCGCGGATGGCGCGGCGGGCCATTGGCCGATATGAAGGCGGCATGGCGACGCTGATCACCCCGGCCCTTGTCTGCGCCCTGCGGGCCCATGGCGAACATGGCGCGATCGCGCGGCTGTTGACGCCCGACCATGGCCTGCTGCCCGGCTATGTGCGGGGTGGGCGCTCGCGTCAGATGCGTCCCGTCCTGCTGCCGGGCAATGCCGTCAAGGCCGAGTTTCGCGCCAGGACGGAGGAGCAGTTGGCCGGGCTAACCGTCGAACTGGACCATAGCCGCGCGCCCCTGTTGGCGGAACCGTTGCCGGCGGCGGCGATCGATTGGGCCTGTGCGCTGACGGCGGTCGCCTTGCCGGAAGGAACGCCCTATCCGGCGCTCTACCAGGCGCTGGACGGCGTGCTGGGCGCGGTGGAGGCGGCGCCTGCGGCAAGAGGCTGGGCGGTGGCGCTGATCCGTTATGAATTGTTGATGTTGGCCGAGCTGGGTTTCGGACTGGATCTGACCCGCTGCGCAGCGATGGGCGGCAATGACGATCTGGCCTATGTCAGCCCGCGCAGCGCGGCGGCGGTCAGCCGCGCGGGCGCCGCCGGTTATGAGGATCGGCTGCTGCCCTTGCCCGCTTTTCTGCTGGAGGGCGGGGCAGGGGATTGGCCTGCCATATTGGACGGCCTGCGATTGACTGGCTTCTTTCTCGAACGGTCCGTACTCACGGATTGGCGGATCGATGTGCTCGCCGCGCGGGAGCGGTTGGTTGACCGGTTGAAAAGAGCGGTTGCCTAAACGCTTGCGCTTGCGGGTAGGGCTTCATAAGGGGCGGCACGAAGCGTTCTTGTTGTCGCATTTTCCGAGTCATCGGCCGTGAATGGCCGATTTGAAAATGCTGGTGAGTTTGAAGGAGTTGCCCCCATGTTGATCGCCCTGTTCCCCGGAGATGGCATCGGTCCCGAGATCGTCGCTCAGGCGAAGCGCGTGCTGGATGCGCTGGCGATCCCCGGCATCACCTATGAGGAAGGCCTGGTGGGCGGCGCGGCCTACAAGGCGGTCGGCCATCCGTTGCCGCCGGAAACGCTGGACCTCGCCAGGCGCGCCGATGCGGTCCTGTTCGGCGCGGTGGGCGATCCGGATTGCGACTCGCTGGAGCGGCATCTGCGCCCGGAACAGGCGATATTGGGCCTGCGCAAGGAACTCGGCCTCTTCTCCAACCTGCGCCCGGCCAAGGTCTTCCCCGAACTGGCCGATGCCTCCGCGCTCAAGAAGGAGGTGGCAAGCGCCATCGACCTGTTGATCGTGCGCGAAACCAATGGCGACGTCTATTTCGGTGAGAAGGGCATGCGCAAGACGCCCGAAGGCCTGCGCGAAGGCTATGACATCATGTCCTATAATGAGGAGCAGGTGCGCAAGATCGCCCATAGCGGTTTCCAGGCGGCACGCGCGCGCCGGGGCAAGCTCTGCTCGGTGGACAAGGCCAATGTACTGGAAACCAGCCAGCTCTGGCGCGATGTGGTGATCGAGGTGTCGGCGGACTATCCCGATGTCGCCTTGAGCCATATGTATGTCGACAATGCCGCGATGCAGCTCGTGCGCAATCCTGGTCAGTTCGACGTGATCGTCACCGGCAATATGTTTGGGGACATCCTTTCCGATCAGGCGAGCATGTGCGTCGGCTCCATCGGCATGTTGGCTTCGGCCACGCTCAACGACAGCAATCAGGGCCTGTATGAGCCGATCCACGGCTCCGCGCCCGATATTGCCGGGCAGGGCAAGGCCAATCCGCTGGCAACGGTCCTGTCGGCGGGGATGATGCTGCGCTACTCGCTGAACTTGGCCGATCAGGCCGACCGCATCGAAGCCGCCGTCGCCAAGGCGCTCGCCAATGGCGCGCGCAGCTTCGATCTGGGCGGCACGATGAGCACGGTCGAAATGGGCGATGCCGTGCTGGCGGCGCTGGTCTGAATATTGGGGTCTGAGGGTAAGCACATGAAGCGCAAGAGCGGGCAGAACCCCGAAATCACCAAGCACTGGCGTCCGGCCACTCTGGCGGTGCGCGGCGGCAGCGCGCGCAGCGAATGGGGGGAAACCTCCGAAGCGCTGTTCCTGACCAGCGGCTATAGCTATGACCGGGCGGAAGACGCCGCGATGCGCTTCGCGGGCGAGCAGCAGGGCATGACCTATTCCCGCCTCCAAAATCCTACGGTGGAGATGCTGGAACAGCGCATCGCTTTGCTGGAAGGCGCCGAAGCCTGTCGCGCGACCGCGACCGGCATGGCGGCGATGACGGCGGCCCTGCTCTGCCAGCTTTCGGTGGGCGACCATGTGGTGGCGGGCAAGGCGCTGTTCGGTTCCTGCCGCTGGCTGACCGACACGTTGCTGCCCAAGTTCGGGATCGAGGCGACCACCGTCGACGCGACCGACAATGCGGCGTGGGAAGCGGCGATCCGCCCCAACACCAAGGCCTTCTTCTTCGAGACGCCCGCCAACCCGACCATGGATGTGGCGGACCTCGCTGCGATCTGCGGCATTGCGAAGGCGCATGGCATCGTCAGCGTCGTAGACAATGCCTTTGCGACGCCCGCGCTCCAGCGGCCGATGGAATTCGGGGCGGACGTGGTGGCCTACAGCGCGACCAAGATGATGGACGGGCAGGGCCGCGTTCTGGCGGGCGCGATCTGCGGCACTGAAGATTTCATCATCAACACGCTGCTGCCGTTCCACCGCAACACCGGGCCGACCCTCAGCGCCTTCAACGCCTGGGTGGTGCTGAAGGGACTGGAGACGCTCGACCTGCGCATCCGCCGCCAGAGCGAGAATGCGCTCAAGGTCGCCAAATTCCTTGAGGGGCGCGTGGCGAAGGTGCTCTATCCGGGCCTCGAAAGCCATCCGCAGCACGCCCTCGCCATGAAACAGATGGAGATGGCCGGTCCCATCTTCTCGCTCTATGTCGGCGGCGGCCGCGCGGAGGCGCACGGCCTGCTCAACGGCCTCGAACTGGTCGACATCAGCAATAATATCGGTGACTCGCGCTCGCTGATGACGCACCCGGCCTCCACCACCCATTATGGCATGGCGGAAACGGCGCGGCTGGAGGTCGGCATCACCGAGGATATGCTGCGCCTCAATGTCGGCCTGGAAGACCCGGACGATGTGATCGAGGATCTCGATCGCGCGTTGAAGTCGATAGGCCGTTGACGGATAAGGGGTGAAAGGCGCATTTCTTACCTTGTGAACGCACTTTTCCCCTTCCACGCGACCACGCGCGACATCAACGTGCATGTGGCCGTCACCTTCCTGCCCGAACAGTCGGAGCCGGACCGGGGCCGATGGTTCTGGGCCTATCATATCCGCATAGAAAATGACGGGAACCAGCCGGTTCAACTGCTGACCCGTCACTGGATCATTACCGATGGGCGGGGCACGCAGCATCGGGTCGATGGAGATGGCGTCGTGGGGGAACAGCCAGTGGTGCAGCCGGGCAGAAGCTATGATTATGTGTCGGGCTGCCCGCTCAACACGCCGACGGGTTCGATGAAGGGCCATTATCACATGATCGGCGCGAGCGGCGAGACGTTCGACATCGCCATCCCCCATTTCGCGCTGATCGCGCCGGCGGTGGCTGAATGAAGCGTACCCATTTGCCGTTGAACGGCCTGCGCGTGCTGGATGCGGCGGCGCGGCACCTGTCCTTCACCCGCGCGGCCGATGAACTGGCCGTGACCCCTGCTGCCGTGGGTCAGCAGATCCGCGCCCTGGAAGATCTGCTGGGCGTCGTGCTGTTCCGCCGCACGCCCAAGGGGTTGGAACTCACTCCTGAAACCGAGGCGGGCCTTTCAGCCCTGCGCGCCGGTTTCCTGGAGTTTGAGGAGGCGGTGCGGGCCATGCAGGCGGGCCAGTCCAGCTCCTCGCTCACCATCGCGGCGCCACGCGACCTCACCGCCAAATGGCTCCAGCCGCGCCTCGCGGGCTATGCGGCCAGCCAGCCCGACCTCAAATTCGCGCTGGTCGCGGCGGATGAGACGCTGGACTTCACTGAAGCCAATCTCGACCTTGCCCTGCGCCTTGCCGAAGGGCCGGGCGAGAATGAAGGCATCAAGCTGGGTGAAGCGTCCTTCGTCACCATCGAAGCAGCCGGGGGCGGCCCCGACCACCGCATCGAATGGCCCGGCTGTCCCAAGGGAGACGCGCCCGCGACGATCCGCGTGGCCGATGCGGGGCTGGCGATCGAAGCGGCGGCCAACGGCTTCGGCCATGCCTGCGTGCCCTTTTTGCTGGCGCAGGCGGATATAGCCGCGGGACGGGTCCGGCAGGTCGGTGATCCGGCGCCTTCGCCGCTGGCCTATTGGCTGATCGCGCCGCTGCCGCAATGGCGGCAGAAGAAGGTCAAGGCTCTGGTCGAGGCGCTGACCGGGTAGCGCCGGTCCGCGCTTGCACTTTCTTAAGACTGTTGGGCGTAGAGTGTTTTCGAAGCAGATGGTATCATCTGCTGGCTTGGAAAACGCGTAAAATCAAAAGACTAGAGCATTCGAGCTGATGCAATCGGATCGGAATCCGCTCTAGCATCCATCGGCAAGGGATTGTGTAGGGAGAGTGGCCTTGAGCGGCGGCAAGAGGGTCTGGATGATGCGGGGCGCTTTGCTGCTCTGCCTTGCGGCGCCATTGCACGCGCAGGCGCCCTATGTGCCGGACATTACCGAAGCGCGGGAAAAGGAATGGCGCAAGCTGGTGGCGGCATCCCAGGCGGCCTATGCCTTGGGCAAGCCCGCAGACGGCATCGATCCGGCGCGCAAGGGTTTGGCGCTGGCCGATGAACTGTTCGGCGCGGATGATCCCCGCACGCTGATTTCCGCAAACGACCTGGCGCTGCAACTGGATTCGACCGGACATTATCGGGAGGCGGAGAGCCTGTACCGGCGCGTCTTCGACAGCTATTTGCGGACGCGGGGGGAGGATGATCCCAACACCCAGCTTGCCGTGGAAAATCTGGTCGATTTCTATGTGGCGCGCAAACGCTATGACGCGGCGGGGCCGCTGGCCGATTATGCGCTGCGCAGTTTTCGGCGGACCACCGGCTCGGGCAGCACGCGCAGCCAGCGGATGGAACAGATCGTCGCCGCCATATCGCAGCCTGTTGCCGCCCCATCGGCGTCTGCGGAATCCGCAGCCACCAAGGGCGCGACAATGGATAGCGCCGATCCGGCAGCAACGCCCGTGCCGGAACTGGCGCCCCATGTGGATAACGTGGAAAAAACACCTGCAACGGCAATGGAATCGATAGACGAAAAGCGTCCATGAGGACCGATATGCTTGCATTTTCGTCACATCGTCTTGAAAATTAACCTTGGATATAAGTCATCGGGTTAATTGTTAAAAATATCGCACCCGCTATTCCTGATTCTCATCGGAGGGGGGTTGATTTTCCATAGCTTATCGCCAGTCACAGGCCGACTGGACGAAGCCGGGGAAAGGAAAACACGGCTCCGTAAAGATAAGCCTATGGGTCGCAATTCGGGCGGGCGGCTGGCTGTATAAGCCGGTCGCCCGTTTCCATATCCGCTCGAGCGGGATTTCGGGCTGATCGACCAGCGCCGATGCGCCTTTCCGATAAGTTTCGAAGCCGAACCGCACACAGCTTCCGGAAGAGCCAAAAGCCAATCGACTCGTCCGAGTCGCATATGTCGTAAGCCTTGTTTGTTAACCAAACCCAAGTTCAGCATAGGCTGAAGGATATGCATGGCTGATAAAAACTATATCTTTAGTAATAGACCTTAAGTTATTTTTCAGTCCCTATCGCATTAAAATGGTTAACAAAACTGGAATCTGCGTGACTCATTTCGCACGGCGGCGAATAAGGTCAGCCATCGGGTCAGTAAAAACACAAAAGCAGATGGTTAATCCGGGGCGGCAGTCGACTTTGGCAAAGAGTCCTGCCGGCGGGAGAACGTTGACTAGGGGCAATAGCTGATCCGCTGATTGCCGCAATGTCGGGGAAGGCGCCAGGTCCGTATGCACCATGCATTCGGAGCGAGGCCTTCTGCGCGCTCCTTCCATGCCCCCATGGCGACAGGTGGGATGGACAATGGATTTCGAGCGCGACTGGAACAGCAAAGACACCGCCGACCATCAGCAGACCCTTCATCCTGAAGCGGCTGCTCTGGCCGCAAAGGGCAAGGCGGTCCATCCCGGCAAGATGCATCATGCGGACGTCGTTCGGACGGTCGCTCCCAATCCCGACGGCACCGTCGTGCTGCCCGCCGGAACCGACATCAACCAGATCGAGGTTTCCGGACGCAATCTGATCGTCCACCTGCCCGACGGCACCGACATGGTGATCCTGGACGGCGCGGTGGTCATGCCCCGCCTGGTCGTGGGCGATGTCGAAATTCCTTCGGTCAACCTGGCCGCCCTGCTGATCGGGGAAGAGCCCCAGCCTGCCGCGGGTCCGCCGCGCAGCTCCGGTGGCAATTTCCTCGGTCCGGACGGCAATGTGGGCGATCCTCATGGTCTGGGCGATCTGCTGCCGCCTACCGAATTGCTGTTCCCTCAGCCCGAAACGCGGGAAATCCTGCCGATCGCGCCCGATGAAGAACCGGAAGTCACCATCATCACGCCCGATCAGCCCACCGGCGCCACCGCCGCGACTGCTGGCGTGAGCGAAGCGGGCCTCCCTGCGCGCGGTAATGAACCGGCCGGTTCGGCGGCTGCCAGCGACAGCGAACGCACCACGGGCACGATCGCCATCACCGCCAATGACGGCCTGGCCGGCGTGACCATCAATGGCGTTGCGATCACGACGGTCGGTCAGACGGTCGTGACGCCGCTCGGCGTGCTGACCATCACTTCGATCGCGCAAGACGCCATCGGCTACAGCTATGTGCTGAGCGACAATGTCGTCGGCGCGCCGCCCGCCGAAGTCTTCACCGTTGTCGTCACCGACAATGACGGCGATCAGGCGAGCGCGACGCTGACCATTTCCATCGCGGACGATGCGCCGACCGCCGTCAACGACGTCGACAGCGTGACCGAAGACGGCCCGCTGGTCGCGGACGGCAACGTCCTGACCGGCAGCGGCGGCAGCGATGCGAACGCCACCGATGGCGTTGCCGACATCCAGGGCGCCGACGGTGCCGTAGTGTCGACCACCGGCACCTTTCAGGGGACTTACGGCACGCTGACGCTGACCGCGTCGGGCGGTTACAGCTATACGCTCGCCAACGGCAATGCGGCGGTGCAGTTCCTGGTGCCCGGCCAGACGCTGACCGACAGCTTCAGCTATACGATCACCGATGCCGATGGCGACACCTCCACGGCGACGCTGACCATCACCATCAACGGCGCGGACGATGGTATCACCATCACCGGCCTCAACGGCGCACCGGGGATCGAGGGCGCCGAAGTCATCGTGCTGGAAAATGACCTGTCGGACGGCAGCTCTCCCGACGCGGCGGCGCTCACCAAGACCGGCTCCTTCGGCGTCAATGGCGCTGATGGCCTGTCGGGCGTCACGGTCGGCGGCGTGTCGGTGCTGGCCAATGGCGCATTCGTCGCCGGGCAAGTGGTGACGACGCCGGTCGGCACACTGACCATCACCGGCTTCACCGCGACCGCTACGCAGGGTGGCGTGCCGACGGCCGGAACCTTCACCTACAGCTTCGTGCTGACCGACAACAGCCTGGGCCACAGCGGCGCAGGCGTGGACAGCATCCTGCAGAGCTTCGCCGTGGTGGCGACCGACCGCAACGGGTCGACCGCCAATGCCACGGTCGACGTGCAGATCGTCGATGACGTGCCGACCGCCAACAATGATGTCGATGGCGTCGCGGCTGGCACCTATGGCCCGGAAACCGGCAATGTCATCACCGGGGCGGGCACCGTCTCCGGCGCGGCCGGCGCCGACGTCAAGGGTGCGGACGGTGCCGTGGTGGCGACCACCGGCACCTTCGAGGGCGCCTATGGCACGCTGACGCTGAACGCCGACGGCAGCTACAGCTATGTCCGCGCGGCCGGAACGCCGGGCGGCGTGAGCGACAGCTTCAGTTACACGCTGCGCGACGGCGATGGCGACCTGTCCACCGCCACGCTGCGGATCGATATCGCCAATAGCGACGTCATGATCATCTCCATCCCGAAGGTGGGCGAGGGCACGATCGTCGACGAATCCGGCCTGACCGATCCGGTGGGCTCCAATGCGGGCAGCGGCGTCGACACCACGGACGGCACGATCACCTATACCGCGCCGGACGGTCCGGCGAGCGTCACCATCAACAATATCCCGATCACCAGCGTCGGGCAGGAAATCGTCACCGACAAGGGCATTTTGACGATCACCGGCATCAGCGAAGGCAGCATCGATTATAGCTACACGCTGACCACCAACACGACCGGCGACAATGTGACCGACAGCTTCGTGGTCACTGTCACCGACGTTGACGGCGACCAGGCGACCGACACGCTGACCATCACCATCATCGACGACGTGCCGACCGCGACCAACGACGCGGATTCGGTTCGCGAGGATGGTCCGCTGGTGGCTGACGGCAATGTCATCGCCGGTTCGGGCGGCGGCGACGCCAACGCAACGGACGGCAATGCCGACGTGCAGGGCGCCGACGGCGCGCATGTCAGCGCCATCGTCTTTGGCGAGACGGCTGGGACCGTCGGCGCGCCGCTGGCCGGGCTGTACGGATCGCTCGTGATCCAGGCGGACGGCAGCTATGCCTATACGCTGAACAATGAAAATGGCGTGGTCCAGGGTCTGGACAAGAACCAGACGCTGACCGAAACCTTCACCTACACGTTGACCGATGGCGACGGCGATCCGTCCAGCGCGACGATCACCATCACCATCCAGGGTAGCGACGATGGCGTGACCATCAACGGTCTGGACGGCGAGGGCGCTGAGGAAACCGTCCTCGAAAATGATCTGCCGGGGGGCAGCTCGGAAGATGCGGCGGCGCTGACCCAGACGGGCAGCTTCACCCTGTCCGCGCTGGACGGCGTGGCGACCATCACGGTCGGCGGCCAGCCGATCTTCGGCGCGAGCGGCTTCATCAGCGGCGTCACCCTGTCCAACGCCTATGGCACGCTCAGCATCACCGGCTTCACGCCGACCGTGGGCGCGGATGGCGATGTGATCGGCGGGACGGTCAGCTACAGCTATGTCCTCAACGACAATACGCTGCTGCACACCGGCGCGAACGATGGCAGCCTGACCGACAGCTTTGCGGTCGTCGTCACCGACACCGATGGGTCGACCGATAGCGCCAGCCTGGATATCCGCGTGGTCGACGACGTGCCGACGGCAGTGGACGACAGCGCGGGCCAGCTCACGGAAAATGCGGCGGTCACGATCGACGTTTTCGCCAATGACGTAGCCGGGGCCGACGGCGTCGACCTCGCCAGCGGGGTAGCTCTGGAAACCGGCGCGGCCAAAGGCACCGTCGTCTATCAGGGCAATGGCGTATTCCTCTACACGCCCAATGCGGGCGCGGAGGGCAGCGACAGCTTCACCTACACCATCACCGACGGCGATGGCGACAAGTCGACCGCCACGGTGACGATCAATCTGCTTCAGGATTCGACGCCGACCGTCACCGTGGCAGACATGACCGTGTCCGAAGCCGGCCTGCCCGGCGGCACGCAGGAGGACGGGAACAGCGAGACGGCGACCGGCTCCATGACCATCGCGACCGGCGGCGATACGCTGACCAAGGTCGAGGTGCAGGACAAGAACGGCGCCTGGATCGACGTGACGGCGGCCAATGCGGGAACGCCGGTGGTCGTCGCTGGCGCGGCGGGCATGCTGACCGTGACCTCCGATGGGGCGGGCCATTACAGCTACAGCTACACGCTGGCGGTCAATGATCCGATCCATCCCGACAATAACCCGCTGGATGGTGACGGCATCAGCGGCGCGGCCGATCCCAAGGCGGGCGACGCCTTCGCCGTGCGCGTGACCGACAGCGACGGCGATCTCTCGCCGGCCGATACGATCAATGTCACCGTGCTGGACGACGCGCCGATCGCGGCGCCCGACAGCGGTTCCGTGACCGAAGGCGACTCGCTGGTCGTCACGGCTGGCGACGGCGTGCTCCACAACGACCAGCCGGGCGCGGACGGCTATGCGCCGGGCGTGGTCGGCGTGGCCAAGGGCAGCGACGCGAGCACGTCCGTCAGCGGTGATGTCGGCACGGCGGTCGCGGGCGATTACGGCACGCTGACTCTCTTTGCCGACGGCAGCTATCGCTATGATGCGACGCCCAATGTCATCTCGGCCGACAAGCAGGATGTGTTCGTCTACACGATCCGCGATGCGGACGGCGATCTGGCGACGACGACGCTGACCATCAATGTCGCCAATGTCGCGCTGGCGGCGGACAATCAGACGAAGACGGTCTTTGAGGCGGCGCTGGACACCAGCATCACCGGCGACGACATCGCCGCTGGCAGCGTCACCGGCAGCACGCCGGGTCAGCCGACGGAAACGACGACGGGCCAGCTCAATGTCGTGGGCGCAGTCAGCTACACGCTGACCGGCCCGGCGACTGGCAGCCATGGCCAGCTTCTGCTCAACAGCGACGGCAGCTACACCTATACGCTGACCTCGCCGGTCGATGGCCCGACCGCCAATGACGGCGCCCTGCCGCTGGCGGGTGTGGAGGTCTTCACCTATCAGGCGGTCGACGGCTCCGGCAATATCGCCAACGGCACGATCACCATCGATGTGGTGGACGATATTCCGACGGCGGTGGACGACGCCGCCCAGACCGTGGCGGAGGACGGCGCCAATATCGGCGGCAACGTCCTGACCAACGACACGCAGGGGGCGGATGGCGCCACCCTGACCTCGGTCACGATCGGCGGCGTCACGACGGCGGTCAACGCCGAGGGCACAACCAATGTGAACACGGCCTACGGCGCCTATACCTTCACGGCGGCGGGGGCGTGGACCTTCAACCCGTCGACCAATCTCAACAATGCGAGCGGCGTCAGCGCGGGCTTCTCCTATGTCATCACCGATGGCGACGGCGACCAGTCGACCGCCGTGCAGCCGATCACTGTCACGGACGGCGCCGACCCAAGCGCAAGCGGGCCGGTCAGCCTGACGCTGGACGATCAGAATCTGGCGGGCGGCACCAGCTCCGGCAATCCGGACTCGACCAGCGGCACCATCACCTTCACGCCCGGTTCGGACGCGATCACCTCGATCGTGTTCGGCGGCACGGGCAGCCTGACCGGCGACCTGAACTGGGTGCGGGTATCCGACAATCAGATCACCGGTTCCGACGAGCGCGGCGTGGTGGTGACGCTGGACCTGTCGGTCGTCGGCAATGTCGCGACCGTCACGGCCACGCTCAACGACAATTACGACACGCATCCGGGCATCAATGTCGACGATCTGGTCGCGCTCGGATCGGTACAGGTGATCGCGCAGGACACCGATGGTGATACGGCCACCGGCACCGTCTCGGTCAGCGTATCCGACGATCTGCCGGTGGTCAGCGCCAATCCGGTGGTGCAACTGGACGACGACGCGCTGGGCGGCAATGCCAACGGCACGGGCGACGATGCGAACAGCGTCAACGCCACCGGCACGCTGGGGCATGACTATCGCGCTGATGGCGCGGGCGGCATCACCCTGCTCGGCACCGGCGCGCCAGCCGGCTTCACGTATGAAAGCAACGGCAGCGTGCTGCTGGTGAAGCAGGGCGGCACCACCGTTCTGACCGTGACGCTGACCGATCCGGTCGCCGGCACCTATTCGGTGGCGCAGAATGCCGCGATCGTCCACCCGCTCGGCGGTGACGAGAACAATGTCAGCTTCGACATCGCCTATCGGGTCACGGACGCCGACAATGATACGGCCACCGGCACGCTGACGATCAATGTCGATGACGACACGCCGGTTGCGGCCGACGATACCGACATCGTCAAGGAAGATGTGACGCTCAGCGCCAGCGGCAATGTGCTGACGGGCGTGGGCAGCGACGGCAATCCGGCGGGCGCGGACTCGCTGGGCGCCGACGGTCCGGCGGCGGGCGGCGCGGTGACGGCGGTCACTGGCGGTCCTATCGGCGGCAACGCGATCGGCAGCTATGGCACGCTCGTCCTGAATGCCTCGGGCGGCTATACCTATACGCTGAACAACGGCCTGGCGGCGGTCCAGCATCTGGACGACGGCCAGACGCTGACGGACAGCTTCACCTATACGATCACGGACGGCGACGGCGACAGCACCACGGCTGTGCTGCGCATCACCATCCAGGGCACCAATGACGCGCCGCAGGTCGGCAGCGGTGTTGCGGTTGTTTCGGAAGAGGGGCTGACCGGCGCCAATGCAGATAGCGCACCCGGCCTGCCGAACGACACCACCAATGCGACGGTGGCGACCGGCACGATCACCGCGAGCGACGTGGACGGCGACGGCATCAGCATGACGCTGGACAATCCGGGCGCGGTGCTGACCGCCGACGGCCTGCCCGTCACCTGGAGCGGCGTCGGTACGCAGACGCTGACCGGCTCGGTCGGCGCGGTGCCGGTGATCACGATCACCATCACCAATGGCGGCGCCTATACGGTGACGCTGCTGCAGTCGGTCGATCATAGCGGCATCAATGTTGAGGATGTGAAGAACTTCCTGGTCCCCGTGAACGTCAGCGACGGCACCGCCACGGTCGCCACCAGCATCGCCGTCACGATCGAGGATGACAGCCCGATCGCCGTCGACGACAATGTGACGACCATCGAAAAGGCGGCTGCCTCCACCGGCAATGTCCTCACCAACGACCATGTCGGCGCGGACACGCCTGGCGCCGTCGTATCGGTCGGCGGCAACGCCATCGCCCTGGGCGGTAGCCAGACGATCGTCGGCGCCTATGGCACGTTGCAGCTATTCTCCGACGGCAGCTACATCTACACGCCCAAGGTTTCGGTGCCTTCGGGATCGTTCGACAGCTTCACCTATGTCATGCGCGATGCCGACAATGACACGGCCAGCGCGACGCTGAAGTTCACCTTCCAGGGCGACGCGAACAAGCCGACGGCGGACAACACCGCCGCCAAGCTGGATGATGACGGCCTGACCGGCGGCAACGCGGCCAGCACGACCGGCGACGTCGACGCCAATGTGGGCGACAACGGCTTGGCCGGCCCCAGCGAGGCGAGCTACAGCGGCACCTTGCCCTTCACCTTCGGCGCCGACGGCGGCGGCAGCGTGAGCTTCGCCAATCTGAACGGCACGACCGGCACGGTTGGTACGGATACCGTATCCTATAGCTGGAACGGCACGACCAACACGCTGACCGCGACCATTACGACGGTCGGTGGCCGGGGCACGCCGCTGTTCCAGGTCGTCGTCAATCCGACGACCGGCGCCTATACGGTGACATTGCTCGACAATGTGCTGCACGCGGCCGGCGGGAATGAGAATGACGCCTCGGTCAGCCTCAATTTCCTGGTCACCGACAGCGACTATAACGCTACGACCAACCCGACATCCTCGGCCATCGGGCAGCTCAACATCTCGTTCAACGACGACATGCCCAGCGCCTTCACGCCGGCGGCGGGATCGGTGGCGAACAATGACAGTCCGGCGACGGCCTTCAACCTCAACTTCGCCAACGTGGCGGGCGCCGATGGCGTCGGCAATGCGCTGTTCACCGTCACCGACGGCGCGCCCGCCAAGGATACCAGCGGCGCGACGCTGCGCCTGGCCGGCGAAGACCTGTTCATCTTCGGCAACGGCACGAATGTGCTGACGGCGAAGACGGCGGACGGCGACATCGGCTACACCATCACGCTTCAGCCGGGGACGGACAAATATGTGTTCGACCTTTACGGCACGATCACCAACGGCAGCGAGATTTCGATCAGCAGCTTCAGCGCGGCGAAGGCGGGCAACACCGACTATCGTGGCCTGGGCGTCGATACCACCGATGCCATTGACGTGCTGTTCTCCGGCCGCAGCGCTTCGGGCGCCCGGGGATCGGTCAACACGGACAGCGACTCGATCGGCGTCGACAACCAGTCGGTCAATCCCGACGAGGCGGTGCGCATCGACCTCATCAAGACGCTGGTCGGCAACCCCGCCACCACCACCGGCTTCGCCTATGCCGATCATCAGAGCGTCATCAGCTTCGAGCAGAATATCGCTCAGGTCGGCGGCAATCCCAACAATACGGTGTCGATCAAGGTCACGGCCATCGATGCCGACAACGACCAGGATTTGGGCTTCTCGTCCGCGACGCCAGAGACAGGCGAAAGCTTCGTCCCGATCGCCAAGGTGATCGTGACCGATGTGAGCACGGGCAATATCTACACCTTCACCGGCACAGGCTCGCAGGGCAGCATCGGCGTGACATTCGCTTCAGGCAGCGTCACCATCTCTGGCCTGCAGGTAAACGACAAATATGAGATTGTCGGAACCAAGGGCTTCGATGCGGTGCTGGTGGAATCGCCGCACGTCAACAACCCCTTCGACCTTGGCGTGTTCTCGGTCGAGACGCTGAACAGCGGCGCCCCGATCAACATCAACCACGCCATCGTCGCTTCGGATGCTGACGGCGACAGCGTCAACAGCTCGGTCAGCGTGACGCTGACTCCGGTCGCTGTTCCCCCGGTCGCCATCGATCTCGACGGGGACGGGCTGGAGTTTGTCGGCCTGTCGAGCGGCGTGACCCATGATTATGGTCATGGCGAGGTTGCGACGGCCTGGGTGTCTTCCGATGACGGCCTGCTCGCCCATGCGACGGGTGGCAGCTATGACATCGTCTTTGCCGACGACGCGCCCGGCGCGGCGAGCGATCTGGACGGCCTGCGCCTTGCCTATGACAGCAATGGCGACGGCGTGTTCGATGCCAAGGATGCGGCATTCGCTGAATTCGGCGTGTGGCAGGACGCAAACGGCAATGGCGTGGTCGACGCGGGCGAATTCAAGTCGCTCACCGATGCGGGCATTGCCGCGATCGAACTGAACGCCGACGGCAAGAGCTACACCGCCGCCAATGGCGACGTCACCGTGCTGGGCGAAGCAAGCTTCGTCCGCACCGACGGCACCAAGGGCACGATTGGCGACGTGCTGTTTGCGACCGGCGCCAAGGAAAGCGACGCCAGCAAGACGGAGAGCACGGCCAGCGGCTTCAACCAGGCGCTGGTAGCGGCCAGCCTGGTCGCGGTGGCGGGCGCAACCGCGACCACCACCGAGGAGCAGCCCGCGCCGACCGCGACCGATAGCGCCGCGCCGGTCACGGAAACCGCGCCGGCCGCCACGGTCACGGCCGAGCCGACCACGACGCAGGAAGACTCGTCGACCAAGATCGCGGCAACAGACGACAAGGCGACGCATGAGCAGCCCGCCGCGCCGGCCAGCCATGGCGGCGAGGAAGCCGCGCCCGAGCATGCTACCCTGTCCGGCGGCGGCGATGCGCATGCCGCAGCAACCGAAACGGCTGAGGCGCCTCAGCCCGATCTGGGCGGTCATCAGGGTCTGCTGGCGCAGTCGATCGACCTGCCGCCTGTCTTTGACGGCAATGCGGCGGCGGTTCTGGCGGCCCAGCAGGCGGCTCCCGCTGCGAATGCGGCCGAGGTCGTGAAGGAGGCGCTGGGCGCCCATGATGTGCCGAATATCGATGCGCTGCTGGCCGCCCTGCCGGGTGGCGAGCATGTCGCCGCGCCCTTCCTCCTCAACCCGGTAGCGGGCGAGGCGATGGACAGCGGGCATCTGGCAGCGGCCACCGCCATCTTCGACGCGGCGATGGTGGCGCATGAAGCGATGGCGGTCGCCCATGGCTGATTTTGGGGCTGATCTGGAAATTTTCTCGCGGGGAATTTTGGGGAGAGTGAATATGCGAAATGCGTTGGAAAGGGCGGCGGCCGTCGGGCTGGTGACTGCCATGCTGACGACGACTGCGGCCTGGGCGGCGCCTGCTTCGCCCTTGCTGCAACTCGGCAAGTCCGAACTGAGGGATGCGCTGACCAGCCGTTACGACACGGCGGTCAAGGCTGTGGGCGACGCCAGCGTGCGTGCGGCCCAGGACAGCCGCTGGACCTACGCCGTCGAGGCGAAGAACCAGTGCGGCATCGCCATCGGTTTCATCAAATCCGGCACGAAGGATGCGGACAGCATCAACAAGTGCGACGACTTTGTGGCACGCCTTTCGGCGCCGCCACCGCCGCCGGTGTCGGCAGCTTCAGCCCCACCCGCGCTGGACTGTACGGCACCGGCGGTGTCCATCTTCTTCGACTGGAACATGGACACCCCGCTTTCCGAAGGAGCGAGCACCATCTCCACGCTGACGCAGACGGCGGCGCAATGCGGCTGGAAGCGCTTCGGCGTCACCGGCTACACCGATACCTCGGGCGGCACCCGCTATAATGACGGTCTGTCGCTGCGCCGGGCGCAGAATGTCGCCAGCCTGATGAGCCAGGGGGGCATCGCCACGGATGCCATGACCGTCAACGGTCTGGGCGAAACCCAGTTGAAGATCGAAACCGCAGATGGTGTGCGCGAACCGATGAATCGTCGGGTCGAAATCACCGCCAGCGCGAATTAAGGGGAAGAAGGCATGACTATCATGCGCAAGACATGCGGCAGCCTGATCGCCCTTTGTGCGGCGGCGATGGTTAGCACGGGCTGGGCCCAGACCACCGATCTCAAGAGCGCGATCGCCGCGGCGATCGACAGCCATCCGGAGATCAACCAGGCGATCCAGAACAAGGAAGCGATCGAGTTCGAACGCGAACAGGCGCAGGGTCTTTACCTGCCCCGCGTCAGCGTCGAGGGATCGGCTGGCGTCCGCCGTCTGGAAAACGACACCCGCCGCGCCCTCAACCTTGACAACCAGACGCTCTGGCCGCTGGAAGCGAGCGTGCGGGCCGAAGAGACCGTCTGGGACTCCGGCTATCGCAGCGCGGAAAAGCGGCGGCAGGCAGCGCGGACCGATGGCGCAGCCCTGCGCGTCGGTGAACGCTCGCAGTTCGTGGCGCTGAACGTCACCCGCCAATATCTCGACTATATGCTCCAGCAGCGGGTCGTGGCGGCGGCGGACGACAATATCGCCTTCCACCGCAAGTTGCTGGGCGATTTGGGCGAAGGCGTGACCAAGGGGTCGATCAGCATCGCTGACCAGCAGCAGGCCGAAGAACGGCTGCAAGCCGCCCTCGTCCGCAAGAGCGAGGCGGAGCAGGACATGACCAATGCGGCCATCCAGTTCCGCACGCTGACCGGCCTGTCGATCGATCAGGTCACCATGCCCGATCCGGTGATGAGCGCGGTGCCGCCGACGCTGGACGAAGCCATTGCCGCCGCGCGCACCAACAATCCGCTGGTGCGTGAGGCAGAAGCCGATATTCAGGCGGCCCATGCCGTAGTGGATGAGGCCAAGTCCGAGCTCGGGCCGACGGTCTCGCTGGAAGGAACCGGCCGCGTCGGTCAGGATGTGGACGGCTTCAAGGGCAACACCAACGACATTCAGGGCCGGGTGGTCGTGCGCTGGCAGCTCTATAATGGCGGCATCAACCGGGCGAAGGTCCAGGAAATGACTCGCCGGTCGAGCGAAGCGCGTTTTCGCTTGAGCCAGCGCCAGCGCGAGGCGGAGGAAGATGTCCGCACCGCCTGGAATCGCTGGGACACGGAAAAGAAGCGCGTTACCGACCTGTCGCGGCAGGGCACGGTGTCCGACGGGCTGCTGGTGTCCTATCGCGAGCAGTTCAATGTCGGGCGGCGCTCGTTGCTGGACGTTCTGGATAGCCAGAACACCCGCTTCAACACGCAGGTGCGGACCGAGACGGCGCGTTTTTCCGAGATTTTCGCGCAATATCAGATCCTGGCTGCCACCAACACGCTTCTCGATACTCTGGGCATAGCGGCACCTTCGGGCGCAAACCCCTATGCGCGGAAGAAATATGATGTCCCAGATTTGCCGCCCGCTGAATTGCAGCGGCGGCGTTATCCGGGCTAAGATCCATCTTTGGGGTCATCCGGGCGCAAGCCCGGATGGGCGGGGAAACAATGTTGGAACGAAGCACACTCAGTCTGGCCGAATGGCTGGACCATCAAGGCACGCCTAGCGACGAGCTGGTGGAGAGCATCGCCCATGCGGCGCGGCATTTCGACCGGTCGCCGGGTATCGTAAGCCTTCGCGCCGGCCTCGCCGTCGATGAATCCGGGCGCTTGCCCTTTCATCAGGCGGAATCCGCGCTCGACCAGATCGGTCTCTTGAGCGATCATGTCCGGGGACGGCTGGACAAATGGCGGCCGGGCAATCTGCCCGCCATCCTGCCGCTCCGGGGCGGGCGCTTCCTGCTGCTGCTGGATATCAAGGCCGGCGATGCGCTGGTCCAGCTTCCTCATGCGAGCGAAGCGGTCTGGGCGCCGCTCAGCGATCTGGAAGGCTATTTCACTGGCGAAGCGCTGGTCGTCATGGCCGACCATGGCCGTGAACGCGCCGAGGAACGTCCCTGGGACGAGCGAGTGCGCCAGCACTGGTTCTGGCGGGAAGTCTGGCGCGCGCGCGGCGGCTTCGGCTATGTGATGCTGGCCGCGGCGATCATCAACCTGCTCGCCTTCGCGTTGCCGCTGTTCACGATGAACGTCTATGATCGGATCATCCCGAACAAGGCGGCGTCCAGCCTTTGGGTGCTGGGGGTCGGCGTGATGCTGGCCTTCAGCCTGGATTTCGCGCTCAGGATCGCGCGCGCCAGGCTGGTTGACGAGGCGGGGCGCGAGATTGACGAACGCCTTTCGCAACGCCTGTTCGAAAAGGTGCTGAACACGCCGTTGGCAAGCCGCTCCGGCAGCACCGGCGCATTGGCGCGGCGCGTGTCCGAGTTCGAATCCGTGCGGGAATTCTTCACCTCGACCACCGTGGTCCTGGTGGTGGACATTGCTTTCCTCTTCTTCTTCGTCGGCATTATCGCGCTTCTGGGGGGCTGGCTGGCCATCGTACCGGTCGTCATGATGGGGATCATGGCGAGCGCAGGATTTTTCCTGCAACGGTCGATGGCCCGCCTGTCACGCGATGCCCAGGCGGATTCGAGCCTGCAAAGCGCGGCGCTGGTCGAAGCCATTGGCGGCATCGAGACGCTAAAGGCCTGCCGGGCCGAAGGGCGCATGCTGGAACGCTGGCGCCGCTACGCCCGCATGAGCGCGGCGACGCAGGAAAAGCTACGGCGCTTGAGTTCGAAGAGCGTGACCCTGGCGGCCCTCTGCCAGCAGGTGACGAGCATCGCTCTGGTGATCGGCGGCTTCTATATGTTCGCGGCGGGCGACATTTCGATGGGCGCGATCATCGCCATCGTCATGCTGGCCGGGCGTTCGCTGGCGCCGGTCGGGCAACTCGCCTTCGTCATTGTGCGGGCGCGGCAGGCGATGACGACGCTCGACAGCCTCCAGACGCTGATCGATCAGCCCGACGAGCGGCTGGACGGCGCGCGGGGCATTATCCCCAAGATCCGTAAAGGCGCCATCGTCGCGCAGGGGCTGGAGTTCGCCTATCCCGGCGCCAGCCAGCCAAGCCTGCGCGGCATCAATCTGCGGGTCGAGCCGGGTGAGCGCATCGGCCTGATCGGCCGGGTGGCGTCGGGCAAGTCGACGCTGGGCCGGGTGATCTGCGGCCTTTATCCGCCCACCGGCGGGTTGCTGACCATCGATGAAATCGACAGCCGCCAATATCATCCGCATGAGCTGCGTTCCGCCTTCCGCTATGTTGGCCAGGATGCCGAACTGTTCAGTGGGTCCGTGCGCGAGAATCTGTTGCTGGGCGCCCGCGAAGCCAGCGAGGAAAAGCTGCTGGAGGCGCTGGAGCGTTCAGGCGCGTCGCGCTTCTTCGGACGCGATGCGGCGGGGTTCGACCTGCATATCGGTGAACGCGGCAGCCGCCTCTCGGGCGGGCAACGCAGCTTCCTCGTCATGGCGCGCGCGCTGGTCGAACCGGCAAAGCTGCTTTTCCTGGACGAGCCGACCGGCGCGATGGACAACCAGACCGAGAATCTCTTCATCGACCATCTGGAAAAGGCGCTGGAGCCCGATCAGACGCTGATCGTGTCGACCCACCGCCATGCGCTGTTGCGGATCGTGGACCGGCTGATCGTGATCGATCAGGGCGTGGTGCTGGCCGATGGACCGCGTGACGAGATCATCGGCCAGCTCCAGCGAGGGACAGGGCTATGAGTGTTCTGGTCCGAAGCGTCGGCATCGCAGCGCCAGTGGCCTTGGCTATCGCAACGGCCGCACTCTGGCACCATGAACAGCCTCGACCCGCCATGCAGGCAAAGATCGTGGAATCCGCTCCTGCAATCCCGCGCCAATATCTCGCTTTGGTCCAGATGACCGAGCAAACCGACACCGCAGCGGAAGGCGACGAGGCTCGCGAGGAAAATCAGCGTCTCGGCTTCTCTGGCGGCATGATCGCTTCGGCCAAGCCCTTCCGCGCTCTGGGACAAGCGGGCGAGGATCATGACCGCGCGCTCCAGTGCCTGACGCAAGCCGTCTATTATGAGGCGGCCCGCGAGCCCGAGAGCGGCCAGCGCGCCGTCGCGCAGGTGGTGCTGAACCGCGTTCGCCACCCCGCCTTCGCCAAGACGGTGTGCGGCGTCGTCTACCAGCGCTTCGACGCGTCGGTCTGCCAGTTCAGCTTCGTCTGCGACGGCTCCCTTGCGCGCCACCCGCTGCCTGACCTCTGGAGCCGGGCGAAGCGGATCGCCGCCGATGCGCTGGCCGGACGGGTCGAGAAAGAGGTGGGCACCGCGACCCATTATCATGCCGATTATGTCTTCCCGCGCTGGGCGCCGCATCTGGCGAAGTTGGCGCAGGTCGGCGCGCATATCTTCTATCGCTGGCCGGGCGGCTGGGGTCTGCCGGGGGCATTCACCGGGCGTTATGCAGGCGGGGAGCATATTCCGGCCTTCGATCCGGCGCGCTTCGCCACGGTCGCGGAACCCGCGATCGACTATCCGCCCGTCGCGGCCTTGCCCGAACGCCGGGCGTCCAACGATGTGGGCGGCCGCATGGATCCGACCAAGGGGTGGAAGCTCTCCATTCCCGATCCTTCGGCAAGCGGCGGCGCGTTGGGCGACATGCTCGCCCGCCAGCAAAAGGCCGCGCCCATAGCGCTGGCGGCCGACGACCATAATCTTCAAGGGGTGCAACCATGATTTCGCGCTGGGTACGCTGGCTGCGGGGGCAACCGGGCAACAAGCAGGTCATTCTTTACAGCGGCGGGGGCATGCTGGTCTTCCTGATGTGGGCCAGCCTGGCGCCGGTGGATGAAGTGACGCACGGGCAGGGCAGGGTGATCCCGTCCAGCAAGGCGCAGGTCATTCAGTCCGCCGAACCGACCACGATCGAGGAAATCCTGGTCCGCTCCGGGCAGAAGGTGGGCAAGGGGCAATTGCTGGTGCGCCTGGATGACGCCATGCTGGCGTCCGAACTGGGGCAGATTCAGGCGGAGACGCGCTCGTTGACCGCGCGCGCCGGACGTCTGGAGAAGGAAGGCACAGGCACCGGTGCGGCCTGCGCGACCGGCGGGCCGGAATGTCAGCAGGAACAGGCGCTTGCCGCAGTCCGCCAGTCCGCGCTGCGCAGCAAGCAGGATGCGATGGCGGCCGCCGTCGACCAGCGCCGCCGCGAACTGGGCGAAGCGCAAGCGACCATCGACAGCCTTGGCGGCAGCGTGCAACTGGCGCGCCAGCGTGTGGCGATGTTGGAACCGCTCGCCGCAAAGTCGATCATCCCGCAGACCGAATTGCTGGATGCGCGCCGCGATCTGGTGGATGCGCAGGGGCGGCTGAACGCGGCGCAACAACAGGCGTCGCGTGCCTCCGCCGCGATCCGCGAGGCGCAGGCGCAACTGTCCGAGGCGAATTTCCAGTTCCGGCAGGACGCGCTCAATGAACGCAGTCAACTCGAGGCCAAGATCGCCGTCAACAGCGAGTCTCTTCGGGGCGCAAAAGGACGGGCGCAGCGGGCGGAGATCCGCTCGCCCGTCGACGGCGTGGTCAATGACGTGCAGGTGACGACCATCGGCGGCTTCGTCAGTCCGGGGCAGAAGATCATGCAGATCGTGCCGGTGGGCGATAAACTGCTGGTCGAGGCGCGGGTGAAGCCCAACGATATCGCCTTCATCAAGACCGGCGACCGCGCCGTGGTGAAGGTGACGGCCTATGACTTCTCCATCTATGGCGGGCTGTCCGGGACCGTGCAGCAGGTTTCGGCCGACAGCGTCTATGACGAAGCGACGCGGGAAGCCTATTTCACCGTGGTTGTGGAGACGGACCGCGCATGGCTCGGCACTGGCGCGCACAAGCTGCCGATCACGCCGGGCATGGTGTGCGATGTGGAGATCATGACCGGCCGCAAATCGGTGCTGGCCTATCTGCTCAAGCCCATCATGAAGGCGCGGTCGGAGGCTTTGAGGGAGCGTTAAGGATAGCGTGCTCCTGCGCAGGCAGGAGCACGGTCACCAGCATAGCTCACTCAGCGCGCGGCGAACTGCACCGGCTGCGGCGTCGTCACGCGATAGCCATGGGTCCAGCGCCCAAAGGCGTTGAAGCTCATGATCGGCCGATAATCGCTGACGCTGGATGAAGGCAGCACCCGGTCGGTCATATTGTCGAGGATCATCAGATCGCCGCCGATCCGCACCGCCAGCACGGCATGGTCCGCCTGCCGCACCAGATCGCGGGCGATCACCAGGAACATGGCATGCCGGTCGAAGCCCGCGGCTTCCAGCAGCTTCATCTTGGCGATGGCATAATCCTCGCAATCGCCGGCGCCGCTTTGCAGCGTCCGCGCCGCCGA
The DNA here is from genome assembly GCF_012927365.1 of Sphingobium sp. TB-6. Classification (NCBI taxonomy): domain Bacteria; kingdom Pseudomonadati; phylum Pseudomonadota; class Alphaproteobacteria; order Sphingomonadales; family Sphingobiaceae; genus Sphingobium; species Sphingobium sp. TB-6. The sequence continues at coordinate 231,070 of NZ_JABBGL010000004.1, read as the reverse complement.
ACCCCAATTGTCGCCGCCCTGCCGGTCGTCCACGAAACGCAGCCGCCGGTTGACCCAGCTATTGATCATCTCGACCTGCTGCTGCGTCGACGAGCCGCGAGCTGCATTGAGGACAGCGCTCCAAACCCCCTTGCCGGGTAGGGCCGCCGAAACCGAGGCCCATTTGCCGTCGAGCAGAGTCCGGGAGATCGGCATGGCCACCGAGCCGAACACGTCGGGCTGCCCATTGCGTGGCGGCTGGCCCGCCAGAGCGGGAACAGGACGAGCAGGCATGACGAAAGCGCTTGCCTGCGGGATCGCAGCAGCCGTCGGTGCTGGCAGAAAGCCGCGCATGAAGCCGGGCACCAGTTCCGGCTGGCGATAGCTCACCACGGAAAGCTGGACGCCCTGCAACTGCCAGCCGGGCAGCTTGCCGATGAAGCCGTTGATGCGCCGGTCGTTGACGATAGCGTCCGGAACGGCGGGCTGCGCGATCCAGGAGGTTTGGATGCTCCCGCCGCCCTGCTGCGCGCTGATCGCCGCCAGACGGCTCATGCCGCCCGCGAGGAGATTGGCGGAAATTCGTTCGGCCGGCGTATAGGCGGCAACGTTCCGCCCCAGAGCGTCCGGAAAGGCTGCCAGCGGCGCTTGCGCCAGCGCATGACCGCTTGCCGTTGCCAGCAACAGGGCAGGCGCAGCGCGGAGCGCGACACGGCACAGGGCCGGGGAATGAAGGGGCGGGGCGAAGCCTGACATGCTTGCCCGTATCGCGCCAAAAATTGAACATCCGGTGCGCCACGCTGGTTAACGCGGCGCTAGGCAAAAAATTGCCGCCCCTTTTTGCCGCCCCTGTTCAGGCGAGCCTTTCGATCAGGCGTCGATCGCCTCTTCATCCACGGTCGCGGCATTTTCCTGAATGAAGGCAAAGCGATGCGCCGGGTTGGTGCCCATCAGCCGCTCGACCAGTTCGCGCACCTGTTGCCGGTCCTCGATATCGTCGGGCAGGGTGACGCGGATCAGACTGCGTGTCTTGGGGTCCATGGTCGTCTCGCGGAGCTGGCCCGGATTCATCTCGCCCAGCCCCTTGAAGCGGCTGACCTCGACCTTCTTGCCCTTGAATTCCTTGCGCAGAATCTCTTCGCGATGCGCATCGTCCTTGGCGTAGAGGCTCTTGCCCCCGGCAACGAGGCGATAGAGCGGCGGCTGCGCCAGATAGAGGTGCCCGCGACGCACCAGTTCCGGCATCTCCTGGAAGAAGAAGGTCATCAGCAGCGTCGCGATATGCGCGCCATCGACGTCCGCGTCGGTCATGATGACGATGCGTTCGTAACGCAGATGATCGGGGTTGCAGTCCTTGCGCGTGCCGCAGCCCAGCGCCAGGATCATGTCGGCAATCTCCTGATTGGCGAGGATCTTGGCGGTGTTGGCTGATGCTACGTTGAGGATCTTGCCGCGCAAGGGCAGGATGGCCTGCGTCTTGCGATCACGCGCCTGCTTGGCCGAACCGCCCGCCGAGTCACCCTCGACCAGGAAGATTTCCGCGCCTTCGGGATCGTCATTGGAACAATCGGTCAGCTTGCCCGGCAACCGCAGCTTGCGCGAATTGGTCGCGGTCTTGCGCTTGACCTCTTTCTCCTGCTTGCGCTTCAGCCGCTCGTCCATGCGGTCGAGCACATAGGCGAGCAGCGCCTTGCCGCGCTCCATATGGTCGGACAGATAATGGTCGAAATGATCGCGCACGGCGTTCTCGACCAGCCGCGCAGCCTCCGGACTGGTGAGCCGGTCCTTGGTCTGGCTCTGGAACTGGGGATCGCGGATGAAGACCGACAGCATCACCTCCGATGAGGTCACGATGTCGTCGGCGGTGATGTCCTTCGCCTTCTTCTGTCCCACCAGTTCGCCAAAGGCGCGGATGCCCTTCACCAGCGCGGCGCGCAACCCGGTTTCATGGGTGCCGCCGTCGGGCGTCGGGATGGTGTTGCAATACCAGCTATAGCTGCCATCCGACCAGAGCGGCCAGGCGACTGCCCATTCCACGCGCCCGACCGAATCGGGAAAATCCTGCGACCCGGAGAAGAAGGCGCTGGTCGCGCATTCCCGGTCGCCCACCTGTTCCTTCAGATGATCGGCCAAGCCGCCGGGAAACTGGAACACGGCCTCAGGCGGCGTATCGTCGGTGATGAGTTCGGGCGCGCATTTCCAGCGGATTTCGACGCCCGCGAACAGATAGGCCTTCGACCGTGCCAGCCGGTAGAGACGGGACGGCTTGAACTTCTGCTCCCCGAAAATCTCATGATCGGGCACGAAGCTGACCGACGTGCCGCGCCGGTTGGGCGCGGCGCCGACCTTCTCCAGCCCGCTGCTGGGCAGGCCTTGCGTGAAGCTCTGGCGGAACAGCTCCTTGTTGCGTGCCACCTCCACCACGGTGATGATCGAAAGCGCATTCACCACGCTGATGCCGACGCCGTGCAGGCCGCCGGAGGTCGCATAGGCCTTGTCGGTGAACTTGCCGCCCGAATGGAGCGTGGTGAGGATGACTTCCAGCGCCGACTTGCCGGGAAATTTAGGATGCGGATCGACCGGGATGCCGCGGCCATTGTCGGTGATGGTAAGCTTGTTGCCCGGCTCCAGCAGCACCTCGATCCGCGTGGCATGGCCCGCCACCGCTTCGTCCATGCTGTTGTCGAGCACTTCGCTGGCGAGATGATGCAGCGCCCGCTCGTCCGTGCCGCCGATATACATGCCGGGGCGGCGGCGAACCGGTTCCAGTCCTTCCAGCACTTCGATGGTGGAGGCGTCATAGCCGGGGGAAGAAGTGGGCTGGCTCTCGAACAGATCGGACATGGATATAGCTATAAGCGGGTGCGCGTCGTGCGCAAGCGCGACGCGCAAAGGAAAAGGGCCGGCTCTTTCTAAGAACCGGCCCTTTTCCGCATCTATCGCATTTTTTACCGGACCCTGGGTCCGCCAAAGGGCAGTGGCGGCGGCGGACGCCGCGTGCCGCGCGGCAACTGCGCCTGATAGGCACGGCCGCAATGTTCGACGCAATAGGGAAAGCCCGGATTGACCGTCTCACCGCAGAAGTGGAAGTCCGGCTCGCCCGGATGGCCCATCGGCCATTTGCAGATGCGTTCGGTTAGGTCCAGCAGCGTGGTCTTGCCGGCGATTTCCGGGCTGGGCTTGGCCGGCACCAGGCGACGGGGCGGCGCGGGCGGAATCGGCGCCTGCTGGTCGCCGGGCCCTTGGCGCAGGAAGCCGCCCGGCCCGACCGAGATGATGCGCGGCTGCGGCTTGGGCGGTTCCGCATCCGGAGCGGCCGCCACTGGAGCCGGTGCGGGCGTGGCAGGAGCCGCAGGCCGGACCGGCGAGGGGGCGGCGTGATGCACCGGAGCGGCCGGCTTGGGCGCTTCGGCCTCTGGCGCGGGTTTGCGCAGAGGCGGTGCGGCCTTTTTCGGCACTTCGTTGGCTTTAACCGGGGAAGGGCGGGATTGCAGGCCCAGACGATGCGCCTTGCCGATCACCGCATTGCGGCTGACCCCGCCCAGTTCGTCCGCGATCTGGCTGGCGGTCAGACCCCGTTCCCACATTGCCTTGAGCTGGTCGATACGCTCGTCGGTCCAGGACAATGAATGACTCCTCAAAATTTCAAATCCGCGCCCTATATGGGGCGCGCCAGCACAGGTTCAATTTCCCGTGCATAACGCCCTTGCGGCACAACCCCTCAGCCGATAGTCGATCCGATCATGAACGACCAGTCCAAAATTGCTGCCTCCCTGTCGCATCAGCCGCCTTTCCATGAACCCGGCGAGCTGGTCATCCGCAATGTCAACTGGGCGGGAACCCGCGCGCTCTACCGGAAAGAAGTCAGGCGCTTCATGAAGGTGCAGCTTCAGACCATCTGGGCGCCCGCCGTCACGACGCTGATGTTCCTGGTGATCTTCACCCTGGCGCTTGGCGGGGCCAATCGTCAGGTGCTGGGCGTGCCGTTCCCGGATTTCATCGCGCCGGGCCTGATGATCATGGGCATGATGAACAATGCCTTCGCCAATAGCAGCTTTTCCCTGCTCGCGGGCAAGATGCAGGGGACGTTGATCGATTATCTGATGCCGCCGCTGTCGGTCAGCGAATTGCTGCTGGCGCTGGTCGGCGCGGCGGTGACCCGGGCTGTCTGCGTGGGGCTTGCGCTGTGGGGCGCGATGGCGCTTTGGCCGGGCGTGCATGTTACCCCGGCTCACCCCTGGGCGATCCTGTGGTTCGGGCTGATGGGCGCGGGACTGACGGCCTTTATCGGCGTGCTGACCTCGATCTGGGCGGAAAAGTTCGATCATGCCGCCGCCATCACCAATTTCGTGATCGGGCCGATGACGCTCCTGTCGGGCACTTTCTACTCGATCGATCGGCTGGCGCCCGTCTTTCGCGCTATCAGCCATGCCAACCCCTTCTTCTACGCCATTTCCGGCTTCCGCTACGGATTCGTAGCGGCGGCGGACGGCGATGTGGTGGTGGGCAGCCTGGTGCTGTTGGGATTGAATATCGGTCTGGGAGTGCTGTGCTATGTGCTTCTCAAGCGCGGGTGGAAGCTGAAGGCCTGATTGGAGAGACGCCGTCCTCCTGCGAAGGCGGGAGCACGGCATTTTCAGGTACTCAGGTCAGGCCTGCAATGACCGGCACGACCAGTATGATCGCAAACAGGGTAACAGTCGCCATCACCCAATGATGTAGCCGGGGAAGGACGCGCTCCTCGCGCCCTTCCGAGGGTTTCAACAGCATCAGACCGAAACGCCCTTGCCCCCGACCCGCGTCAGCGCAAAGCCCGCCGCTTCAGCCTCCCTGCGCGGATAGATGTTGCGCAGGTCGACCAGCACCGGCCCGTTCATCGAAGCGGCGAGGCGCTTCAGGTCCAGCGCCCGGAACGCGTCCCATTCCGTCACCAGAACCAGCGCGTCGGCGCCGGTCGCGGCTTCATAGGCATCCTTCGCCATGGTCACGCCCGGCATTAGCGGCGCGGCCACCTCCATGCCCTCCGGATCATAGGCGACGATCTTCGCACCCGCATCCTCCAGCGCCTGCACGATGGCCAGGCTCGGCGCATCGCGCATATCGTCCGTATTGGGCTTGAAGGTCAGGCCCAGCAGCGCGACCGTCTTGCCTCGCGCTTCGCCGCCCAGCGCCTTGACGATCTTGCGGCCCATGGCGCGCTTGCGCAGGTCATTCACCTGCACGACGGTTTCGACGATGCGGATCGGCGTGTCGTAATCCTGACCCGTTTTCACCAGCGCCAGCGTGTCCTTGGGGAAGCAGGAACCGCCATAGCCCGGCCCGGCATGCAGGAACTTCGATCCGATCCGATTATCCAGCCCGATTCCCCGCGACACATCCTGCACCTCGGCGCCGACTGCTTCGCACAGGTCCGCCATCTCGTTGATGAAGGTGATCTTGGTCGCCAGAAAGGCGTTGGCGGCATATTTGATCAGCTCCGCCGTCCGCCGCCCGGTGAACATGACCGGCGCCTGATTGAGGTTCAGCGGGCGATAGACTTGCGCCATCACCTCGATCGCTCGCTCGCTGCCGGTGGTGCCGACGACCACGCGGTCGGGCCGCTTGAAATCCCCGATCGCCGCGCCTTCGCGCAGGAATTCGGGGTTGGAGACGACATGGATGTCGAGATCGGGCCGGGCTTCCCTGACGATCCGCTCTACTTCGTCGCCGGTGCCGACGGGGACGGTGGACTTGGTGACGATGACCGTCGGCCCGTCCAGCGATTCCGCGATTTCCTTCGCAGCGGCATAGACATAGCTCAAATCCGCGTGCCCGTCGCCGCGCCGCGAAGGCGTGCCCACGGCAATGAAGATCGCATCCGCGCCCTTCACGCCCGCCGTCAGATCGGTCGTGAAGGTCAGCCGCCCCGCGGATGCGTTGCTGCCCACCAGATGGTCGAGGCCCGGTTCATAGATCGGCATCCGCCCGGATTCGATCGCGGCGATCTTGCCCGCATCCTTGTCCACGCACACCACGTCATGGCCGAAATCGGCAAAGCAGGCGCCTGACACCAGCCCGACATAGCCCGTGCCGATCATCGTGATCTTCATAAAATAACTGAGCCTTCGTTTGGGAAGAGGGTTCGGCTGGCCTCTAGCATAGGTTTTTGCCAATGCGAAAGCGTGCGTCGGGGGTACTCATGTTCAGGGGATGGTTACCATTTTCTGCCAGGCACTTATCCGAATGGCGGCTTGCAAAGGGTAGGAAATGAAGGTTGCGCTGGTGTTCGGGACGCGCCCCGAAGCGATCAAGCTGTTTCCGGTGATTCACGCGCTACGGGAGCGGGAGGATGTGGAAACGCGCGTGATCGTGACCGCGCAGCATCGCGGCCTGCTGGACCAGGTGCTGGAGATTGCCGGGATCGCGCCCGACATCGACCTGGACGTGATGACGCCCAACCAGACGCTGGATGGCCTCACCGCAAAGCTGATCGTGGAACTGGGCCGCGCCTTCGATGCCGAAAAGCCCGACCGTATCGTCGTGCACGGCGATACGCTGACCACCATGGTCGCCAGCCTTGCCGCCTATTACCGGAAGATCCCCGTGGCCCATGTCGAGGCGGGCCTGCGCAGCGGCGACATCCACCACCCCTGGCCGGAGGAAGTGAACCGCCGCGTGGTGGCCTGCATCGCGGACATGAACTTCGCTCCGACGCAGCAGGCCGCCAATGCCCTGCTGGCCGAAAATCGCGATCCGGCGACCATCCACATTACCGGCAACACCGTGATCGACGCCCTGCTGGCCACCCGCCAGCGCGTTCTGCAGGAGCCCAGCCTTGCCGCTGGGCTGGACGATCTCGCCCAGCGTTTCGCGGACAAGCGGATCATCGCCGTCACCAGCCATAGGCGGGAAAATTTCGGCGGCGGCATGGAAGCGATCGCCCGCTCCATCGCGGATATTGCCGGACGGCCTGACGTCGCGGTGATCTTCCCCGTTCACCCCAATCCCAATGTGCGTCCGGTGATGGACGCGGTACTCGGCGGCCTTCCCAATGTCGCGATGATCGAGCCGCTGGACTATCCTCATTTCGTCCGCCTGCTCGACCTGTGCGACCTTGTCCTGACCGATAGCGGCGGCGTGCAGGAAGAGGCGCCCTCGCTCGGCAAGCCGGTGCTGGTGATGCGCGAAACGACGGAGCGTCCCGAGGGGGTGACGGCCGGGACGGCGAAGCTGGTCGGCACGGACCGGGCGGCAATCGTCCGCTCCGTCTTCGCCCTGCTGGATGATGAGGCTGCCTACGCCGCCATGTCCCGCGCCCACAACCCCTTTGGCGATGGCCACGCGTCGGAGCGCATCGGGGACATCATTGCCGCCAGCGCAGCGGCTGACGATCTGGAAGAGGCGGCCTGACGTTTAGCGATGTTCCTGCCTGCGCAGGAACACAACGCATTCAAACCCTCGTTACCGAAATCTTCAGCATTTCCAGTCAGAAACCGGGGGAAATCATCGGCTTCCCCAGGACCTCCAAATGCCCCTCGACAAGCTTCAGCAGAAGGTTTCCGTCATCGGACTAGGCTATATCGGCTTGCCGACCGCCGCCCTGATTGCGCGAGGGGGCGCAAAGGTGGTCGGCGTCGACGTCAGCGCCCATGTGGTGGAGACGGTCAACTCCGGCCGCGTCCATATCGAGGAGGTGGACCTTGACGGTCTGGTCCAGGGCGTCGTCTCCCGCGGCAATCTCCGCGCCAGCATGGAAGTCGAACCCAGCGACGTCTTCATCATCGCCGTGCCCACGCCCGTAGCCGAGGACCGTGCCCCCGACATCAGCCATGTCCTCAAGGCCGCCCGCACCGTCGCGCAGGTTCTGAAAGCGGGCGACACCGTCATCCTCGAATCGACCTCCCCCGTCGGCACCACCGAAGCCATGCGCGACCTCTTCGCCCAGCTTCGTCCCGACCTCAAAATGCCCGAGCCGGGGGTCGCCGGCGACATCGCCATCGCCTATTGCCCGGAGCGCGTCCTGCCCGGCCGCATATTGGTTGAACTGATCGACAATGACCGCTGCATTGGCGGCATCACGCCCCGCTGCGCCCGCAAGGCGCTGGGCTTCTACCGCCAGTTCGTGCGCGGCGCCTGCATCACCACCAGCGCTCGCGCGGCGGAAATGGTGAAGCTGGTCGAAAACAGCTTCCGCGACGTCAACATCGCCTTCGCCAACGAACTGTCCGTGATCGCGGAACGCATGGACATCGACGTGTGGGAAGTCATCCGGCTCGCCAACCGTCACCCCCGCGTGAACATCCTGCAACCCGGCCCCGGCGTCGGCGGCCACTGCATCGCGGTCGACCCCTGGTTCATCGTCCATGGCGACCCGGAAAACAGCCGCCTCATCCGCACCGCCCGCGAAGTGAATGACGGCAAGACCGACCATGTCGTCGCGAAAGCATCCGACCTAATCGACGAATTTCCGCGCGAGCAGGTCGCCTGTCTTGGCCTCGCCTTCAAACCCAATATCGACGATTTCCGCGAAAGCCCCGCCGTGAAGGTCGCCGCGCGCCTCGCCAAACGCTATGGGCGCCGGATCAAATTGGTCGAACCCTATGCCCATGACCTGCCGATGGAGTTCGCCGGGACCGGCGCCGATCTGATCGATCTCGATACGGCTCTGGAACAATGCGGCGTTTTCGTCATTCTTGTCGATCATGACATGTTCAAATCGGTCCCGGTGGACGAACGTTCCGACAAGGCGGTCTACGATACGCGCGGCGTCTGGCCCGATCAGCCCCGGCGAGTCGTCCCGGATCAGGCCCGGATCGCCATCTGATCGGGCGCATGGGCTCGCCTTCCGACGAGCCCATGGTTGCCATGTCCCCGTCGCGCCGTTAACCCCGCCCGCAATGGCAGGCTTCATGCGTGCCCAGAGAATTTGCGGGGATTTTTAACGGCATGAACCGGCCGACCGACAGCAGGAACCAGATGCTGGCCATGATCATGGCCACTGCGCTGCTTGGCGCCTGCTCGACCGTGGAGGACGCGCCGAAGGGGGATGCCGCCTATGCCGCGATCCCGCCCGCCCCGGCGGTAGGTGTCGATTACCGCATATCCCCCGACGATATCCTACGCATCCATATCTATCACGAGCCGGGCCTGTCGCTGGAAGATGCGCAGGTGACGGCGGCGGGCATGGTGCGCATGCCGCTGGTCGGAGACGTCTCCGTCGCCGGTCTTTCCGCCAGCGAAGCCTCGGACGTCATCGCCGGGCGCTTGGGCGACCGCTATCTCGTCTCCCCGCAGGTGACGATATTCGTCAAGAAGGCGGTGGGCCGCCGCATCACCGTCGACGGCGAAGTCCGCGAACCGGGCCTGTTCCCGTTCGACGGCCGCCTCGGATTGTTGCAGGCCGTCGCCTTGGCCAAGGGACCGACCCGGCTCGCCAGCCTCGGCCAGATCGTGGTGGTCCGGCAATCGGACGGCGAGCGCAAGGCCGCGATGTTCGACCTTGGCGCGATCCGTAAGGGGCAGGCGCCCGATCCCGAAATTCTGCCGGGCGACACCATCATCGTCGGCCTGTCGCGAGCCAAGGCGATCCTGGGCGGCGCGCTGCTGGCCCTGCCGGTGGTCGGCGCGGGCTTCGTCGCGCTGGATGGAGGGCTCTGATGGCGGGGCCGGGCCTGTTGATCGACGGCGCCTCCGCCACGATGGAAGGCCGCGCCGCCCGCTTCGCCACTGCCGCGAGCGGAGCTTGGACGGCGGTTCGGCGGCATCGCATCATCCTGTTCGTCACCATGGCGCTTTGCGTGCTGGCGGGCGTGGTCTTCATCCTGCTGTCGACCCCCGATTATCAGGCGACCGCCTCGGTCGAGGTGGAGGATATCCCGGCCGGTGCCGCAGGTGCCGCCGCCGCGCAAAGGCAGGCGACACCGTCCGACAATGAAGCGCTGATGCAGACCGAACTGGAGGTGCTGCGCAGCCGCGCTCTGGCGGAGGATGTGGCCCGCGAACTGGCGTTGGTCGGCAGCCGCACCTTTTTCGACGGCATGGATGTCCGCCGCCCGGACCGGGGAGCGGGATCGCTCACCCAGCGGCAGGTCGAAACCGAGATGGTCGTGGGCCTGCTGCGCGACAATCTGCATGTCGAGCTGCCGGGCAAGTCCCGCGTCATCCGCATCAGTTTCACCAGCGCTGACCCGGTTCTGTCGGCCCGCGTCGCCAACAGCTATGCCGACAGCCTGATCCGCGCCGACCTCCGGCGCGGCTTTGAATCCGGGGTTCAGGCCCGCCGTTTCCTGCTGGGCGAACTGGACGGGGCGCGCAAGGATCTGGAACGAGCGGAGCGCGATCTGGCGGTTTATGCCGCCAATGCCGGCGCGATGGCTCCACCGGGGTCGAAGGACGATGAAAGCGGCGACACGCCGCCCGAAGGCACCACGGCGACCCGGCTGGCCCAGCTCAACGCCTTCCGCGCACAGGCGACGGCGGACCGGATCGCCGCCCAGAAACGCTGGGAAAGCGCGCGCATGTCCAGCGTCGAAACCCTGCCCGAAGTGCTGAACAACGGTGCCATGCAACAGATCATGACGGAGCGGGCCCAGGCGAGGGCGCAGGTCGTGCAGGAACGCCAGTTCCGCAAGGATGCCCATCCCGAAATGCGCGAAGCCCGCGCGCGGCTGGCGGCGCTGGACGATCAGGCCGAAGGTATGGCGAACACCATCCGCGCCTCGCTCAAGGAACAGTTCGACGTCGCCATCCATGGCGAAAAGCAGATCCAGTCCGAAATCGCCAAGGTCGAGCGGCAGGCGCAGGCCGAACGCGGCCGGGGCGTGCAGATGAACATATTGGAACGGCAGGTCGACACCTTCCGCCTGTTGCACGACAGCCTGCTCCAGCGCTATCGCGACATGGCCTCGCAGGCGGGCTTCCAGGCGGGCCGCATCCAGCCGCTGGACCGGGCGGCGGTGCCATCGCGGCCTTCCTCGCCCAATATCGGCGTCACCATGCTGCTGGCGTCGCTGGGCGGGCTGTTCCTCGGATTATTGGCGGTGGCGGGGCGGCATATTTTCGACGATGCGGTGACCTCCGCCGATACGCTGGCGGAGCGGGTCAACCTGCCGCTGCTGGGCGCGGTTCCGGCGGGCGAGAAGCCTGGGGCGGAGATTTTCGCGCCCATGGCCTCCTCGCTGCTGCTGGGTTCTGCGGTGGGCCTGCCGCGCTCGATCCTCGTCACCAGCGCGCAGGAGGGGGAGGGCAAGTCCTCGACCCTATATGCTCTGGCGAAGGCGCTGGCGAAGCTCGACAAGCGGGTGCTGGTGATCGACGCCGACATGCGGCGGCCCAGGCAGCATAGCCTGTTCGGCGTATCGCCCGCGCGCGGCATCAGCGAACTGATGACGGGACAGGCGAAGATGGACGATGTCATCATCGACAGCGGCGTGGCGGGCGTGGCTCTGCTGCCCTGCGGCGCGATCCCGCCCAGCCCGGCCGAATTGCTGGTCACGCCCGCGATGGATTCCCTGCTGGCGACCGTGCGCGAACGTTATGACACGGTGCTGATCGACGCGCCGCCGGTCCTGGGCCTTTCGGACGCCTGCCTGCTGGCGAGCAAGGCGCAGGTGACGCTGCTGGTGGTGGAATGGGGACGCAACCATCATGGCGGCCTGCGCGTGGCTGTCGATCGCCTCCGCCGCGCAGGCGGCGCGATTATCGGCGCGATCCTCACCAAGCAGGAAGGCCGCGCCTTCGAATATGACTATCACCGGGGCGGCTAGAGCGGAAAGCGCACCCTACCAGTCATTCCCGCGGAAGCGGGAATCCATCTCCGGACATTTCCATAAATTTCGGCTGCCAGGGGATGCATATCCGGCAGAGTGGGAGTCTCGTTAAACGGCATTTGCCGCCATCCGTCATCCCAGCGAAAGCTGGGATCTCAGGCGATGATGCAATATCAATCCTCACGGGATTCCAGCTTTCGCTGGAATGACGAAATTGGGTGGAAAGCGGTCATTAACTCGATAGCCTTACAGCGGCGTCGGAAAGGAAACGCCGTGCGGAAAAAGAAGTTGTCTCAGTGGGCGCTTATATATGGGATAGCCTTCGCGTTATTCGCCGCTGGCTTTGCGGTCCGGTTTCTTTCCCTTCCTGCATGGCTCAATCTGACGATTTACGGGATTGTCGCTGCGCCAGTGATATGGCTGGCCTGCCGCGAATTGATCAAACGAAAGGCCGAAAAGCGGATGGACCGAAAGGCAGCTTGGCGCACCTTTATCCGCGACCGCAACGTCCGGTAGTGGTCGTTTTCCGACTCTCCTTTCAATCATCCGGCCCCTGAGCCTGATGGCTGGCTGAGGATAATGGGTGACCCAATGGCCACAGCATCCTCAAAAGCATCCTATTTCTCCAACAATGTACAATTTCGCCTGTCCTATTTCGCGCCGACGGGTCTATCTCGCTTCCCTCTTTGAAACGTCCGACACATCGCGCCGCCACGCATACGCGCGCCCGGGCACGCGCGCGCATACACTGTGAACTTCGGCGTGGAACGCTCGACCGCGAACAGGAAAAAGGCCCGGAAACCGCAGTTTTCCGACCTTCCATAGCGTCAACTATGTCACTCTACCCCTCGGAGGGACAGCGCCTCTTAGGCCCGGGCCAGCAGCCCTTCCACCAGCCCCTCGAACAACCTTCGGCCGTCGGTCGCGCCATGGGCCGCTTCGATCACCCGTTCGGGATGCGGCATCATGCCCAGCACATTGCCCGCTTCGTTGAGGATGCCCGCAATGTTCCGCGCCGAACCGTTGACGCTCTCCGCATAACGCAGCGCCACCCGGCCTTCACCTTCCAGCCGGTCCAGCGTTTCGGCATCGGCAAAATAATTGCCGTCATGATGCGCCACCGGAAAGCTGATCGCCTCGCCCGCGCCATAGCGGCTGGTGAAGGCGCTCTGCGCATTCTCGACCGTCAGCGCCACGTCGCGGCAGACGAAATGCCCGCCCGCATTGCGCAGCAACGCGCCGGGCAGCAGCCCGCTCTCGGTCAGCACCTGGAAGCCGTTGCAGATGCCGAGCACATAAGCCCCGCGCTCAGCCGCTTGTCCGACCGCCTGCATTACCGGCGAACGGGCCGCCATCGCGCCGGAACGCAGATAGTCGCCATAGGAAAAGCCGCCCGGGACGCCGATCAGGTCGATATCGTCCGGCAATTCGGTGTCGCGGTGCCAGATCATGGCAGGCTTCGCGCCGGTCGCCGCCTCGAACGCCACGGCGAGGTCGCGGTCGCAATTGCTGCCGGGGAAGACGATGACGGCGCTCTTCATGGCTCAGGCCTTTTCGATGCGGTAGTTTTCGATCACCGTGTTCGCCAGCAGCTTGCGGCACATGGCGTCGATATCCTCGTCGCTGGTGCCGTCGGCCAGGTCCAGCTCAATCAGCTTGCCCGCGCGCACATCGTTGACGCCGCCAAAGCCAAGGCCTTCCAGCGCGTGGTGGATCGCCTTGCCCTGCGGGTCAAGGACACCGCCCTTGAGGGTGACGAAGATGCGGGCTTTCATGGGGCAAGGAACTCCGTAAACAGGCTTTCGCGCACCCCCTAATCTCCTCGGCTCCTACAGGCAAGGCATTATGCTTTTGTTAGCGACAGCCGCGCTATCTTCCGGGCCGGAGGGAAGGGTTTTTGCATCATGGCTGGTCTTGCTTTGGCGATGTTTGTCGGGCTTTTCGCCTTCGGTCAACAGGTTATGGGCTACGACGATCCCCATGGCCGGGTTCAGCTTGCGCTTCTGGCGACCTTCACCTTCGGCGTCTTGATCGGTTATCGCGCGCATAGCTGACACGCTCGGAAGAAAAAACATGCTCCCGCCATCGGCTTCCTTGCTTTAGGCGGACGCCATGAATCCGGAATATCTCTATTATGCCTGCGCCATCGCAGCGGTGATCCTGTCCGGCCTTGCCAAGGGCGGATTCGCCGGAGTCGGCGCGCTCGCCATGCCGATCATGGCCCTGGGAGTCGATCCGGTGAGGGGAGCGGCGATCCTGTTGCCGATCCTGATCCTGCAGGATGCCGTCAGCGTCTGGTCCTTCCGGCATAGCTGGGACCGGCATGTCCTGAAGGTCATGCTGCCGGGCATGGCGACAGGGATCGGCCTTGGCTATTTCTTTGCGGCCCAGGTGTCCGAAGTCGCGGTGTTGGGGGTGCTGGGCCTGATCTCGACGCTGTTCGGCCTTCAACGCCTGTGGGTCGAGCGGGGAGGGGCAATCGTGCTGCCGTCCACCTCGCCGGCTTGGGTGGGTGTGCTGTTCGGCGTGGCGAGCGGTTTCACCAGCCAGATCGCCCATGCCGGATCGCCGCCCTTCCAGATGTGGGTGCTGCCCAAGCGCCTGCCCCGTGACGTTCTGGTCGGAACGACGGCGATCGCTTTCGCCACGATGAACTGGATGAAGGTGCCCGCCTATGCCGCCCTGGGGCAATTCACCAGAGGCAATCTGCTGGCGACAGCGATGCTGACCCCGTTGGCCGTGGCCGCCACTTTTGCGGGTGTGGCGCTGGTCCGGAGGGTCGATGCCGCGCGTTTCTACACGCTCATCTATGTGCTGATGGTGCTGCTGGGCGTCAAGCTGATGGCGGACGCGCTGCTCGCCTGAGCAGCGCGCCGAACTCCATCAATCCTTGCCGCGCTTCTTGCGGTGGGTGTCGAGGTCGAGCACGGTCGTGTCCGCGCCTTCGGGCATCAGGCCCAGGCGGCGGGCGACTTCCTGATAGGCTTCGACTTCGCCGCCCAGGTCGCGACGGAAGCGGTCCTTGTCCAGCTTTTCGCCGGTGGTCATGTCCCACAGGCGGCAACCGTCCGGGCTGATCTCGTCGGCCAGGATGACGCGGCTATATTCGCCGTCCCACAGCCGGCCGAATTCCAGCTTGAAGTCGACCAGGCGGATGCCGATGCCCGCGAACAGGCCGCACATGAAGTCGTTGATGCGGATCGCCATGTCGGCAATGTCATGCATCTCGTCCTGCGTTGCCCAGCCGAAGCAGGCGATATGCTCTTCGGACACCAGCGGGTCGCCCAGCGCGTCGTCCTTGTAGCAATATTCGATCAGCGTCCGGGGAAGCTGCGTGCCTTCCTCGATACCCAGCTTCTTGCTCAGCGAACCGGCGGCGACGTTGCGCACAACGACTTCGATCGGCACGATCTCGACCTGGCGGACGAGCTGCTCGCGCATGTTGAGGCGGCGGATGAAGTGGGTGGGAACGCCGATCTGGCCGAGCAGGGTGAAGATATGCTCGGAAATCCGGTTGTTGAGGACGCCCTTGCCTGAAATCGTGCCCTTTTTCTGGGCATTGAAGGCGGTCGCGTCATCCTTGAAATATTGGATGATCGTGCCCGGCTCGGGGCCTTCGTAAAGGATCTTTGCCTTGCCTTCGTAGATCTGGCGGCGACGGGCCATATGCGGTTCCTGTCTTCCCAATAATGAATGTGCCCCGGCAAACGCGAATCGGGAAGGATCAGCGGGTGCCGGGGCTGCTTGGGCTGGCCCTTAGACCAAAGTGGGCAAGGGTGCAAATGGATGGCGGCTCCTACAGGACGTCCCCGAACATGAACCAAACCAGCGCGATCCAGGCCACCAGCCCGATCGCGCCCAATATGACGCCCGATCTGGCGCGAATGGCGGCGATCGGGCCGCGTGCTTGTTCTTCGTCTTCCATCGCCGCTCCGAGTCTTTTGTTGACCGCGATTTCTTAACCAGCGATCAATGCTGATCGTTTGGAAATCGCTCTAGCGGCAGATGCGGGAAAGTTAAGCCGGTTCCGCTTCCGGCTTCATTTCGCCGTTGCGCTGCACCGCCATCAACCGCTCGGTAAAGCGCTGGCGCCACCAACTGATGTCCTGTTGTTCCACGCTGTCCATCATGGCGCGCCAGCGGCGCTTGCGCTCATCGAGCGGCATGGCGAGAGCGCGGGTGATGGCGTCGGACATCTCCTCCGGGCTGTAGGGGTTGATCAGCAGCGCGTCCTTGAGCTGCTGGGCGGCCCCCGCAAAGCGCGACAGGATGAGGACGCCGGGATCGTCGGGATTTTGCGCCGCCACATATTCCTTGGCGACCAGGTTCATGCCGTCGCGCAGGGGGGTGACGAGGCCGATCTTCGCCGCGCGATAGATGCCCGCCAGCTTGTCGCGGGGATAGCCCTGGTTGACGTAGCGGATCGGCGTCCAGTCGACATCGCTATATTCGCCGTTGATGCGGCCGGCGAGGGAATCCAGGGTTGCGCGGATATGCTGATAGCTCTCCACCTCCCCGCGTGAGGGCGGAGCTATCTGTGTCAGCACGACGTTGCGATGGTGTTCGCTATGGTCCTTCAGGAAGCGGGCATAGCCGTTGAAACGTTCCTCCAGACCCTTGCTATAGTCCAGCCGGTCGACCCCCACGATCATGACGCGATCCTGGAGGGAGCGGCGGACCTTTTCATACATGTCGCTGGCCGCTTCGCTGACGGCGGCATGGGCATATTCCTGCGCATTGATGCCGATTGGGCAGGCGATGGCCTGAATGGTGCGGTCGCCCAGCGTCACAAAGTCGCCGTCCACGGAGCCGTTCATTTCCCGTTCCACATAATGGCGGAAGGATTCCAGCCATTCCTCGGTATGGAAGCCCACGACATCATAGGCGAAAAGAGCCTGCACCAATTTGGTATGATGGGGGAGCGATACCAGCAGCCGGGTCGGCGGCCAGGGGATGTGCAGGAAGAAGCCCATGCGATTGTCATGGCCTCGGTCCCGCAGCATCCGGCCCAGCGGGATCATGTGATAATCCTGGACCCAGATGACGTCTTCCGGTTCGATCAGCGGGCTGGTGGTGTCCGCGAAACGCTGGTTGACGCGGTTGTAGCCGCCCTCGAAATCGCGCTCATATTCGGCCAGGTCGATGCGGAAATGGAACAGCGGCCAGAGCGTCTTGTTGGCATAGCCGTTATAATATTCGTCGACATCCTGTTCCTCCAGGTCGATGGTCGCGGTCTTGACGCCTTCATCCTCGGAAAAGCCGATCTGCCCGGTGAAATTTTCCGTGACTTCGCCGGACCAGCCGACCCATATGCCGCGGCTTTCCCGCAGCGCCTGGGAAAGGGCGACGGCCAGCCCGCCCTGATTGCCGGTTTTGCTGGGTTTGCTGACCCGGTTGGAAATGACTATCAAACGGCTCATGCCAAGCGCCTCCATGCCAAGCGCCTCATCGCATCACGCTCCATGGTTTGCTCAATAGCACGGCGCAGTTGATAATGCCGACCAATGAGTAGGTTTGAGGATAGTTCCCCCATAACTCGCCGGAAACAGGGTCGATATCTTCGGACAACAGCCCGGCGGCGGTGCGGCGGGAGAGCATTTCCTCGAACAGGGACCGCGCCTCCTCCCCGCGGCCGGTGCGGTGCAGCGCCTCGATCAGCCAGAAGGTGCAGACGTTGAAGGCGGTGACCGGCTCCCCGAAATCATCGGGCGCGCTGTAGCGGAGCATGTCGTTGCCGCGCCGCAAATCCTTTTCCAGCGCCGTCAGCGTCCCCACGAACATGGGATTGTCCGCGGTCAGGAAGCGCAGGTCGAGCAATTGGAGCAGGGAAGCGTCCCGCGCATCATCCTCAAAATTGGCGGAAATGGCATTGCTGTCGGTCCGCCAGGCGGATTGGAGGATGCGGGCCTTCATCACCTCCGCCCGCTCGCGCCAATAGGCTTCGCGTTCTGGCAATCCCACGGCGGTCGCCGCATGGGCAAGCCGGTCGCATGCCGCCCAGCACATGACCGCGCTATAGCTGTGGACATGGGCGCGGGTGCGCAGTTCCCACAGGCCCGCATCGGGCTGGTCATAGACCTGCCAGGCACGTTCGCCCACCGCCTCCAGCGCCTCGAAATCCGCCGGGCCGGCCATGCGCAGCAGCCGCTGGTCGATGAAGCCCTGGACGGAGGACAGGACGATCTGGCCATAGGCGTCATGCTGGATCTGCGAATAGGCGGCATTGCCGATCCGCACCGGCCCCATGCCCCTGTATCCGGGGAGATTTTGGGCCTCCCGCTCCTCCAGCGTGGCATTGCCGCGCACGTCGTAGAGCGGCTGGATATGGCCGCCCCGCGCGCCGTCGACGATGTTGCGCAGATAGACGAGATAACTTTCCAATACGTCCAGCGCACCCAGGCGATTGAGCGCCTCGACAGTATAATAGGCGTCCCTGATCCAGCAGTAGCGATAGTCCCAGTTACGGCCGCTATCGGCATGTTCGGGGATGCTGGTGGTGAGCGCTGCTACGATCGCGCCGGTTTCCTCATGCTGGCAGAGCTTGAGCGTGATGGCGGAACGAATGACCGCCTCCTGCCATTCGGCGGGGATGGCCAGGCTGCGCACCCAGATCTGCCATTCGTGGATCGTATCGTCCAGCATTCGTTCCACCGCTGGGCGGAGGGCATCGGAAAAGCTCTCATCCGGCCCCAGGAAGAAATGCATGTCATGTTCGATGCGGAACCAGCTTTCCTGGGAAATGAGGCCGATGGGCGCGTTGGTGGACATGCGCATCGCCATATAGGACAGCACCAGCCGGATATGGTTGGATCCGTAGCTGATCGGCACTTTTTCAGAATGCCAGGAGGTGGTCGGGCGCAGCCTGACGCGAACGCGTGGACTCCCGGAAATCGGCCGGACGATGCGGGCGAACGCCACCGGCCGGTACATGCGGCCCTGATGCTTGTGGCGCGGGCAGAAATCGTAAAGCTCTATCGCATTGCCCTGGTCATCGGTCTGGCGCGTGACCAGTATCGGCGTGTTGCGAATATAATACTGTTCGATCCGGGTGCAGTTTTCCAGCTCGATGGCCCAGAATCCTCGCGCTTCCGGCTTGTCCCAGGCGGCATCGTCCAGCAGCGCGGAAAAAACGGGATCGCCGTCCACGCGGGGCACGCACGCCCAGACCATCCGCCCGGCGCGGTCGATCAGCGCGGACGCCTGGCAGTTGCCGATGGGCCAAAGGTCGAGCGTACGCTCGTTCCCGCCCGGGCGGTCGTTTTTCTGCGTTGCTATCGGTCCGTCCCCCTAGTTCGTGCACGACGGGGACGACGGACATCGGATCAGTCGGTGCCAGCGAACCCCTGAGCAAGATAATGCCTGACGGCGGCAACCTGTTCCAAAGAGAATGCGGCGAGCGTCGATCTGGGCGCGCCGACCAGAATTCCTGCGCCGCCCAGATCGCGGGCGACGGCAAAGCCTTCCTCATCGGTGACATCGTCTCCGATGAACAGGGGGGTGCCGCCTGTCATGGGCGCGCGCTGCATCAGCGCGCGGACGGCGCTGCCCTTGTCGGCGCCGCCGGGACGCAATTCGTAGAGCATCTTGCCCGGCTGGAGCGCGAGGCCAAACTGATCCGCGAGGCGCGTCGCCAGATCGCCCGCCTCCCGGCCCCACTGGGGCGCACCGCGAAAATGAAGGCCGACGCTGATCGTCTTGCGTTCAACAAGGACGCCGGACTTGCCCGCTGCGAAACTCTGGAAGGCGGCTTCGGCCTCATTGATCGCGGGCAGGCGGGCCGGCGCCTCGGCCAGACGGCCGGGTTCCGCCAATTCCAGCCCATGCGTGCCCGCCAGCAGAAATGCGCCAAAGCCGAAGTCGCGCAGCGTCGCGACCGATCGGCCGCTCACGATCGCGAGCCGTCCCTCCAGACGATCGCGCAGGCGACCGAGCAAGGCGAGCAGATCGTCATCGACCACGACGCTATCGGGGGTATCCGCGATCGGGGCCAGGGTTCCGTCGAAGTCGAGGAACAGCGCGGCCCCGATCAGCAGCGCGGGCGGCGGAGGGGGAAGATCGGGAAGAGAGGAAAGACGGGAATCGGACACGCGCGCAAGGTGGCGCATGGCGCGGAATGTGCAAGCCCCGTCGGACGGTCTTCGCGATTTTTGAGCGGCTTCATCGCTATTCCTCCGTCCAGGGCGCTGACCAGGCGATGCGGTGAAGCGTGCAGAAGGCCTGCATGATGGTGGCGATCAAACCGGAAAGGGCGGTGGATGTTTCATGGCTGTTGGCGCACAGCTGGTCGTCGTCAGACAAGCGCATGACGGGCTCCTTTTTCCATGATTGAAGTGCGAAACGCTTTCGTTTCGCTGGAATGTCTATCGCTTTTTTCCGTAGCGGCCGCCAACAAAAGGATGGACCTTTCATATAAGGTCTGCTTATCAATCCGTCATGAGCCAATTGCCGCCTTTGTCTGCCGTCCGCGTGTTCGAGGCCGCGGCGCGGCTCGAAAATTTCACCGCCGCCGCGCAGGAATTGGGGATGACGCAGGCGGCCGTCAGCTATCAGGTGAAATTGCTAGAAGAGCGGCTGGGGATCGGCCTGTTCCAGCGGGCAGGACGGAAGGTGGCGCTGACCGACAAGGGGCGAGAGATCGCGCCCATCATCACCCGCGCCTTCGACCAGATGCGGCAGGGTTTCGCCGCGCTGACGCAGGATCATTCGACGGTGCTGACGATCAGTTGCTCCATTAGCTTCGCGCATCTCTGGCTGGCGCCCCGGATAGGGACTTTCCAGATGCGCCAGCCAGGGTTGGCCGTGCGGATCGATGCGACAAACCAGGTCGTGGATTTTGCCCGCGACGGCGTGGATGTTGCGGTGCGCGGCGGGGAAGGGAAATGGCCGGGGGTGGAGGCGAAGTTGCTGACCCACAACCGGCTGGCGCCCTTGTGCAGCCCCGGGTGGCTGGCGAAGAACGGGCCGATTGCCGATCCTCGGGCGCTACATGCCATGCCGCGCCTGTCGCCGGATGACATGTGGTGGCATGAATGGTTCGCGGGCGTCGGCGTGGAAGCCGACGGAAAGGTGCTGCCGCCGGGCATCGCGCTGGATTCCCAGGTGATGGAGGGCCGCGCGGCCATGGCGGGACAGGGGGTCGCGATCGTCAACCTCTTCCTGTGGAAGGCGGAGGTTGAGGCCGGGCTGCTGGTGGAGGCTGTTCCATCCTATGTGAAGGAACGGGCGAGCTATTGGGTGGTCTATCCGCCCCACGCCCGCAACATGCCCAAGGTGAAGGCGTTCCGCGACTGGATCAGCGCGGAGTTCGCTCGGGAGATCGCGGCCGATCCGGAAGGGCGGTTCCTGCCGCGTTAGTAATGAGGCGCTCGGTGCTCCTGCGAACGCGGGAGAGCGATTCCTTTAACTGGATCGATCGCCTATCTAAACTTCGTTTCCGTTTTGTCACGGCGCTGCTATTCCGATCTCGATGACCGATTTTCGCGACCCATTCGATGCTATCAAGGACCACCCGTTCGACGATGCGCTGTCCCAGCGCTATCTCGTCTATGCGCTTTCGACCATCACGGCCCGATCGTTGCCGGACCTGCGCGATGGGTTGAAGCCGGTGCATCGCCGGCTGCTCTGGGCGATGCGGCTGCTGCGGATGGAGCCAGGCGGCGCCTCCCCGGACGTGCTGGTCGCCAATCCGGCGCGCAACACCACCTCCTACAAGAAATGCGCTCGCGTCGTCGGTGACGTCATCGGTAAATATCATCCGCATGGCGACGCATCGGTCTATGACGCCATGGTGCGTCTGGCGCAGGATTTTTCGCTGCGCACGCCGCTGGTCGATGGACAGGGCAATTTCGGCAATATCGACGGCGATAATGCGGCGGCGATGCGCTATACCGAGGCGCGGCTGACGCAGGCGGCGGCCGATCTGATGGCGGGGCTGGACGAGGGCACTGTCGAGTTCCGCCCGACCTATAATGGCGAGGATCATGAGCCGGAGGTCTTTCCCGGCCTTTTCCCCAATCTGCTCGCCAATGGCGCCACCGGCATCGCGGTCGGCATGGCGACCAGCATCCCGCCGCACAATGTCGCGGAACTGATCGACGCCGCCAGCCTGTTGATCGACAATCCGGAGGCGGAGCATGCCGATCTGATGCAGATCGTGCGAGGGCCGGACTTTCCGACGGGCGGCGTGTTGGTCGACAGCGCTTCCATCATTTCAGAGGCTTATGCGACGGGGCGGGGATCGTTTCGAACCCGCGCGCGCTGGCACAAGGAGGATGGCGGGCGCGGCACCTGGGTCGCCGTGGTCACCCAAATCCCCTTCCAGGTCCAGAAATCCAAGCTGATCGAGCAGATCGCGGTTCTGATCAACGACAAGAAGCTGCCGATCCTGGCCGATGTGCGCGACGAGAGCGACGAGCAGATTCGCATCGTCATCGAACCACGCGCCCGCACCGTCGACCCCGATGTGCTGATGGACAGCCTGTTCCGGCTGACCGACCTCGAAAACCGCTTTCCGCTGAACCTGAACGTGCTCGACGCCACTCGGACGCCGCGGGTGTTGGGCCTGAAATCCGTGCTGGTCGAGTGGTTGAAGCACCAGATCGATGTGCTGGTGCGGCGCGCGCAGCACCGGCTGGAGAAGATCGCGGCGCGGCTGGAACTGCTCGACGGCTATATCATCGCCTATTTGAACCTCGACCGGGTGATCGAGATCATCCGCACCGAGGATGAGCCCAAGGAAGTGATGATGGCCGAATTCGGCCTCAACGACCGGCAGGCCGAGGCGATCCTCAACATGCGGCTGCGTTCTTTGCGCAAGCTGGAGGAGATGGAACTGCGGCGCGAACATTCGGAGCTGCTGAAAGAACGTGACGAACTGATCAAGCTGGTCGAAAGCCCGACGCGGCAACGGACCCGGCTGAAGAAGGATCTGGCGGACCTGCGCAAGCGCTATTCGCCCGACAGCGATTTCGGCAAGCGGCGCACTTTGGTCGAGGAGGCCGCCCCGGCGCGGGAAATCCCGCTGGAGGCGATGATAGAGAAGGAGCCGATCACCGTGATCCTGTCCGAGCGCGGCTGGATCAGGGCGATGAGTGGACATCGCGACCTTGCCTCGGCAGACACGCTGAAGTTCAAGGAAGGCGACGGTCCGATGATCGCCTTCCACGCTCAGACCACGGACAAGCTGTTGCTGGCCACGGAAACGGGCCGCATCTTCACCCTGGGCGCGGACAAGCTGCCGGGCGGGCGCGGCTTTGGCGATCCGGTGCGGTCGCTGGTCGATATGGATGGGACCGGCAATATCGTTGCCTTGATGCCTGCGCGGATCGGCGGCGAACTGTTGTTGGCGGCCTCTGACGGTCGCGGCTTCGTGGCCGCTGTGGCCGACGTGATCGCGGAAACGCGCAAGGGCAAGCAGGTCGTCAATGTGCGGACCGGCGCGAAGCTCAGCGTCGTGCATCCCATCGCATCCGAGGCGGACAGCGTCGCAGTGGTGGGCGAGAACCGCAAGTTGCTGGTCTTCACGCTGATCGAAATGCCGCGCATGGCGCGTGGACAGGGCGTCCAGATGCAGCGCTATCGCGATGGCG
This sequence comes from Sphingobium sp. TB-6, assembly GCF_012927365.1. NCBI lineage: Bacteria > Pseudomonadati > Pseudomonadota > Alphaproteobacteria > Sphingomonadales > Sphingobiaceae > Sphingobium > Sphingobium sp. TB-6. The sequence goes on along the minus strand of NZ_JABBGL010000004.1, from coordinate 207,756 downwards.
GATTGTCCGACGCCATCGCCTTCCGCCTGTCGGACGGCCTTAGCTGGGCCATGGGCGGAGGATCGGGCCGTACCCGGACGGAAGCGGACATGACGCCATGGCGCGTCGCAAGAGGCGCGGCGGGGCGGATGCCGCCCACGGGCTTTCCCCGCGATAACCGGTTCTGACAAGCTGATTTTTTGCCATTAGCGCATCGGGTACGGGAATGTCGTTTCCCGAAAATTTACCGATTGGGCCTATCGCGGGCCTATGAAATCCATGTCGATGCGCGATCGGACGAGTGAGATGCCGAAGATCGAGCTCCTTAAGGGGGCGGATGACGCGCATCTTTCGCATCGCGTGGCGATAGCCGACTGGCTGGCCGCATTGCCCTATCCGGCGGCGACATTTTCGTTCAAAAATAATAAGTTGTCGATGATGACGAGCAATGTGCCGTTCGGCAATTATTTCAATCCCCGCGGGCCGGGCGAAGCCGAACGATCCCATGTCGCGGAATGGCGCAAGCGCATCGTGCAATGCGTCTTGTCAGGGCGTGATTCGGAAGGTTTCGAATTGCGCCGTGACGGCGTTTTGGGCCCTGAATATTTTTATTGCACGGTGGGCCGCCTGCCCGAAATGGAGGGTGAGTCCAATCTTTTTCTATTCACCGCGCTCGACCGAACCAGCGACCGGACCATCGAGAAGAATTTGCGGCGGGAATTGCTGTCGGACGGCTTGACCGCGCTGCCCAACCGGACCGGCTTTGGCGAGGAAATCGAGGAACGGCTGGCCAATATGCCTTGGCCGGACAATGCGCAGTTCGGGATCATCGCCATCGATCTCAGCCGGTTCAGCCGGGTCAATGAGTCATTGGGACCGATGGCCGGTGACGAATTGCTGATCACGGTCGCCAAGCGATTGAAGTCGAGCCTGCGGCAGGGCGATGTGCTGGCGCGCATTGGGGGCAATGATTTTGCAATTTTTGCTCGCTTGAACAATGGCCTATCGGATGCTCTTCATATCGTTCAGCGCATTCGCGATGCGCTTAGCTATCCGATCAGGCTGAGCGATCTGCAAATCCGGGTCGATTGCGCGATCGGCTGCGCCTTGTCGACCAACCTGACCGAAGACCCCGAAGATGTGGTCCGCAAGGCGCAGGCGGCGGTGAAAATCGCCAAGCGCAGCGGCAAGGTTGAAATCTACCGAAACGGCGTACTCAAGGAGGCGCAGCGGCGCTTTTCCATAGAGAGCCGTCTGCGCGATGCGCTGGCCCAGGGCGGGTTGACCCTGGCCTTCCAGCCGCTCATTCATTTGCAGACCGGAGAAATTACCGGCTTCGAGGCATTGGCCCGGTGGGAGGATGAAGAACTGGGCCATGTCTCACCCACTGAGTTCATCGCCGTGGCGGAGGAAAGCGGGCTGATCACGCCGTTGGGGCGTTGGGCAGCCTATGAGGCGGCGCAGGCAATCAGCCGTTGGGACGCGAAATTCGGCCAGCCGCTGCCGGTGGGCGTCAATGTGAACCTTTCGCCCATTCAAATGGCGCGGGACGATGTCGCTTCCATGTTCGAGGAAGCGCTGCGCTATTCGGGCATTTCGGGCAATCGGCTGACCGCGGAACTGACAGAGAGCGCCATCGTGGCCGATCCGGAAAAGGCGCGGAAGCTGCTTTTCGCGCTCAAGGATCTCCACATGCCGATCGCCATGGACGATTTTGGCACGGGCTATTCGAACCTGGCGAGCCTGCACAGCCTGCCGATCGATATTTTGAAGATCGATCGCAGCTTCGTGACCTCCATGCTGGAGGACCGCGACAAGGAAATCATGGTTCGCACCATCCTGTCGCTGGCCGAATCGCTGGGCCTGCATGTGACCGCCGAAGGGATCGAGACGCAAGAACTGGCCCATGCGTTGCAGAATCTGGGCTGCTGGCAGGGGCAGGGCTATTATTTCGCGCGGCCGATGCCGGAGAGCGAAGCTTTTGATTATTGGCGGGCGCGCTGGAATTTCGAAACGGTCTGATCCGCGATTTCGGCCACGCGGGCGTCATCGGGAAAGCCCTCGGCCACCCAGATCTTCTGAACCTCCGCCAGCGCCTTGGCCACATCTGGGCCGGGTTGCAGGCCGCGCGCGATGAGCGCGCCGCCGCCTAGCGGCAATCGGGGCGGGGTCCAGTCCATGAGCGTCGCTATGCCGTCGAGCGGCGCTTCGGGATCGATCAGGAGGCGATCGATCGCCCCTTCAATGCCGATCTGAAAGGCGAGGGTGCGGGGTGCCGCGCTGGTGGCGCTTCCGTCAAGCGCGGTCATGAGCCGCTTGCGGGCCTTGTTGGACAATTTGAGCCGGGCGCCGACCTGATCGGCTATGCGCGGATCGGGAGGGAGAAGGGCGGCCAGACGGCGCATCGCCGAAGGGCTGGTGCCCGAAGCGGATTCGCGCTCGATCAGCGTGGACAGGCGAGCGAGCCCGCTTCCATCGATCTCGGGAATGACCGGCAGCAATATGCCACCCTCGATCATGAGTTGAAGCGAGGCAAGGGGCCGGGGAATGGCGAGCAATTTGAGCAACTCGTCCGCGATCCGCTCTCGCGAAAGCGCCATCAGGCTGTTGGCGGCGGCACGGCAGGCGGTATAGGCCTCTTCGTCCGGTTCATCTTGACCGAAGCGGGCGAGGAAACGGAAATAGCGCAGGATGCGGAGATGGTCCTCTGCGATCCGGGCGTTGGCATCCCCGATGAAGCGGACGCGGTGCGCCTTCAAGTCAGCCACGCCGCCGAAGAAATCCGTGATTTCGTGGGTGAGGGGATCGGCATAGAGGGCGTTGATGGTGAAATCGCGCCGGGCGGCGTCTTCGCGCCAGTCGTCGGTATAGGCGATGGTGGCGCGGCGGCCATCCGTGCTGACGTCGCGGCGCAGAGTCGTGATCTCGACCGGCCAGCTATTGATGACGGCGGTGATCGTTCCGTGATCTATGCCGGTGGGCACGGCCTTGATCCCGGCGGCTTTCAGCCGGTCGATAACGCCCTTGGGTTCGATGACGGTCGCGATGTCCAGATCGCTTACCGGCAGGCCGAGCAGCCCATCCCGCACCGCGCCGCCGACGAAGCGGGCAAGGCCTTGTTCGCTCCCCAGAGCCTTCAGCAGCGCGTCCAGGCCGGGCCGATGGCGCCAGTCGGCGTCAGGCAACAGGCTGGTCATGGCCGAGCCTTCGCGAAAGATTGGCGAGGATGGCGGCGGTAATCCCCCAGATGCGGCGTCCTTCCCACATTATTTCGTAATAATGCCGTTCAACACCCTGAAATTCTATTGATTTCTTGATTCGATTGGAGGGATCAAGGGCGAAGGAGAGCGGAAGTTCGAACAATTCCGCGACCTCCGTCTCTTGGGGGAAAAGCGGGAGATCTGGCGGGATCACGCCGAGCACCGGGATAATATCGAAGCCAGTAAAGGTGTGATAGCGATCCGACGTGCCGATGATGTCCACCATATGCGGGACGAGGCCGATTTCCTCCTGCGCCTCACGCAAGGCGCCCGCGATTTCGTCTGCATCATCGTCATCGACGCGTCCGCCGGGGAAAGCGACCTGTCCCGCATGTTTGCGCAATCGGGCCGAACGCTGGGTCAGAATGAGGCCGGGTTCGGGGCGGTCGGTAATGGCGACCAGCACGGCAGCGGGGGCCAGGATGAGGTCGCCCTCTATGCGCGGGTCGCGGGTATCGGATAGCAACAGGCCGACTTCGCGCTCATGCCCTTCCTTCAAGGCGGCGCGCAACCGCTCCGCCAGGGTCATGCCGATCCGTCCAGCGCGAAGAAGGCGCCGTTGCTCCACAGGCCGATGGGGTCGGCGCCTTCGTCCAGCGCGAGGTTCATCAACTCATAATAGACGCTGCGGGCGATGAGCGCCTCCAGCCCGCCGCGCACATGCAGATAGGGATGGGGGCCGTCCGGCGTCTCACGCAGGATGAGGGCGTTGTCCGGACCGGCGGCGACCAGATCGCCGGTGTTGAGCCGGAAGGCCAGGCTGCGCTCCCGGCCTTCGCCTTCGGTCTTGAGTTCGACGGCGATGAAGGGCGCGTGCTCCACCTCGATCGACAGCTTTTCGACCGGCGTGACGAGGACGTAGCTGCCATCGGCTTCTCGGCGCAGGATGGTCGAGAAGAGGCGGACCATGGCTTCGCGGCCGATGGGCGAGCCTTGGTGGAACCATGTGCCGTCGCGGGCGATGCGCATGTCGCTGTCGCCGCAATGATCGGGATTCCATTTTTCCACGGGCGGCAGGCGCTTTTCCGCAAGCAGATGCGCAATGTCGGTCAGGGACAGGCTGGCAAGATCAGGAGGCGGTTCCATCGGCATAGGGTCGAGATAGGAGCGCGCGCGTCCGAAGGCAAAAGGGAAATTTCAGGCCTGAACCGTGATCCGCGGGCTGAGCATGCCCCTGCCGTCAATGGGGCGCCCGTCGACGGAGAGCGCCAGCAGGCGGCGCGCCTCGAATGGGCCGGGGCAATCCCAGCCGCTGGTGCCTTCCGCAGAAAAGCCCCAGAAGCGGCCATAATATTCGGGATCACCGATCATCATCAGCGGGTCGCTGCGATGGGCGCGGGCGGCGGTGACGACGGTATCCATCATCGCGCGGCCATGGCCGGTGCCTTGGGCGGACGGGTCGACGGCGACGGGCCCGACCATGATGAGCGGCGTCTGGCTGCCGTCGTCATGAGTGAGGGCGACGGGCCAGCTTTGCAGCGATCCGATGAGCCTGCCCTTCTCATCCTCGATCCCGAAGGACAGTTCGGGCAGCCAGGGCATGCCGTCGCGAATCAGATAGGCGGTGCGGCCGTGCCGGTCAGGGCCGAAGGCGGCATCGAGCAGATGCTCGATCACTTCCTGCGACATGATGTTGAGGGGCACTATCACAGACACGTCTTGCCGATCCGTTCTCAATGGCGCATGGACGCGCCGAGAGCGGCGGGCTTTAGCGCGTGGCTCGCAAAATAAAAGTCTAAACTGGCCCCCGCCCGCAGCAGGCTATATCTGCCGCAGGGACCGGCCGAATGTGGCGAGCTATGAGCAGCGGATTTGACGATTTTCTGACCTTGGAGGTCAATCATCTGGATGTGGATGTCCTGACCGGCATCTATTCCGAAGAGACGCACCTGCCGCAGCCGCTGCGCATCTCGATCCGGGCGAAGCTGAAGATCGCGGATCATTATGAGTCCGATACGCCGCTGTCCCGGTCCAAAAATTATATGGACCTGAAACATGCCGCGACCACGGCGCTGCCGGAAGGGCAGCATTTCACGCTGATAGAGGCGGTGGCGGATCATATCATCGAGACGATCTTTCTTCAGGACGACAAGGTGACGCATGTCGAGGTGAAGATCGTGAAACTCGCCCTTAGCGAGAAGGGCGAGGAGATCGGGATTACCATGGGACGCGGGCGGAGGTAGTTTTCTTCGTGATCCTGTCCGCATAGGCCATGCTGAAGCTCAGCTCTTACCCCTTGATCAGCCCGATTTCCCGCAATCGCTCCGTCAGATAGTCATGCGCAGTGATCGGCGGATCGCGCCGAAGATTCTCCGCGTCCACGCATTGCGGCAGAGCGTCGATCAGGAAATCCGGCCGCAGGTGCATGAAGAAGGGCATGGAATAACGCGAAAAGCCGCGGCGTTCCGGTGGCGGATTGACGACGCGGTGGCTGGTCGAGGGCAAATGATAGTTGGTCAGCCGCTGGAGCATATCGCCCACATTGATGGCCAGCGCACCCGGCGGCGGCACCACAGGTAGCCAGTTGCCGTTGCGATCCTTGAGTTCAAGTCCGCCTTCCTCAGCGCCCAGCAGCAGGGTGATGAGATTGATATCCTCATGCGCCCCGGCGCGGATGCCGGGGGCTTCCGGCGATACGGGCGGATAATGAAGCAGGCGCAGGATCGAATTGCCGTTCTCGATCGGTTTGTCGAACCAGCGCTCCTCCAGGCCCAGATAGAGGGCGATGGCGGAAAGCAGTTCGGCGCCAACGCGGTCGAACTCGGCATAGAGCTGCGCAAAAGTCTCTTGAAATTCGGGCAGCTCGTCCGGCCAGACATTGGGCGGCATGGTTTGCGCCAACGGATCGTCTTTGGGCAGGTCGCGGCCGACATGCCAGAATTCCTTGAGGTCGTTCTCGCTCGCGCCCTTGGCGATTTCCACGCCGAAAGCCGTGTAGCCGCGCTGGCCGCCATTATATTTGGCGTCGTAGCGGCGCTTCGCCTCTTCGGGCAGCGCGAAAAACTGACGAGCCAACGCCCAACCCTTGTCGATCAGCGTCTGGTCCATGCCGTGGTCCTTCACCATGGCAAAGCCGAAGCGCTGGAAGGAGCCACCGAAAGCGGCGGCAAAGTCGGCCTTGGTCATATGGCCCAGGGACAGGACAGGCACTTGTTCCAGCACCGATTGCGACACTTTTAGTCTCCGAAAACAACATGATCGGCCCGGCGCACCGTCCGGGCGCCACGTGGCCATGCACACATCCTTGATCGTCCTTGGCGGCTGATGCAAGGAGGAGCCATGAACTACTGGCTGATGAAATCCGAACCCGATGTCTTTTCCTATGACGATCTGGTCGAAAAGGGAAAAGCGGAATGGGACGGCGTGCGCAATTATGCCGCCCAGAACAATATGAAGGCGATGAGGAAGGGCGACCTGTCGATCTTCTATCACAGCAATATCGGCATCGAGGCGGTCGGCATCATGGAAATTGTCGAGGAAGCTGCGCCCGACAGCACCGACGACAGCGGCAAGTGGATCGCCGTCCATGTGGGACCGAAGGAAAAGTTCGACAAGCCGGTGACGTTGAAGACCATGAAGGCCGATCCGGCGCTGGCCGACATGGCGATGATCCGCCAATCGCGCCTGTCCGTTTCCCCGCTGACGGAGGCGGAGTTCAAGCATATCATCAGTTTATCAAAGGCTTGAGAAAGCGGTTGCGGGAAATGCAATCGTTTCGCCTTTGTTTGCGATTGAGCTTTTGCCGCACTGCACCATAAATTGACGCCAACAGAAAAGAATATTCCAGAGGTGTTTGATCGGCATTCACAAGGAGTTTACCCATGCGAATGCTGTCCAAGTTTGTCCTTTCCGCCCTGTTCGCCCTTGGTGCCGCCAACGCTCCGGTCCATGCCGAAGATGCTGCCAAGCAGAAGTTCACGCACGAGGGTTACACCTATGTGTATGACGTCAAGGACACCAAGACCGGCAAGGTGATTTCGGGTCGTCGTTATCCCGACGCCGTTGCCTTCAATCTGTCTGTCAAGAACGGCCGCGTTTCGGGCGTTTCGGGCGGTCAGGCCGTTGCGTTCAAGGTTGAAGACGCTCGCGGCGCTGCTGCCGAATAGGCGTTTCGAAGCTGATCGATCAAAAAGGGCGGCTCCCCATCGGGAAGCCGCCCTTTTTCATATTTTAGCGGCAGCGACGCTTGCTGTCGATTTCCTTGCCGAGCAGCGCGCCGCCCGCGGCGCCCAGGATCGTGCCGGTGGCGCGATCGCCACGAGTGTCGATCGCGCGGCCGACCAGTGCACCGCCGACGCCGCCGACGATCAGGCCGGTCGTGCCGTTGGACTTGCGGCAATAGGTGCGACCGTCCCGGCCGCGCCATTCGCGATACTCATAATGACGGCGGGCATTCGCGCCATCCGTCGGGACGGCCATCGAAACAGGAATGGCCAGCGAAACGGCGGCCAGGGCCATAAGGGCTTTACGCATTTTATCTCCTCCAAAAGGCGTGCTTTGGTCGTTCAACTCACCCATATTGATCGAGGTTGCATGAACCTGCGACAACGGCACATCATATTGTTTTTTCAAGAATAAAATTTAAGGTAAAGTGATGAACGGATGCGACGAAGCGGCGGCGAAGGCGCTGATCCAGTCTCTTGGCCTGTTGCCTCATCCCGAAGGAGGATGGTTTCGGGAAAGCTGGCGGGCGGCGGCCAAGCCGGGCGAGCGGGCTGCGGGTACGGCAATCTATTTCCTGTTGGAAGCGCATCAGCGTTCGCATTGGCATAGGGTCGATGCCGATGAACATTGGTTCTGGCATGCCGGGGCGCCGCTGACCTTTTCCATCGCTCCGGAGGACGGGCCGGTAAGGGATTGGCTGCTGGGCGGCGATGTGCTGGCGGGGCAGCAGCCCCAAGGGTTGGTTCCGGCGCATCATTGGCAGGCGGCCCGGCCCATGGGCGGCTGGACATTGGTGAGTTGCACCGTGGTTCCAGGCTTTGAATTTTCGGGCTTTACCCTGGCGCCCGAAGGGTGGTCGCCGGGCGGCTGAATCGCCATGAAAAAATTATCCACATTTATCCACAGCTTTAGGGGCAATCCGTCTTCTAGGTGCAAGATTCCGCTTTGAACGACTCGCTTTTGGTGAGAGCATCTTCTTATCGGAAAGGACGGGAGACAGAGGAATCTGAATGCCAAAGTCAGTGAGAAATCAGTGACTTGAAGGACTTTTCGAGCGTCGGGAAAGAAGCATGGACCGGAAGGAAAATGTGGAAAGCCGATGGTTCTCAATAGACGATGCTGTGCACGCGCGTGAGTGAACGTCGGGTATCGAATAAAGAGAACAGGCTGCGCGAGAACGGCCGACCGGCCGGGCAAACGGAGCCGACACGATAGGAAAACCTTGGAGGCAGACCTATCGCGCGCCGAGTCCGATGATCGCATCTTGAAAGAGAAGCGGATCGAGAGACACGACGGAAGTGGGGACCGGCAGAAATGTCGGCCCCCATTTTGCGTTGGGGGGCATCGGGATTTGCTCAGGCCCGGTATCGCAAGATCCAGAGACCGGCCAAAAATGACATGCCCAGCCAGAACAGGATGATCAGCGCCATCGCGGTCCGGCTTTTCGGGCGGTCCGCTTTGCTGCGCGCCTGGAGACGGAATTCGGCCATCAGCGCGGGCGGGATGAGACGGATCGCCAGGGCTATGCCCAAGGGAAGGATGATCAGGTCGTCCAGATAGCCCAGGACCGGGATGAAGTCCGGAATGAGGTCGATCGGGCTGAGCGCGAAGCCGGCGACGCTGGCTGCCACCAGCTTGGCGATAAAAGGCGTGCGACTGTCGCGGGCGGCAAGCCACAGGGCGATGATGTCGACCTTCAGCGCGCTGGCCCAGCTTTTTAGACGTTGAAATGCCATCTGCCGATTTTAGGTGCAAAGGACCGTGCCGCAAGGGCACTGGCCGATATGGTGCCGGATGAGGGGATCGAACCCCCGACCTTCGGTTTACAAAACCGCTGCACTACCGCTGTGCTAATCCGGCCCATCGTTCTGACGGGGAGCGCCTTACTATCAGATGATGCCGAACGTCCAGCCCTCTGTTGCTGCGATTTTTTCGTCGAGGTGCGCGGGTGTCCACAGGCTCGGGCGGGGCGCCGCGCGACGGAGCCAAGCGGCGGTGAGGATCGCGTCGGCGCCGTGATCGTCCGGGGGCGGGCCTTCATGCGGCTGCGATTCGACGGCGAGCAGCGCGTCGTTCAGCGCGGCGAGGCTTCGCATCTTGGCCTTGCCCTTGGGACGCCCGGCGGCGCGCGCGGCTATGCTGGTGTAGATTTCAATGACCAGCGAGCCATTTTGAGGCGGCGGGTCGAACGGCCAGACCGGGACATGGGCGTGGACATGGTGGAGCAGGCGCATGCCTGCAAAGCTCGCCTTGGCGACCTGCGCCGCGCCGATGGCGTCGTAGACCGTGGAGGGCTTGCCTCCGCCCCGCACGTTATAATGCGCTTCGCAGGCGCGGTTGTGCATATAGTCGGCCTTGATGCCATCGGCCTTGCCGAAATAGAAATGGCGGCGGTGGGTGCGTTCGAGCAGGCTGGCGGCGCCCAGATCCTCATCATCGCAGACACTGTCGACATAGGCCCAGAAGGCGGGGCCGGTGATGGGGACTGGATCGCCGGGCAGATAGCTTTGGCGGGCGATATAGGGCGGAGCGAAGCTGAAATCGAAGCCGAAGAGGGTGGGCGCTTCGCTGGCCGTTCGGATGAGCCATGCCGCCACGGCCTGACGCGACCAGAAGCCGCCGCCTTCGGGATGCTGGAGCAGGGGAACCTCGTCGCCCGCTTCGCAGAGGGCGATGGCTATGCCCTTGTGGCGGGCACCTTTGGCCCCGGACCAGTCGATGACGGCATAGCGGGCAAAACTGGGCGTCATTGCTGACGGCGTTCGGCTCTCAAGCGGTCCCAATAGGCCAAACGCTCTGCAATGCGCGCTTCGAATCCGCGTTCGGTGGGGGCGTAGAAGCTTTGGGGCTGCATTTCTTCCGGCCAATAATTGTCGCCGGAAAAGCCGTCCGCCGCGTCATGGTCATAGTGATAGCCTTGGCCATAGCCGATGGTCTTCATAAGCTTCGTTGGTGCGTTCAGGATATTTTGCGGCGGCATCAGCGAGCCGGTTTCGCGGGCGGACTTCCAGGCGGACTTCATGGCGCTGTAAGCGGCGTTGGATTTGGGCGCGGTGGCGCAATAGAGACAGGCCTGGACGATGGCGAGTTCGCCTTCCGGGGAACCGAGGAACTCATAACTGTCCTTGGCGGCCAGGCACTGGACGACGGCCTGCGGGTCGGCAAGGCTGATATCCTCCACGGCGAAGCGGACGAGGCGGCGCAGGACGTAGAGCGGTTCCTCGCCTGCGGTCAGCATGCGGGCGAGATAATAGAGCGCGGCTTGCGGGTCGGAGCCGCGCAGGCTTTTGTGCAGCGCGGAGATCAGGTTGTAATGGCCCTCGCGGTCCTTGTCATAGACGGCGACGCGGCGGTGGAGCAGGGCGGAAAGGCCCGCCGGATCGAGCGGCTCTGGTATGTCAATGGAATAAAGGGTTTCGACCTGGTTGAGCAGGAAGCGTCCGTCACCGTCGGCGCTGGCCAGCAGGGCATCCCGGGCGGCCGGATCGAGCGGGAGCGGGCGGCCGGTCAGGGCCACGGCGCGGTCGAGCAATTGTTCCAGAGCGCTGGCGTCCAACCGGCGTAGGATCAGCACTTGCGCGCGGGAAAGAAGCGCGGCGTTAAGTTCGAAGCTAGGGTTCTCCGTGGTCGCGCCGACCAGGGTGACGGTGCCGTCCTCCACGAAGGGGAGGAAGCCGTCCTGCTGCGCGCGGTTGAAGCGGTGGATTTCGTCCACGAAGAGCAAGGTTTTTTCGCCGCGCCGGGCATATTCCTTCGCTGCGGCGAAGACCTTCTTGAGATCCGCAACACCGGAAAAGACGGCGGAGATCGGCTCGAAGCGCATGCCGACAGCGTCCGCGAGCAGGCGGGAGATGGTGGTCTTGCCCGTGCCCGGCGGTCCCCACAGGATGATCGAGGAAAGGCGGCCAGCAGCAACCATGCGGCCGATCGCACCCTCAGGGCCGGTCAGATGATCCTGCCCCACCACATCGGCCAGGGTGCGGGGACGCAGCTTGTCCGCCAACGGGGCGTCGGCCGGAGTCGCGGTAGGGAGGTCGTCGGGAGTGAAAAGGTCAGCCATCGCCCTCGATATAGGAAGGCTTTGGCTTTCAGGAAATGAGTTTGATCAGGGAGCGCTTCTGATCAGGGAACTGGGCTCGACCTTACCAATGCGCCATGTTCGCGCTGGCGGATGACCCGGACATAGGTATCGACCAGCGCCTGGTTCACCTGATCCCAGCCATAGCGCTCCGCTTCGGCCATGGCGGCTGCGCCAGCGGCGGAGCGAATGGCGGGATCGGTGCAATAGGCGGTCAGCGCATCGGCAAAGGCGGTGATCGCGCCGGGTCGGATCAGGCGGCCGGTGACGCCTTCGGTGACCAGGCTCTCGCTGCCGGTGGCGCGGGCGGCGACGGTGGGCAGGCCACAGGCCATCGCCTCCAGCGTCACATTGCCGAAGGTTTCAGTGACGCTGGGGTTGAACAACATGTCCATGCTGGCGACTGCGCGGCCAAGGTCCGGGCCTTTCTGAAAGCCGGTGAAGACGGCGTCGGGCAGGCGGTTGGCGAACCATTCGCGGGCCGGGCCTTCCCCGACGACCAGCACCTTATGGCGCACATTCTTCGCCGCCAGATGGTCGATCGTGTCGGAAAAGACGTCGAGACCTTTTTCCATCACCAGCCTGCCGATGAAGCCGATCACGGGTTCGTCGCCTGCTATGCCAAGCGACTGGCGCCAAGCAGTGTCACGGCGGCCGGGGTTGAAGATTTCCCGGTCGATGCCGCGGGTCCAGATGCCGACATCATAGCTCATCCGCTGTTCGCGCAGCAGTTGCGCCATCGATTCGGACGGCGCGACGATGGCGTCGCAGCGGCGATAGAAGCGGCGCAGGATCGATTCGATCAGCGGCTCCAGAAAGGCGAGGCCATAATAGCGCGGATAGGTTTCGAAGCGGGTATGGACCGATGCGACGGCGGGCAGGCCGCGCGCGCGCGCCCAACTGATTGCGCGGTGACCGAGCGGGTCGGGACTGGAGACATGCACCAGATTGGGGGCGAAGCGCTTGAGATCGCGGCGGACGGCGCCCGAAAGACGATAGGGAATCCGATATTCGCTGCGCCCCGGCACCGGTACGGAAGGCGTGCTGACCAGGTCGCCCGCAGGGTCGAAGGCCGGAGTATCGGTCGTGGGCGAATAGACGCGCACCGCCGCCCCCTGCCGCAGCAAATAGCCTACGAAGCGGTTGAGCGCCTGGTTCGCGCCGTCTCGCACATAATTATAATTGCCGCTGAAAAGCGCGACGCGAAGCCCCTTAACATCCATCCGCCGCCCTTAACGCAGACAATCGCAAAACCCAAGGGAACCACGACGCCATTTGGGATTTTTGCATGCCGGCAGCAGTGATGCCCGGCCGGCGCGGTTGTTCCCTATAGGAGAGAATGCTTGATGACCGAAAGCTTTCGCAAAGGAGCGAGGGTCAAGTGGAATTGGGGGCAGGGCGTCGGCCGCGGGAGAATATCCGAGCGGTTTGAACGGCATGTCGAACGCAAGATTGAAGGCGCCGTCATCCGCCGCAACGGGTCCAGCCGTAACCCGGCCTATCTGGTGACGACAGACAGCGGCAGCGAAGTGCTGAAATTGGGGTCGGAGCTTTCCCCGGCCTGAGGCCTTTTCCTGTCGACCGGCCTTTCCCCGCCGACGGCTTCCGTGCCAAGAAAAGCCATGACCGCGCTTTCCATGACCATCGACGCGCTGCTGACCGGCAAGCCCGTTCCTTTCCGGGATGGCGAATATAGTGCCATTGCGAAGACGCCGGTGACAGGCGCCGTGCGGATCGGCTGGCTCGGCCTTGAGGGTGACGGGGTAGCCGATACGCTGCATCATGGTGGCTGGGACAAGGCGATCCATCTCTATCCGCAGGACCATTATGACTGGTGGCGCGACCTGAAGCCGGGACATCCTCTGCTCGACGGGCCAGGCGCCTTTGGCGAGAATATCGCGTCGCATGGGATGACCGAGGCGGAAATCTGCCTGGGCGATCGCTTCACCCTAGGCAGCGCCGTGGTGGAGGTGAGCCATGGGCGGCAACCCTGCTGGAAGCTCGACCACCGTTTCGGTGCGCGGGACGTGATGGCGACCATCGTGAAGACGGCGCGTTGCGGCATCTACTTCCGGGTTATCCGGGAGGGACAAGCGGAAGCGGGGACGCAGATGGAATTGCTGGAGCGGCCTTTACCGGACTGGCCGATTGCGCGGGTGTTCCGGTTGCTGATCGGTGGTGGACACAAGGCCGAGCCGGACGCGGTGCGGGCGCTGGCGGATATGCCGGTGCTGGCCGAAGCCTGGCGCGAACGGGCGCGGAAATTGGCGTGATGTTAGCGCGGCAAATTTTGGCCAATAACGCACGTTGATAATGTCGTCATCCCACGGAAAGCTGGGATCTCAGGCGATAGGGCACAGCTTAGTCTCACGAGATCCCAGCTTTCGCTGGGATGACGGGAATGATGTCCCACCCATCACAACCGCACCCTCCGGCTCGCTCGCTCCTAACGGAATACCACCGTCTTCCCGCCATTCTGAAGCACCCGCCGGTCCGCCAGCCAGCCTACTGCGCGGGCCAGCACCTGCGCTTCGATGTCCCGCCCGATCCGGATCATATCCTCCGCCGTTGCGCGATGATCGACTCGCTCCACCGCCTGCTCGATGATCGGCCCTTCATCCAGATCGGCGGTCACGAAATGCGCCGTCGCGCCGATCAGTTTGACCCCACGTTCATGCGCCCGGTGATAGGGGCGAGCGCCCTTGAAGCCTGGCAGGAAGCTGTGGTGAATATTGACGCAGCGTCCCGCAAGCGCCTCAACCAGACCTTCCGACAGCACCTGCATGTAGCGCGCCAGGATCAGATATTCCGACTGCGTCCGCTCGAAAATGCCTAGAAGCGCTTTCTCCTGTGCCGCCTTGTCGCCATTGGGCGGCAACTCATGATAGGGGATGCCGTGCCATTCGGTGATCCGGCGCATGTCGGGATGGTTGGACACCACGCCCATGATGTCGACCGCCAGCGTTCCGGTCTGCCAGCGATGCAGCAGGTCCGCCAGGCAATGCGACCCTTTGGACACGGCGATCAGCATGCGCGGCTTTTCCTCCGCCGCCGTCAACCGCCAGTCCATGGCGAAGCGCGTGCCGACATTGGCGAACTCCTGGCGCAGCCGCCCTGTGTCGCCCATGCGCTCGTCGGTCGCCTCGAACGCGACGCGCATGAAGAAGCGGCCTGCTTCCCGGTCGGCATATTGCTGGCTGTCGGTGATGAAGCCGCCGCGCTCCGCCAGGAACTGGCTCACCGCAGCGACAATGCCCACCCGATCGGCACAGGCCAGAGTCAGCACCCAGGATGGAACAACCGGATCAGTCACGCGCATCTCCCCGCAAACAGGGGAACGCGTTGCCCCAAGCCTGCGCGCCGATCAACCCGTTACGCGCTTCCTTCGCCCTGGGCGCTGGTCATCGCGAAAATGCCTGTCGCATTGCCGGTGTCGAAGGCCAGGTCCAATCCGCCCGTCTCAGGATCGATGTCCCGGCTGATGAATTCATAGAAAGACCCTGGCACCCGGCGCAATTCATCCCCGGCAAAGAGCCGTTCCACGGTATCGGCGCGGAGGGCCGTCTGCCGCACCCGCCCAGTGCGGGAAATCTCCAGCCGATCCTTGATCGGCCAGTCCTCCGCCTTCAGCCGCTCCGCCAGCGCGGCCACATCCGCCACCCGGTCCGTCGCATGATTGAAGGCATTGCCCTCAGTCGCGATCCAGCCCGCTTCATGGGACCGGGAGAGCAGCAACTCATAATCCTCTATGCTGGCGGGTTCATGCTGCCGGTCGAAGGCCGCGACGATCACCGGCAACGCTACCGCAGATTCTGCGAGGGAGACGGGGCGACCGTCCGCATATTTCTCCAACACCGCCTTGGCTTCCGCGGTCAACGGATCGCGGGAGGTGCCGAACACCCGCGCCGCAACCTCGGCAAATTCCGGGTCAAAGCGGTCGACATGCAGTTCGGACAGGAAGAATTGCGGAATGGCTTCGGGCAGATCGGCATGGCGATAGGCCCGCCCGGTCATCCGCAGCCGGTCCAGCGGATAGACCGCCGCCATCTCATAGCCCAGCGGCACCAATATGCGGGTAAAGGCCTCTTCGCCCGGCGGCAATTCGCCGGTCGGGCCTTGGGCCAGCCGCACCGTGCGCAACGCGCCATGATCGAACACCACCTTGCCGCCTCGCGCCAGCCGGTCTTCGACATAGGCCGCGCCGCTCGGCACGCGTTCCAGCAAGTCGTGAAACAGGGCGATGTTCATCGCCATGGCGAAGGCGGCGCGGGATATAGTGGGACCGCGCTCAGCCATTAGCGCGGGATTGATATCGAGCGCCGCCAGCGCTGCCTGCGCTGCCTCCAGACCCAATATCCTCTCCACCAGCGCGTTGATCACCGATTGACTTTCGACCGACATGAGACGCTCCGTGCTGAAGTCCCATTATCGCATGCTTGAAATTAAATTCCAAGCTTTGGCAAGATTTATATCTTCTTGGGCATGCACTCCGCGCCCGCAGCCTTGATCGCGCCGCACAGCTTGGCGGCGTCCGCATTGCTCGCAAGGGGGCCGGCCTGCAACCGCGTCACCCCGCCGCTCGTCAGTATATAGGGGTGATAGCCCGACAAGCCGCTGACCTTGGCGCTGAGCTGGCTCCAGAGCGTCCGGGCGCGCGTTTCCGCACTGAATGCGCCGATCTGCACGCGCCATCCGCCGCTGCTTGCCTTGGGCAAGGCAGGCTTGGGAGCGGTCGGCTTGACTGCTGCCACCTTCGCGGGCGTGGGTGCGGGCTTGGGGGATGGCGCGACTTCAGGAGCCTTGGGTTTGGGCGGAGTGGAGGGCGGCAATTGCGCCGTCCGGATCGGCTTGGGCGCTTCACGCGACACGGGCGCGGACTGGCGAGACTCATCCGCCGTCAGCGCCGTCTTTTCCTGCTGGCCGATGGATCGTGCCATGGCGATGCCATCATTGCGCTGATCCTGCGGAATATATTTGTCCATCTGGCGAAGGCTTGCGGTCGCCTGCGCCAGCCCGGATTCGGACGCCCGCGTCATCAGCGCATAGGCCCGCACCCAGTTCTTTGTCGTCAGGTCGCCGTTGAACAGGGCCGTGCCGACGATATATTGGGCACGCGGCTCGCCCCGGTCTGCGGCACGCTGCAAATAAGGGAGGGCGCCCGCCCGATCGCCCTGCTGGAACATCAGCAGCCCCAGATTGTCCTCGGCGCGGCTATGACCCTGTTTCGCCGCCTTGCGATACCAATCGATCGCGGCGGCTGGATCGGCCTTAACGCCCCGGCCCAGCTTATAGGCCTGCCCCATGTTGAACTGCGCATCGGGATCGCCGGCCTGCGCGAGCGGCTGCCAGACGGTGATGGCCTTGGCATAGTCGCCCTGCTGCCAGGCATCGACGCCCGCCTTCACATCGGCCATCGCGGCCCCGGCCAAGGCCAGTTGCGCCAGGCTCAACATCGTTCCAGCGGCCAGCACGCCCCAAATACGCCTCATGCTCATGCTCCCAATGGGTTCTTGCGCGATCCTATGCCGCATCAAGGTTAATAGCGACTTAGCATTAAGAACATCGCCTTTTTACCGTCCGTCAGGCTTCCACGCGGATTAACCAATTCTTAGGCGGGGCTGTGGCACTCCTTGCCTCAATTGGATTTTCTGGGGGAAGTTGCGTGCGCATATTGGCATTGGCATCGCAAAAGGGGGGATCGGGCAAGACCACCCTGTCGGGGCATCTGGCCGTTCAGGCCCAGATGGCGGGCGCAGGTCCGGTCGTGCTGATCGACATCGACCCGCAGGGGTCGCTGGCCGACTGGTGGAACGAGCGCGAGGCCGAATATCCCGCCTTCGCCCAGACCACGGTCGCCCGCCTGGCCGCCGACCTTGAAATTCTTCGCCAGCAGGGTTTCAAGCTGGCCGTCATCGACACCCCGCCCGCGATCACCATGGCGATCCAGAGCGTCATTTCGGTCGCTGAGCTGATCGTCGTCCCGACCCGTCCCAGCCCGCACGACCTGCGTGCCGTGGGCGCCACGGTCGACCTGTGCGAGCGTGCGGGCAAGCCGCTGATCTTCGTGGTCAACGGCGCGACGCCCAAGGCGCGGATCACCTCCGAAGCCGCCGTTGCCCTGTCGCAACATGGCACGGTTGCCCCAATCACGCTGCACCATCGCACCGATTTCGCCGCCTCGATGATCGACGGCCGCACAGTGATGGAGGTCGACCCCAAGGGCCGTTCGGCCGGAGAGGTCACGCAGCTCTGGACCTATATTTCGGACCGGCTGGAAAAGAATTTCCGCCGCACCGTCTTTTCCGTCCCGCACAATGCGGTCGGCGCGGCAGGCACGGTTCGTCCGGCAAGCGGTGGCTTCGGCCGCCGGGTCTCACAGTAAGGGGAGGGGAATATCATGGTCGAACCGAAACCTCTCGCCTCGCTGACTTCCGGTCTGCTGGCCCGCAAGGGCGCTGCTTCCCCCGCCATGCGCCGTCCGGTATTCGGCCTGACTGCTGGAGCCACTGCGCTCCAGGAGGATCTGGGCTGGAACGACATGGGCTTTGACGTGACGCAGCCCGAACCTGCGCCGACCGAATCCCGCTCCGTGGCCGGTCTGACGCCGATGACCGCCGTTCCGGTCATGGCGCCAGTGCCCGTCGTGGTGACCGAGCGCGAGGAACTGGCCGAACGCATTGCCGAGGCCAGCGTCCCGGCCAAGGTCGAAAAGCCGAAAAGGAAGGCCCATGCTGCCGCCGTGGCGAAGGGCCGCAAGGCCGCCTTCACCCTGCGGCTTGACGCCGACCGCCATCTGAAGCTGCGGCTCGCCAGCGCCATCGTCGGCCGTTCGGCGCAGCAGATGGTGACCGAAGCGCTCGACTCGTTCCTCAGCAGCTTGCCGGATGTCGACCGGCTGGCCCAGCAACTGCCGCGCGTTCGCGGCAACAATTAAGGGTTGGGAAAAGCCATGAAGCGCAAGGCCTTCGCCAAAGCAGCGGTCGCGTCGATGCTTATCGGCACGACCATGGTGGGATGCACCGGCGCGGCCTTCCGCCCCGCCGCGATCGCTCCGCAGCATGATCCTGATCGTCTCGCCGCCAATGTCGAAAAGGCGCTGGCCGATCGCGACGGCGCCCGCGCGGTCGAACTGGCCGAAGCCGCCGTACAGGCAGCGCCGCAGGACGTCCGCTATCGCCAGTTGCTCGGCCGCGCCTATGTGGCGGACGGTCGCTTCGCTTCGGCCGAAACCGCGCTGTCGGACGCGATGACGCTGGGCAATCGCGATGCGCGCACCATCATCACCCTGGCGCTGGTCGAAGTTGCGCTAAGCAAGGATCGTGCCGCCCGCGACCTGCTCGCCAACCATGCCGACATCGTGCCTGCCGCCGACTATGGCCTCGCCATGGCGATGGCGGGTGACGCGCCGGAAGGCGTGCGTATCCTCTCCGAAGTGATCCACGACCCGTCGGCCACTGCGCGCACCCGTCAGAATCTGGCCTATGCCTATGCATTGGCTGGCCGGTGGAAGGATGCGCGCATGATGGCGGGCTTCGACCTCGATCCGCTCGCCGCCAATCAGCGCATCACCCAATGGGCGCAGAACGCCGCGCCTGGCCTTTCGCAGCAGCGGGTAGCCGCTCTGATGGGCGTGACGATCAACGGCGCCGATGCAGGTCAGCCGGTCGTCCTGGCCCTGGCGCCTGCGACCACGCCAGCGCAGATGGCGGAGGCCGTTCCCGTGGAGCAGGCCGTTTCCGCCGCGCAAACCGTCGAAACCGCACCCGTTGAGATCGCCGCTGCCGATCCCGCGCCACAACCGGCCGTTGCCGAAGCGTCCGCACCGATGATCCAGGCCATCGCGACCCCTGTCCGTGTTGCTGCGCCGCATCAGGCCTCGTCTGTTCGTGCCGCTCAGCCTGCGCGCGCCCCGCAATCCGCGCGCATCCAGCAACTCGCCTTCCGTCCGAGCGGCAAGGGCGGCAGCAACTGGGTGGTTCAGCTTGGCGCCTATGACAATGCGGCCATCGCGAAGGAAAAATGGTATGCCATGGCCCGCCGCAATGGCGCTTTGGCGAGCCTGCCTGTCCTCACCAGCCAAGTCACGGTGAACGGCGCGACCTTGGCCCGTCTAGCCGTCGGCGGCTTTGACGATCGGGCTGAGGCGATGGCGCTTTGCCACGCGGTCAAGGCCCGTCGCGGCCAATGTTTCGTGCGGGAAAATGTGGCCGACGCCACGCCGCAACGCTGGGCTCTGGCAACACGGGGCCGGCAATACGCCTCCCGCTGAAACGGGCTTAAAGACTGCATATCTTGCGGGCGGCACCCCTGGTGTCCGCCCGCAACTATTTTGCGGGTACATCCTTGGGCATTCCGGATACCGAACCAGATCCCTGCACAGGCAGGATGGCAGTTCCACCGCCGGAACCGCGGTTAAGGTAAGCCACTGGTCACGCATTGGCGCTGAGCGTCAGGAAAAACCGGTCTGGCCCGGTCAAATTGGCTCCCCGAGTAGGATTCGAACCTACGGCCATTCGATTAACAGTCGAATGCTCTACCGCTGAGCTATCGGGGAGCGACCCGGCTTTCGCCGGGCAGGCCGCGCCTATAGCAGCGGCTTTTGCGGAATGGCAAGGGTCTGGAAACCCTCCCGCCTCAAAAAATGGATAAACCGCCCCGACTGCACGAAGCATGGGGCGCGATCCAATCAAAAGCGCCGATCTATTTGATTATGGAAGGTTTTTCCGGCCTCAGTCGCCGGATGAAAAGTGGCTCCCCGAGTAGGATTCGAACCTACGGCCATTCGATTAACAGTCGAATGCTCTACCGCTGAGCTATCGGGGAGCAACCCGGATTTCGCCGGGCAGGCCGCGCCTATAGCAGCGGCTTTCCGACAATGGCAAGCGCCAAATTGCGGAATTTTTACGCGATGAACTGTTCCGCCGCGATCCGGTCGTCCAGCGTATGTTCCGGGTCGAACAGCAGCGTCAGCGGCGTCGCGCGATCGATCTTCACCTCTACCTGCGCGATGTCGCGCACTTCGCGCTGATCGGCCACGGCGCTGACCGGGCGCTTCACCGGATCGAGCACAGTGAACTGGATCGCGGTATTTTCCGGCAGGATCGCGCCGCGCCAGCGCCGGGGACGGAAAGGGCTGATCGGCGTCAGCGCCACCAGCGCCGATCCCAAAGGCAGGATGGGTCCATGAGCCGAGAGATTATAGGCCGTCGATCCCGCAGGCGTGGCCACCAGCACGCCGTCGCAAACCAGTTCGGGCAAGACGGTGCGGTCGTTGACCTTCACCTCCAGCTTGGCGGTCTGGCGCGTTTCGCGCAACAGCGAGACCTCATTGATGGCGGGGATCGAGAATCGCTCTCCATCCACCGTATCGACGGTCATGCGCAACGGATTGACCTTGAACAGCTTAGCCGCCTCGATCCGCTGTTCCAGCCGTTCCAGCCGCCATTCGTTCATCAGGAAGCCGACCGTGCCGAGGTTCATGCCGAACACCGGCAAAATCCGCCGCCCCTCCAGCATGGCGTGCAGCGTCTGGAGCATGAAGCCGTCGCCGCCCAGTGCGATGATCATGTCCGCCTGATCGACGGGCACGAAATCATAGGCGGCGCGCAGCCTTTCCTCCGCCGCCTTGGCTGCCGGACTGGGGGAGGCGACCAAGGCGCGCCGAACGTCTTCGGTCATCCGCCGGTCACGCTCATATGCCGCCTGACCGCCGCCTCAGTTCCTGCGCCGATGCGGAAATCATGGGCCGCGGGTTTCAGCCGCAGCGCGCGATCGATCAACGGTTCCACCGCATCCAGCCCACCTTCGCGGAAGGCGGTTTTCAGGTCGACATGATCCTCATGACCCAGACACATGAAGATCTTGCCCTCGCAGGTCATGCGCATTCGGTTGCAATCGGCGCAGAAATTATTGGTGAGCGGCGTGATCAGCCCCAAGCGGACACCTAGACCCTCGACCGCATGATAGCGTGCCGGTCCGCCGGTGCGATGCGCGATCGGCGTCAGTGCATGATGCTGCTGGATCGAATCGGCCACCTGCGTCAACGGCAGATAATGGTCGGTCCGATCTTCCCCGGTTTCGCCCAATGGCATCGTCTCGATCAGCGTCAGGTCGAAGCCCTGAGCATCGCACCAATGCAGCATCGGCAGGATTTCATCCTCATTAATGCCCTTGAGCGCCACCATATTGATCTTGACCGCGAGTCCGGCTGCCCGCGCAGCCTCCAGCCCTTCGAACACCAATCGAATGTCGCCATTGCGCGTCACATTGGCGAAGCGATCCGGATCGCGGCTGTCCAGGCTGACGTTGATCCGCCGCACGCCTGCATCGGCCAGCGCCTGCGCATGCTGCGCCAGCCTTGTGCCGTTGGTGGTGAGCGTCAGTTCATCCAGCCCCTCGCCCAGATGCCGCCCGATGCGTCGGACGAGGTCGATAATGTCCCGCCGCACCAGCGGCTCGCCGCCGGTCAGCCTGATCCTGCGCACGCCCCGCATGATGAAGAGGTCGGCCAGCAGCGCGATCTCCTCCAGAGTCAGCACCTGGTCCTTGGGCAGGAAAGTCATCCGCTCCGCCATGCAATAGCGGCAGCGCAGGTCGCAGCGGTCCGTCACCGAAATCCGCAAATAGCTGATCCGGCGGCCGAGTGCATCGGTCAGCGCCCTACGCCCAAGATCGACCTTCTCCATATTTCCTAGCTAGGCGATGGACCCGCGCCGTGCAAGCGTCCCCGGTTGCGACAACGTAAACAGGTCGCTAACCGATAAGGGTTAGAATGGGACGATGGGCCGTCCCGGGGAGCATCATGTGAGCGGCGAGACCGCACTGGACGGACAGCGCAGCCTTTTCATCCTGTCGCCAGGTGACCGCGATGGGCTGTCACAGCAGGCGCGGACGGCTGGCTGGCGGGCGATGGCGGCCCGGCGCGCCACCGACGCCGCGCAACGCTTCCTCCACAGCGATGCCCAGATCGCCCTGGTTGACATGCGGGGCGCGCGCGACGGCGACGTGCGTTTGATCACCGCCTTGGTCCCGGCGGTGGATGCGGGCGGCGGCGCGCTGATCGTGCTGGTCGACGGACAGGACATCGCCGTCGTGCCGCGGCTGCTGGAGGTGGGGGCCACGCATTTTCTCGCCGCGCCCTTCACGCCCGGCGACTTGCGCGCCACGCTCGCTTCCGCCCAGCGGCTGGTCGACCGGCTGGTCGGCGGCGCCACGCATAGTCGACGCGCCCAGCGCATCAGGCGCGGCGACGCGCTGTTCTGGGAGAGGGAGGGGGATCGCATCCGCCTCAGCGACAATCTTGCCCGCCATCTCGGCCTTGATGAACAGAGCATCGGTCCGGCGGGCTTCATCCGCTGCCTGCCGCGTTCGGAGCGCCGTTCGGTGATGGCGGCCTTGCGCGGCATGATGCGGTCCGGTCGCCCCGAAGCCTTCGCCCACGCCGCGCCCGGCCGCCCCGGCGACCGGCTGGTTCACCATCTGCGGCTGATCGATGGCGTGGTCGCGGCGGATGTGGAGTGGCTATCCGACGCCCATGGCCCTGACGAGACGGGCCGCGACGACCTGACCGGCCTGCGCTCACGCCCGGCGGCGCTCGACTGGCTCGAACGGCGCAAGGGGCTGGCGACGACTGTCCTGCTGCTCTCGATCAGTCAGTTCGACCGGATGAACGCTGCCTATGGTCAGGTGGTGGGGGACGCGCTGCTGGGTCGCATCGCCCGCCGGATCGAGCGCATGACCGTCGACATGGCCGTCGGCGCCATGGTGGCGCGCATCGCCGGGACGGAATTCCTGATCGGCCTAACGGGGGAAGCAGCCACAGCCGAGAAAGCGACTTTTCTCGCCCGGCAACTGATCGGCGCCATAGGCCGCCCTTTCAGCGCGGGTGACCATCTCATCCGCCTGACCGCCCGTTGCGGCATCGCCCAGTCGCGGTCCGACGACGACGCCACTCGCCTCATCCGCCGCGCCGGCACGGCCCTGGCCGACGCCAGAGTCGGGGGAGGGGAGGGTATCCGCATCTTCTCTTCGGAAAAACGCAGCCGTCAGGTCGACGCCGACCAGTTGGAAACCGACCTGCGCCTTGCCCTGCATCGCGGCGAAATCGCCATCCTGTTCCAACCGCAATATCCCGTCGATGGCGAACATATGATCGGGGTCGAGGCGCTGGCCCGCTGGAACCACCCCCAATATGGGGCGCTAGGCGCGGGGATGCTGTTCGCGACGGCGGAGCGTTCCGACTATATGCTTCCGCTCTCGGCGCATATTCAGGCCGAAGCGCTTCGCCAGGCGGCCGCATGGCCGCGCGCGCTGTCCCATCTCCGCCTGTCGATCAACGTCACGGCGGAGGATATCGCCCAGCCCGGCTTCATGCCGCAATTGCTCAATCTGGTCGACACCAGCGGCTTTCCTCGTTCGCGCCTGACGGTGGAGATCACCGAAAGCGGTCTGATGGAGGATGTGGACAACGCCACCGCCCTGCTGACGGCCCTGCGCGCCGAAGGGCTGGCGGTCGCGGTGGACGATTTCGGCACCGGCTATTCCAGCCTCGCCTATCTGAAAAGCCTGCCGCTTGATTATCTGAAGATCGACAGCGGCCTGGCGCAAGACATCGCCGGCACCGCCCGCGACCGCATCATCGTGCGCGGCGTCATCCACATGGCCAAATCGCTGGGCCTGCATGTGATTGCGGAAGGGGTGGAAACCGAACAGCAACTCGATCTCCTGTCCCGCGAAGGCTGCGACTATTATCAGGGCTTCCTCCGCTCGGCGGGAGTCTCCTCCGCCGATCTGGTCGCGCTGGCGTTGAAACCCTGAGCCTCACATAATTCTACCCTGCCGCCTTCGCCAATCCCTTCGAAAGCTGCAAAGCCCCGTTCAACCGCGCCCCCGGATCGGCCCAGGCCCGGTTCACCACGATCTTGCTGTCCGGCCGCAACCGGGCGACTCCATTCAACCGCTGAATATAAGCCACCAGCGCCTCGGGCCGCGGGAAGCGATCCTCGAAGAAGCTGACCAGCGCGCCCTTTGGCCCCACATCGATCTTGGCGATATTGGCGGCCACGCAATTCTGCTTGATCTCGATGATCTTGAACAGATTCTGCGTCGGCGCTGGCAGCTTGCCGAAGCGGTCGATCAGTTCCGCTGCGAAAGCCTCCAGCCCCTGCCGGTCCTCGACCTCGTTCAAGCGCCGGTAAAGTCCCATGCGCAGATCCAGATCCGGCACATAATCCTCCGGAATCATGATCGGCGCATCGACGCTGATTTGCGGCGAGAAGCTGTCGCGCGCCTTCTCCAGACCCGCGCCGCCCGCCTTCGCCTCCAGGATCGCATCCTCCAGCATCGACTGGTACAGTTCGAATCCGACTTCCTTGATATGCCCGGACTGCTCGTCCCCGACGAGGTTCCCCGCGCCGCGAATATCCAGATCGTGGGAGGCCAACTGGAACCCGGCCCCCAGCGTATCCAGATCGGACAGCACCTTTAGCCGCTTTTCCGCCGTTTCGGTGATCACCCGATTCGCAGGCGTGGTGAAATAGGCATAGGCCCGCGTCTTCGCGCGCCCGACCCGCCCGCGAAGCTGGTAAAGCTGCGCCAGCCCAAAGCGATCGGCCCGATGGATGATGAGCGTATTGGCCGAAGGAATATCCAGCCCGCTCTCGACGATGGTGGTGGACAGCAGGACGTCGTAGCGCTTGTCGTAGAAGGACGACATGCGCTCCTCGACTTCCGTGGCGCTCATCTGCCCGTGCGCGACGACGGGCCGAACCTCCGGCACCTCGGTTCGCAGGAACTCCTCTATCTCGGTCAGGTCGGAAATGCGCGGCACCACGAAGAAGCTTTGTCCCCCGCGATAATGCTCGCGCAGCAACGCCTCGCGGATCACTACCCCGTCCCAGGGCATGATGTAGGTCCGCACCGCCAAACGATCCACCGGCGGCGTCTGGATCACCGACAGTTCCCGCAAGCCCGACATTGCCATCTGCAAGGTGCGGGGAATAGGCGTCGCCGTCAGCGTCAGCACATGCACATCGGTCTTGAGGCTCTTCAGCCGCTCCTTGTGCGTCACGCCAAAGCGCTGTTCCTCGTCGACGATGACCAGCCCCAGCCGCTTGAACTCCAGCCCCTTCGCCAGCAGCGCATGGGTTCCCACCACAATATCGACGGTTCCATCGGCCAGCCCCGCTTTCACGGTCTTGGCCTCCTTGTCCGGTACAAGCCGCGACAGGCGCCCGATATTCACCGGAAAGCCACGGAAGCGCTCCTCGAAATTCATATGATGCTGCCGGGCGAGCAGGGTGGTGGGGCAGATCAGCACCACCTGCATTCCCGCCATCGCCGCCACGAATGCGGCGCGCAAGGCCACCTCCGTCTTGCCGAAGCCCACATCGCCACACACCAGCCGATCCATCGGGCGGCCTGCGCCCAGATCCTCGACCACATCCATGATGGCGCGGTCCTGATCTTCCGTCTCCTGATAGGGGAAGCGGTCCACGAACGCCGGATATCCGGCGCTGTCCGGCTCCGCCACGGTCGCGGCGCGCAAGGCCCGCTCCGCTGCCGTCTTGAGCAATTCACCCGCAATCTCGCGGATGCGCTCCTTCATCCGCGCCTTGCGCCGTTGCCAGGCCTCTCCACCCAGCTTGTCGAGGCTCACGCCCTCGCTGTCGGAGCCATAGCGGGAGAGAACCTCTAGATTCTCCACCGGCACATAGAGCTTGTCGCCGCCCGCATATTCCAGCGCCACGCAATCATGCGCCGCCTTGGCCACCGGAATCTGCGTCAGCCCTTCATAGCGGCCGATGCCATGATCCATATGCACGACCAGATCGCCGGGGGAGAGCGTCGCCAGTTCCTGAAGGAAGGCGTCGGCATTCTTCTTCCGCTTGGCCCGTCGCACCAGCCGGTCGCCCAGCATGTCCTGCTCTGTCAGCACAGCCACGTCGGGCGCGGTAAAACCATGATCCAGCGGCAAGACGGTCAATACAGCGCTGCCGCCCGCCGCGATTCCCAAAGCCTCCTGCCAGCTATCCGCCGCCGCTATCCGCTTCAGCCCATGATCGGCCAGCAGCCCCGAAAGCCGCTCCCGCGCGCCCACCGAGTAACTGGCGATGACGACCTTTTTCTTCGCCCGCTGGAGCGAAGCGATATGCTTGCCGACCGCCTCATAGACATTGGCGTTCTGCGCCCGCTCCGGCGCGAAATCGCGAGGGCCATCAACCGCGAAATCCAGGACCGAGGCGCTTTCCGGCTCATGAAAAGGGGTGGTGGCATGCATCGGCCACTCGCGCGCGACGGCATCCCATTCTTCGGCATCCAGATAGAGCGCCTTGGGCTCCAGCGGCCGATACGCCCCCGGATCGGAGGACTTCGCCTGCACGCGATTGGCGTGATAGTCCCGGATCGCCTCGAACCGCGCCTCGGCCGCGCCCGCCACGCCATGATCCAGCACGACCAGCGTGTCGTCGCCCAGATGCTCGGTCATCGGCACTAGCCGTTCCTCGAACAGCGGCAACCAATGTTCCATACCCGCCAACCGCCGTCCGTCGCTCACCGCCTGATAGAGCGGATCGCCCGTCGCCGTGGCCCCGAAAGTCTCGCGATAGCGCCCGCGGAACCGCTTGATCGTCTCCTCGTCCAGCAAAGCCTCGGACGCAGGCAGCAGCGTGAAGCCCTCGACACTGCCGCTGGTCCGCTGATCGGCGGGATCGAAGCGCCGCACCGTCTCGATCTCATCCCCGAAGAAATCGAGCCGCAGCGGCTGTTCCTCGCCGCCGGGAAACAGATCGACAATGCCGCCGCGAATGGCGAATTCGCCCCGGTCATGCACGGTATCGGTCCGCACATAGCCATTGGCCTGCAACATCTCCGCCAGCCGCGAAATCGCGATTCGTTCCTTGGGCGCGAGCTTCGCCACCAACTGCCGCACGCGAAAAGGCGTCAAAGTCCTCTGCGTCAACGCATTGAGCGTCGTCAGAACAAGCTGCGGCCCCTTGGGCTTCGCCTGCAAGGCATGCAAGCCAGCCAATCGCGCCGAAGCCGTCCGCAGCGAAGGACTGGCCCGGTCATAGGGCAAGCAGTCCCAGGCGGGAATTTCGACGATCTCGATCTCCGGCGCGAAATAATGCGCCGTATCCGCCACCGCCCGCATGAGTTGCTCATCCGGCGCCACGAACAGCGCGCGCGAAGGCGCCGCCCGAGCGATGTCCGCCAGCAACCAGGGCTGGAAGCCGGCGGGCACCCCGGAAAGCGTAATCGGGGTGGAGGCTTTGAGAATCTTGAGAAGGTCGGTCAAACTAACAACATCCGTTCGCGCTGAGCTTGTCGAAGTGCCCGGCTGAGCGAAGGCGAAGCCGGGTTGGGATGATCTCATTTCGTTCGATCAAGGGGCTTCGATTTCGCCTTGCCCGAACG
This sequence comes from Sphingobium sp. TB-6, assembly GCF_012927365.1. NCBI lineage: Bacteria > Pseudomonadati > Pseudomonadota > Alphaproteobacteria > Sphingomonadales > Sphingobiaceae > Sphingobium > Sphingobium sp. TB-6. Next base: position 179,862 of record NZ_JABBGL010000004.1, on the reverse strand, counting down.
GGGAGAGGCTTATTTCTTCCCGATTTCCACAAAATCCAGCTTGGCGAACTTGTCCCACATCGCGCCCTGCCACTCCTCCGGCACCGGCAGCACGCCCATGGCCCAAGCCATGATGTCGGCATCCTGCTCATCCATGAACCGCTCGAACCACTGAATCTCTTCCTCACCCCACTGGGCATGGTAGCGATCGAAATACCCGCCCACCGCAAGGTCCGCTTCCTTGATGCCGCGATGCCAGGCCCGGAATTGCAGGCGGCGTATACGGGGATCTTCGTTCACAATTTGTTCCTTAACCGGACATGCTAAAATCACCGATCGGATGTTTGCGCATCGTCCCGGCTGGGCTAGACACCGCCAGATAGCCATGCGACCCGATATCCTCAACCCACTCTTCACCGAAATCGAAGCGCTGAAAGGCGTAGGCTCCGCGCTCGCAAAACCGCTGGAGCGGCTGGGGCTGGCCCGGGCCGTCGACGTGGCCTTCCATCTCCCGGTCAGCTTCATCGACCGTCGGATGGTGGACGAACTGATTCTCTCCGACTCCGGCCGGGTCATCGGCATAGAACTCACCCCCACCGACTATCGGGCATCCGGCAGCGCCCGCGCGCCCTTTCGCGTCATCGCGCAGGACAAGCACGGCAACAGCGTCGCGCTGGTTTATTTCGGCCGCAACAGCGCCTGGCCCCGCAAGCTATTGCCCTTGAACGAGCCCAAATTCATCTCCGGCAAGCTGGATGCCTATGGCGACAATCTCCAGATCGTCCACCCGGACTATGTCCTTCCCCCCGAGGAAGCCGCGACGATCCCTGCCCGCGAGCCGGTCTATGGTCTTTCCGAAGGCCTGACCAACAACCGCATGCGCGATCTGGCCACCCAAGCCCTGACCCGCGCCCCGGACCTTCCCGAATGGATCGAACCCAGCCTGCTCGCCCGCAAGGGCTGGCCCACATGGCACGAAGCGCTCATCCGCATCCACGCCGACCCCTCCGACGCGCAGGCACGCGAACGCCTCGCTTATGATGAAATCTTCGCCGGCCAGCTCGCGCTGATGCTGGTCCGCCAGTCCTCCCGCAAACGCAGGGGCGTGCCCATTGCCGGAGACGGCCGCCTGCGCGCCATGCTTCAATTGCCCTTTGCGCCGACCGGAGCGCAACGCCGCGCCTTTTCGGAGATTGAAGGCGACATGGCCCAACCCGTCCCCATGCTCCGCCTGCTGCAAGGCGATGTAGGCTCGGGCAAGACGCTGGTCGCGCTGATGGCGCTCCTCAACACGGTCGAGGCGGGCGCCCAGGGCGCGCTCCTCGCACCCACGGAAATCCTCGCCCGCCAGCATTATGAAACGCTGCGCAAAATGGCGTCGGGCCTGCCTGTCACCATCGCCATCCTCACTGGCCGGGAAAAGGGCAAGACCCGCGAATCCACCCTCATGGGCCTGGCGGACGCCAGCATCGATATCCTCGTCGGCACCCACGCCATCTTCCAGGAAGCCGTGCGCTACAAGAATCTCGCGCTGGCGGTGATCGATGAACAGCATCGCTTCGGGGTCGCCCAACGCATGATGCTTGCCTCGAAAGCTGAACGTACCCCCCATCTGCTGGTGATGACCGCTACCCCGATCCCGCGCACGCTGACGCTCACTTATTATGGCGAAATGGACGTCTCCCGCCTCGACGAGATGCCCCCCGGCCGCCAGCCGATCCAGACGGTCGTCATGTCCGCCAACCGCCTGGATGAAGTGGTCGAAGCGCTTGCCCGCCATGTCGAAGGCGGCGGTCAGGCCTATTGGGTCTGTCCCCTGGTCGAGGAAAGCGAAACCAGCGACCTCGCCGCGGCCGAAGCTCGCGCCGAAATGCTGAAAATGCGCTTTGGCGAGTTGGTCGGCCTCGTTCACGGCCGCATGAAGGGGCCGGAAAAGGACGCCGCGATGGAAGCCTTCGCTTCGGCCCGCACCAGGATACTTGTCGCCACCACGGTCATCGAAGTCGGCGTCGATGTTCCCAATTCCAACCTCATCATCATAGAAGGCGCCGATCGTTTCGGCCTCGCCCAACTTCACCAGCTCAGAGGCCGCGTGGGTCGGGGCCAGAACCATTCGGTCTGCATCCTCCTGCGCGGCGGCGCGCTGAGCGAAACCAGCCGCGCCCGCCTGGCCCTGATGCGAGAAACCAATGACGGCTTCCGCATAGCCGAAGAAGACCTCCGCCTGCGGGGCGCGGGCGAAATTTTGGGCACCCGCCAATCGGGCGAACAGCAACTCAAACTCGCCACCCCGGAACATCTCTCGGCGCTGCTGGATTCGGCCCGGGATGACGCGCATCTCCTGATCGACCGGGACGGCGGCCTGACCGAAACGAGAGGGGAGGCTGCCCGAACCTGTCTCTACCTCTTCGAACGCGATGCCGCCGTGGGCCTGCTTCGCAGCGGCTAAAGTTGATGTGCTCCTGCGAAGGCAAGAGCCCAGTCCTGCCGATCGAACTGGACTCCTGCCTTCGCAGGAGCACGTTTCACCTAGTCCCATGGCCCGCAATTGCTGCAACCGCGAAACCATCCCGCCGCCAAGCCGTTGCTTGCATCATGCAATCGGACATCAGCCTGCACCACATCACGCCGATGGCGGCGATCTCCATCGCCCTGTCGGTGGTCGCCGCCTTCCTCTTCCACTGGCTCGCCTACTGGACAGCCACCCGCATATTTCGCCGGATGCGCATAGAGCCGATCATCCTCCCGGCCATCTACCAGCCGACCCGCTGGATCATCGTCCTGATGACGCTCGCCGCAGGCATCCAGCCCCTGACCTTCAGTCCCAATGTCGAGGCGATCTGGTCGATCGGCTCGAAAATGCTGTTCATCCTCCTCAACGGCTGGCTAATCTTCGCGGCCATGCGCGCAGGCCGCATTTTCCTCGAACGGCGCAGCGACATCACGGTCGAGGACAATCTCAAGGCCCGCCGCCACCACACGCGCATCCGCATCCTCTATCGCGTGGCGCAGTGCATCATCGGTTTCCTCATCCTCTCGCTGATGCTGATCGCCATTCCCGGCGTTCGCAGCATCGGCGTCACCCTTATGGCGTCGGCAGGCCTTGCGGGCCTCGCGGTAGGCGCAGCCGCCCAACCCGCGCTCAAGAACCTGATCGCCGGTATCCAGATGGCCTTTTCCGAACCCATCCGCCTGGATGACGTGCTGATCGTGGAGGGCGAATGGGGCAGGGTGGAGGACATAAAGCTCACCTATGTCGTGATCCGCATCTGGGACGACCGCCGCCTGATCGTTCCCGTCTCCTATTTCCTGGAAAAGCCTTTCCAGAACTGGACGACCAGGACGTCGGACCTACTCGGCACTGTCTTTCTTTATGTCGATCCCGCCACGGACATAGAGCCGATCCGCGCCAAATTCATCGAAGCGGTCCGGTCAAACAGCCGCTGGGACGGCCGCGTCGCGATCCTGCAAGTGACCGACCACCGCGCCGACGCGCTGGAGCTACGCGGTTTGCTGAGTGCGCGCAACGCCGGCACCGCCTTCGACCTGCGTTGTGAAGTGCGCGAAGCTATGATGAATTTCCTGCGCACGCACATGCCGCAAGCGCTGGTCCGGTCGCGTCAGCGTCTGGAAGCAGGGGAGGGGTTTGCGGAAGCCGTTACCAGGCCGTCTGCCGCGGCGGGATGAGGGACAGCATCGCGTCATAGACGTGCGGCTCGATCTTCTTCAGAAACTCGACGCCTATGCGGCCATCTTCGGCCCAGCGCACTTCCCCGGCATGATCCTTCACGACCGGCAGCCATATCGTCACCCGCTCACCGATCGCCAGTTGCGCCTCGGTCCGGCACATCAGTCCCAGCGCGGAGATATTGATGATCCGCGTCCCATGGGTCCGGCCCTGCGCCGTGATATGGCTCACCATATCGACCAGATCGCGCTGTGCGCGTCGCTGGTTGACGGCAGGATCCCGCGACTGGTTCAGGTGAGAGAGGCTTGCGAACATCGAAGGCATGCCCGCAGGATAAGGTAAGGAAGATAGCCCCTTCCTTACCTCATCTGGTTAACGCGCCATATACGCTCTTTTGATTTCAGGCGGTTACCAGCCCGTGCTTCTTCGCGCCGAAGCTGACCTTGTCGCCGGGTTTCAGCACCAGAGCAGGATCGCTGACCACTTCGCCATTCACGCGAATGGCGCCCTCGGAAAGCTTGCGCCGCACTTCTTTGTTGGAGGCGGCAAAGCCCAGCGCCGTCGTGCCCTGAACGATATTCAGCCCCTCGGCCCCCAGGCTGACGGTCGGCAGATTGGCATCCGATGCGCCCTCCTCAAAGGTCCGTCGCGCCGTCTCAGCCGCCAAGGCCGCCGCATCGGCACCCCGGCAAAGCGCCGTCGCCTCATTGGCCAAAATCTTCTTCGCCTCGTTGATATCCGCCCCTTGAAGCGAAGCCAGCCGCTCCACCTCATCCATCGGCAGGTCGGTGAACAGCCTCAGCCGGTTCGCGACGTCGGCATCGGCGGTATTCCGCCAGAACTGCCAATAATCATAGTTGGAAAGCTGATCCTCGTTGAGCCAGACCGCGCCGCCTACGGTCTTGCCCATCTTGGTCCCATCGGCGTTGGTCAGCAGCGGCGTGGTGAGGCCGAACACATGAGTCCCGTCCACGCGCCGGGCCAGTTCGACGCCGTTGACGATATTGCCCCACTGGTCCGATCCGCCCATCTGCAACCGGCAGGCCGACCGCCGGGACAGCTCCAGAAAGTCATAGGCCTGAAGGATCATATAGTTGAATTCGAGGAAACTCAGCGACTGCTCACGATCCAGGCGCAGCTTCACCGAATCGAAGCTCAACATCCGGTTCACGGAGAAATGCTGTCCGATATCCCGCAGGAACGGGATATATTCCAACTTGTCCAGCCATTCGGCATTGTCCAGCATGATCGCGTCCGTCGGCCCGTTACCGAAGGTCAGGAAGCGCTCGAACACCCGTTTGATGCTCGCGACATTCTCCGCGATCAGATCGGTGGTCAGCAGCTTGCGCGCCTCGTCCTTGAAGCTCGGATCACCGATCTTGCCGGTGCCGCCACCCATCAGAACGATCGGCTTGTGCCCGGCCTTCTGCAACTGCCGCAGCATCATGATCGACACCAGATGACCGACATGCAGCGAGGGCGCCGTCGGATCGAAGCCGATATAGCCCGGTACGATCTGCTTGGCGGCCAGGGCGTCCAGCCCCTCCGCATCGGTCAACTGATGAATGTAGCCGCGCGTTTCGAGCAGGCAGAGCAGATCGGATGAGTAGCTGGTCATAGTGCGGCGCCCTTAGCATCGCGGTTTGTCATCGTCACCATTATGTTGATAGTCACGCCAAAGTTGATTCTCCGCATTTTAGGGGCAGCAGGACAGGCCATGACAGACAGTCACCCCATGCTGGCAATAGGCCTGATGTCGGGCACCTCGCGCGACGGCATAGACGCCGCGCTGATCGAAACCGACGGAGAGGGCGCCAGCATAGGCATCGCCTTCCACGCCATGCCCTATGGCGACGGCTTCCGCATGCGCCTGGCCGAAGCCTGTCAGCGTGCCATGACAATGGAAAAGCCCGGCTTCGAACCCCTAATCCACGCGGTCGAGGAAGAATTGACCGAACTCCATGTCGAGGCGGTATCTGACCTTCTCGCCCGTAGCGGCCATGTCACGCAGGACATCGCCGTCATCGGCTTCCACGGCCATACCGTCGCCCACCGCCCCGAACGCCGCTGGACCTGGCAGATCGGGGACGGCGCCGCCCTCGCAGGCGCGTTCGGCATTCGCGTTGTCGCGGACCTGCGCAGCGCCGACGTCGCCGCGGGAGGGCAGGGCGCTCCGCTGCTTCCGGTCTATCACCGTGCTCTCGCCTATGATCTTCCCAAGCCGGTCGCCGTCCTGAACCTAGGCGGAGTCGCCAATATCACCGCCATCGCCTCCGACGGCGAGATCGTCGCCTTCGACACCGGCATGGCGAGCGGCCTCATCGACAATTGGATGCAGACCCATAGCGACCGCAGCTTCGATGAAAATGGCGCCGCGGCTGCCAGGGGCAAAATCGACGAAGCGCGCCTGGCGTCCATGCTCTCCGACCCCTGGTTCGTCGTCGCGCCTCCGAAAAGCATAGACCGGGAAGCCTTCACCATCGAAGCCATGCGCGCGCTCTCCCTGGAGGACGGCGCGGCAACCCTCACGGCCTTTTCCGCCGCAGCCGTCGCCAAAGCCCTCGGCCATCTGCCGGAACGCCCGAAACATATCTATGCCGCCGGCGGTGGCCGCCACAACGCCACGCTCATGCGGATGCTGGCGACCTATACCGGCACGGAGGTCCGCCCTGTGGACGAACTGGGCTGGGACGGCGACGCCCTTGAAGCGCAAGGCTTTGCCTATATGGCCGTCCGTCATCTGAAAGGCCTGCCGATCAGCTTCCCCGGCACGACTGGCGCGCCGCAGCCCATGACGGGCGGCGTGCTCTTCGAACCGGCTTAGCCTGTCGACGGCTCGAATTGGCCATTTCCGGACATTTTCGAAGGTCGTCATCCCCGCGAAGGCGGGGATCCATCTCCCAGCGTTGCATCAAGCGGTTAGGTCAGGAGATGGATTCCCGCCTTCGCGGGAATGACAAAACAGGAAGCGTCCGCCTTCCACCCATTCCCGCCAATCCACACGCCCTTTGTCGCCCATTTTGCACATATCATCTGATAATCCGAGAGAGCGAACCTCAGGACAGTATCAGCCCATTCTTCTATCCTGCCGAAAAACATGATGAATTTCGGTCGATAAAGCTTCATCGGCGCATGGTCATTTCGATTTTCCCGAAACTAATTCTTTCGATCGATTCCACGCCGGAAAGAAATCAGCAACATACAGGGCGGGCCTTCGAACCGGAAGCGCCCGGGGGTGTCACAACATAGGAGAGTCGCAGTGACCAGATTTACCCTTCCCCTCATCGGCCTTGCCGTCCTGACCGCCGCTACGGGCGCACAGGCGCAGGATAGCGGCGTCAAGGGAACCCTGCAGGACAGCAATGTGAAGGGAACGCTGCAAGATGCCAATGTGAAAGGCACCTTGCAGGACGCCAATGTCAAAGGCACGCTGCAGGATGTGCAGAGCGCCACGAGGGCGGCGCAGGATGCGCGTACCGCGTCGACCGAAGCGCGCTCCTCGGCTGCTGAAACCCGCAGCGCTGCGCAGGATGCCCGCGCCAACGCGAGCGCTGCCCGCGAAACGGCCACGTCGGTCAAGGAAACCGCGCGTTCGACCCGCGGCAGTTGATCGCATCCCAAGCATGAAGAGTGGAGGGCGGGCCCATCAAAGGCTCGCCCTGCTTGGCATATGGAGGGGAAATCGATGAAGGGGACCATGAAGCTGGTCGCTGCCGGCATGGCCATGGCTGCCGCGCCCGCGCCGGCACAAATCGCGGCGCAAAGCGGCCCGCAAACCATGCAGGCCGAAGAGCCGTCCACAGCCTTATCTACAGGCGGCAGTCTCACCGCGATCACTGGCGTCGACTATAGCAGCGGCGATTACGGCACCGGCTCCGACACCCATATATGGGTCGTGCCGATGAGCCTGCGTTATCGCACCGGCCCGCTCCGCTTCACCGCGACCTTGCCATGGCTGCGCATCAACGGATCGTCCGCGATCGTCGGCGGCGGATCGGGCGGCGTCATCATCGATCCGAACGCCCCCCGCACCACTCGCAGCGGCCTTGGCGACCTGACATTGGGCGTCGGCTACCAGATTCCGGAGGAACAACTCGGTTTCGGTCTAGACCTCTCAGCCCGCGTCAAGCTCCCCACCGCCTCGCGCTCCAAGGCGCTGGGGACCGGCAAGACGGATGTGACGGTCGCGGCGGAAATCTCCAAAAGCTTCGGCATCGTCACGCCCTTTGCCAATGTGGGCTATCGCATGCCCGGCGACCCTTCGGGCTTCAATCTGCACAACGCCTGGACAGCATCGGGCGGCGCAAGCGTGATGCTGGGCAAGTCGGCGCTGATCGTCTCCTACGACTATCGTGAATCCACCAGCGACCTTGCCCGCGACAGCCGGGAACTGTTCGGCGCCTTCAGCACGCCGGTCGCGGAAAAGCTGATCTTCACCCTCTATGGCACCGGCGGCCTCAGCAAAGGCGCCGCCGACTATGGCCTGGGCTCCATGGTCAGCGTGAAATTCTGATCCTGCTGCCAGCCGGTAAAGCTTACCGCTTCCGGGTCAGCTCCCGCATCGCGTCGTCAATCCCCTCGATCGTGAGCGGATACATGCGCCCGTTCATGATCTCGCGGATGATCTTCGTCGACTGGCTATAGCCCCAATGCGCCTCCTGCGCGGGGTTCAGCCAGACCGCGGCGGGATAGGTGTGTAGCACACGGCTCAACCATGTCGCGCCCGGTTCCTCGTTCATATGTTCGACCGATCCGCCGGGATGGCTGATCTCATAAGGACTCATCGCCGCGTCCCCGACGAAGATCACCTTATAATCATGCCCATATTTGTGGAGGATGTCCCAGGTCGGCGTTCGTTCCGAAAAGCGCCGCTTATTGTCCTTCCACACGCCTTCGTAGAGGCAGTTATGGAAGTAGAAGAACTCCATATTCTTGAATTCGCTGGTCGCCGCCGAGAACAGTTCCTCGCAGAGCGTGATGAACGGGTCCATCGACCCGCCGACATCCAGGAACAGCAGCAGCTTCACCGCATTGTGCCGTTCGGGCCGCATGCGGATGTCGAGCCAGCCCTGCCGCGCCGTGCCCCGGATCGTCTCGTCCAGGTCCAGCTCGTCGGCCGCGCCCTCCCGCGCAAAGCGCCGCAGCCGCCGCAGCGCCACCTTGATGTTGCGGGTGCCCAGCTCCTTCTGATTGTCCAGATTGGCGAATTCGCGCTTTTCCCACACCTTGATGGCGCGCTTGTGCTTGCTTTCGCCGCCGATCCGCACGCCTTCGGGATTATAGCCGCCATGGCCGAAGGGGGATGTGCCGCCGGTGCCGATCCACTTGTTGCCGCCCTGATGGCGCTCCTTCTGCTCCTCCAGCCGCTTCTTCAGCGTTTCCATAATCTCGTCCCAGCTTCCCAGCGACTTGATCTTCTCCATCTCCTCGGGGCTGAGGAATTTCTCCGCGACCAGGCGCAGCCATTCCTCCGGGATTTCCGCTTCGACGCCCTCCGTGCCCAGCACGCCCTTGAACACGCGGGCGAACACCTGATCGAAGCGGTCGATCAGCCCCTCATCCTTCACATAGGTGGCGCGGGCGAGATAATAGAAATCCTCCGGCCGCTGCCCGATCACATCGCGATCCAGCGCCTCCAGCAGCAGCAGATGTTCCTTGATGCTAGCGGGGATGCCGGCAGCACGCAGCGCGTCGAGAAAGTTGAGCATCATGACGGCGCTCTTGTCTGCCAGCTTGGTCAGCGATGCAAGCTCTGCCGCGTTGTCGGAATGTTAAGTGTTGCAATGCATCGTTAACAAGGCAGTATCCATATCGAGCGGAATAGGGCAGCGATCATTGGAAAACGGGGATTTGTTGACCGACCTAGGGGAACGATCGGGCGACATCGCATTGCAATGCAGCGAAACGGCGGGCTTCCTGGGGGAGCTTACGCGTCGCATCCAGGCCGATTCCGCGCATCTGGGAGAATTGCAATCGACCATGGAAACGCTGGCCGTCAGCCAGAATGAAAGCGTGCTGGCGGCGCAGGAACTCAGCCTCACCGCTCGTCGCGCCGGAACCATCATCGCCCAGGGGCACGAAACCATTGGGCGTTCGCTGGGGCAGATCACGGAACTCATCGAGAATGTGACGGGACTGGAAGGGCATTTGCGCCAGTTTCTGGATGTCATCGAAACGGTGGGCGATATTTCCGATCAACTCGGCGCCATTGCGCGCCAGACCCGGCTGCTGGGCGTCAATGCGGCGATCGAGGCGGCGCGGGGTGGGGAGGCGACCCTGGGGTTCGCCGTGGTGGCGGATGAAATCCGACGGCTGGCGGGACAGGCGGGCGAGTCCGCCGCGTCCGTCGGAGACAAGCTGGGCCAGCTCGACCGTGACGCGCGCCAACTGATCGGAGGGGTGGAGGCCAATATCCTGCGTGGTCGCGATGTCGGTTCCCATATCGACACCTTGCGGATCAGCATGGCCGAAATCGCCTCTCTTGTGACGCAGTTCGGGGCACGGTCCGACACGATCGTCACCTGCACGGATGAGGCCGACAGCGATGTGGCGGCGCTGCGGCAAGGCCTTGCCCGGTTCAGCCGTTCCTCGACGGAAAGCGCCACCCGCGTCGAAACCGCGCGCAGCCATCTGGAAGGTCTGGAGGGGATGGCGAATGCGATGCTCAACACCGCCGCGCACAGTGGTCATGTCACGCGCAACAGCCGCTATATCGCCATGGCCGAAGAGGGCGCCGAAGAGATGCAGGCGCTGATCGAACAGGCGCTGGCCGAGGGGCAATTGGACATGGCCCGCCTGTTCGATACCGCCTATCGGCCGCTTCCCGGTTCCGAACCGGCGCAATATGAAAATGGCTTCACCGCCTTTGCTGACCGCTTCGTGCGGCGCTTGCTCGACCGGCGGACGGCGCAGGACAGCGCGATCGTCGGCTGCTGCCTGATCGACATGAACGGCTATCTGCCCACCCATATCAGTGCGCGCAGCCAGCCGCAGCGGGCCGGCCAGACGCGCTGGAACATGGAACATGCGCGCAACCGCCAGATATTCATGGACAGCCAGACCCGCCGCGCATTGGATGGGGAAGGGGACTTCTTCCTGTTCACCTACCGGCAGGATCTGGGCGAAGGACGCTATCGTGCGCTGCGCAGCGTGTTCGTGCCGCTGATGTTCGGCGGTCGGCGCTGGGGCCTTTATGAAGTCGGCTATCTCATTTAAATTCTAGCGCAGCTTCGCGTCCGCCGTCCGCATCGTAATCTCGCCATTGGCGGCATAATCGGCAGTTGCTCCGGCCTGGGCGGTCTGGGGATCCTTTCCATCCAATATCTGCGCAATCTGACGAGCGCTCGGCACCTTGTCATAGATGCCGTAAAGGTCGGTTTGACCCACCGAATGGATCGAAAGTTGATAACCTTGGCCGGCTTTCGCCGGGTCGAACGCCACTACAGTGCCTGCATCGTCTACCGGGACGATGATCGCGCCGTTGGCGGCGTCCGCCTGCTGAAGAATGTCGTAGCTGCCGTCAGCCGTATCGACCTTGCCCCGCACGCAGAGCGGTTCCCGCCCTTCACGCGGCAGGGAAATATCGGCTGGCTCAGCTACCGTTTGCGTGGTGAGGCGCGCGTCCCCGCCGTCATTGGCCGGGCAGGCAGCCAGTCGCGCCGGCTTTGTCGCATGGAGGGAGGCCGGGTCGTCAAAGCGAAGGCCGGCCAGCATGCCATCCAGCCCGGCCAGCACTTCCTTACGGCGCTCCGCTGGTCCGGTAACGCGCATCTTCACCACCCAGTGCCCCGCATGCAGGAAAGCCGCCGCTGTGGTGAGCGCGCCGTCCGCCGCATCGTCATAAACGGCGCGGATCGCGCCATCGGCATGGCCCGCCACAGCCACGGCTGCATAAGCGGTGCGATGCGTCCTGGCGCCGAAACGCTCCATCACCGCCTTGTCCGTCATATAGGCGGCGAGGGAGGCGTCGGCATAGCTCGGCAGATAAACATAGAGCGTCGCCTGAATCGCGCCATCATCCGACAGATATTGGGCGTAATTGTCGATGCCCTTGCCGCCGTTGGAAACCTCCCCGCTCTTGGATAGCGACAGGCCTGCCACGCTTTGCGGCATGCTGATTCCGGCGGCATCGGCGCGCAGGGTTGTGGCAGTCGGTGTCCAGGCTTCCCGTTCCTCGGCGGCGCGCACGAGCGCAGGCGCTGACAAGGCCAGCACCGCCGATAAAAAGGACAACGCACGCTTGGGCATTGGCATCCTTCCCTTATTCTTTACCGTCTTTTCGCGGCTTTGAATGTCAGGAGGAAGATTGAGCCGAAATGCAGAGCCTGCGCAAGCGGGCTTTTAGGCGACCGGCGGAATTTGTGCCGGATAATGGGGCAGATCCGGGTCCAGATGCGCCCAAGCGGGGGCCGCATCGGTCCAGATGACCGCCTGAGGGGCCAGAAGATCGGGATCGTCCAGCGCTCCGGCCCGGATGAAGGTCAGGTGCGGACGCGATTCGGCCAGGCTGAACAGAGGCGTGCCGCATGCAGGACAGAAACCGCGCCGCATCGCATTGCCGCTGTCCGCGACGGCGTGATGCCAGCGCACCTCACCCGTGGTCGCCACTTTGTCGGAGGGGAAGCAGACATTCACCGTCCCCGACCCGCCGCCCAGATATTGGCAGAGCCGGCACCAGCACATGCGCGCCGCCATGGGTTCCGCGTCGATGCTGATCCGGACCTGTCCGCACAGGCAACCCGCACCATGCGCCATGGTCTCAGCGCCCCTGTCTGCGCGCCATGAAGGCGAGCCGTTCGAACATCATGACGTCCTGCTCGTTCTTGAGCAACGCACCATGGAGCGGCGGGATCGCCTTGGTGGGATCACGATCCTGCAACACGTCGAGCGGCATGTCCTCGGCCAGGATCAGCTTCAGCCAGTCGAGCAGTTCGCTGGTCGAGGGTTTTTTCTTGAGGCCCGGAACCTCCCGGATTTCGTAGAAAATCTCCAGCGCGCGGTTGACCAGGATTTTCTGGATGCCGGGGAAATGCACGTCGATGATTGCCTGCATCGTCTCCCGGTCGGGGAATTTGATATAGTGGAAGAAACAGCGGCGCAGGAAGGCGTCCGGCAGTTCCTTCTCGTTATTGGAGGTGATGACGACGACCGGCCGTTCCTGCGCCGCCACCGTCTCGCCCGTCTCATAGACATGGAAGGCCATGCGATCGAGTTCCTGCAACAGATCGTTGGGAAATTCGATATCAGCCTTGTCGATCTCGTCGATCAGCAGCACCGGCAAGGTCGGGGAAGTGAAGGCCTCCCACAGCTTGCCCTTGCGGATATAATTGCCGATCTCATGGACGCGTGGATCGCCAAGCTGGCCGTCGCGCAACCGGGCCACGGCATCATATTCATACAGTCCCTGATGCGCCTTGGTCGTCGACTTCACGTTCCATTCGATCAGCGGGGCATTGAGCGCCGTGGCGATTTCCTGTGCCAGCACGGTCTTGCCGGTGCCCGGTTCACCCTTCACTAATAAGGGGCGGCGAAGCAACACCGCAGCGTTGACGGCCACCTTCAGATCATCGGTGGCGACATAATCCTGCGTGCCTTCAAACCGCATATTCTTGTTCACTCATCCTGCCTGCACTGGCCCAACTATGGCAAAGCAGGGATGGAGCGCAAAGCCTTTATGCGCGATTCAAGACTTGGTCTTTGCCGGTGCGGATCTTTGCGCGGGCTTGAAGCACATCCCAAAGCCCGCGATGCTGGTTGAGCAATTGGCGCGCGCCGAACAGGATGGCGCGATCGATCGCATCATCCCCGCCGATTTCCCGGGCAACCTCCAGCGTCGCTGCGCGGTCCGGCAGGTCGCAGACATGGGGTTCCAGTCCGACGCGGATCGCGGCGATATCCAGAATGTGGCGCACGGCCCGCCAATCGAGAACCAGCGCGATCGCCGCGCCCATGGCGCAGCCGCGACGGTCCGATTGTGCCAGCATGTCGAGCGCGTGGCGCTGCTGGCTGACGACCGTTTCGCAATCGCTCTGTCCTGCGGTGCTGGGGGCGGGGCCGACCGCGACCGTCACCTGCGTCAGATAGGCTCGTTCCCGCGCAAAGGCATCCGCCGCCTGGATCAGCCAGCCGCGCGCAGCATTGTCGGCCGATCGCGTGGCGGCATGGTCGATGACGCCTGGATGCCGGCCATGGAGCAGGCAAAGATAATAGGCTCCGTCCGCCAGATCGGGCAGTGAGAGCGTCGCATTCGGCCCGAAGCTTGCGCGGGCGCCGCTGGCATAGCCGTGGCCGGCGGTGCCATCGGCGGCCACGACGGCCTCCAAAATCTGCGATACATTGCCAAATTGATAGCGCGGTGCTGCTTCGCTCATCATCTTCCCCTGGGCCCCGGTGCTGGCGAGGCATCATCGGAACGACCCTAGAGAGACGAGGTAAAAGAGGAGTTTACGCCAAGAAAAAAGGGCGGCCCGAAAACCGCCCTTTTTGATCATTTTACCGCGCCTTAGCCTCGGCCTGCCGAGGCGCCCTTACCCGTAGAAGCCTCGGCCTGCCGAGGCGCCCTTACCCGTAGAAGCCCCGGCCTGCCGAGGCGCCTTCGCCTGTCAAAGCGCCTCTATTGGTCGAGGAAGCTGCGCATCTTGCGGCTGCGGCTGGGATGCTTGAGCTTGCGCAGTGCCTTCGCCTCGATCTGGCGGATGCGTTCACGGGTCACGCTGAACTGCTGGCCGACTTCCTCCAGCGTATGGTCGGTGTTCATGCCGATGCCGAAACGCATGCGCAGCACGCGTTCCTCACGCGGCGTCAGCGAGGCGAGCACGCGGGTGACGGTTTCCTTGAGATTCGCCTGAATCGCGGCATCGACCGGGATGATGGCATTCTTGTCCTCGATGAAATCGCCCAGATGCGAATCTTCCTCGTCACCGATCGGGGTTTCGAGGGAGATCGGCTCCTTGGCGATCTTCATCACCTTGCGCACCTTCTCCAGCGGCATGGACAGGCGCTCGGCCATTTCCTCCGGAGTCGGCTCGCGGCCCTGCTCGTGCAGGAACTGGCGGCTGGTGCGAACCAGCTTGTTGATTGTCTCGATCATATGGACCGGGATACGGATGGTCCGCGCCTGATCCGCGATCGAGCGGGTGATCGCCTGTCTGATCCACCAGGTCGCGTAGGTGCTGAATTTGTAGCCGCGGCGATATTCGAACTTATCGACCGCTTTCATCAGGCCGATATTGCCTTCCTGAATAAGATCAAGGAATTGCAGGCCACGGTTCGTATATTTTTTAGCGATGGAAATCACGAGACGCAGGTTCGCCTCGACCATTTCCTTCTTCGCGATGCGCGCCTCGCGCTCGCCCTTCTGCACCATGTTCACGATGCGGCGGAATTCGCTCAAGGACATGCCGGTCGCCTGCGCGATCTCGCTGACCTCGGTGCGGATACGCTCCACCGCGCGGCCCTCGGCGGCGGCAAAGGCGGCCCATTTCTTGTCGAGCCCCGACACCCTGTCCATCCAGCCGTCATCCAGCTCATGGTTCACATAGCGGTCGAGGAAGTCCTTGCGGCTGACCTTGTGGCGCTCGGCCAGGCGCAGCATCTGCCCGCCCAGCGCGGTCAGGCGGCGGTTATAGGCATAGAGCTGGTCGACCAGATATTCGATCTTCTGCTGGTGGAACTGGACGCTCTCGACCTCGGCGGTTAGTTGCTCGCGCAGTTCCTGATAATCGTCCTCTTCCTTCTGGCTCAGCGTTTCGCCGATCGCCATGGCAATCATGCGCGTTTCCTGCGCGTTGGAGAAGGCGCGGAAAATCTCGGTGATGGTCGCGAACTTCTCCAGAGCCATGGGCTTCAGAGTCTCTTCCATCTGGGCGAGGGAGAGGGTGTTGTCCTCCTCTTCTTCCTCTTCCACCCGGCGCGTGCGGCGTTCGGTCAGGCCGTCCTCATCCTCATCGGCGTCGGCGGATTCTTCTTCCGGCTCTTCCTCTTCCTTGAAGCTGGGGCCAGCGGTCTTCTCGCTGATTTCGCCATCATCGTCCTCGGCGCCTTCCTCCAGATTTTCCGGAGCCGGATCCTTGGACAGCATCGCGTCGAGATCGAGTATCTCGCGCAACTGCATCTCGCCATTGTTGAGCGCGGTCGACCATTCGATGATCGCGTTGAACGTCGTCGGGCTTTCGCATAGCCCCAGGATCATGGTGTCGCGGCCGGCCTCGATCCGCTTGGCGATGGCGATTTCGCCCTCACGGCTGAGCAGCTCCACCGCGCCCATTTCGCGCAGATACATGCGCACCGGGTCATCGGTGCGATCGACGGTCTCTTTCTTTTTCTCGGCTACCGGACGCGGCGAGCCATCGTCTTCGGCGCTGTCATCGCTGCTGTCGTCATCGCTGTCGTCTCGGCTGTCGTCGCCATCCTCGCTGGCTTCCTCATTCTCGACGATGTTCACGCCCATTTCATTGAGCGCGGACATGATGTCCTCGATCTGCTCGGAGGACATCTGATCCTGCGGCAGGGCGTCGTTCAGCTCGTCATAGGTGATGTAGCCGCGCTTCTTGGCGCGGGCGATCAGCTTCTTTACCGACGCTTCATTCAGATCCAGCAGCGGCGCATCGCCGGTATCCTGTTCCTCGCCCGCACCCTTGCTGTTCGCCTTGCTCGCCATTTATTCGCCTTAACTGCGTCGACCCGAAAAGGGGCGATCTAATCAAACAATATCTTCGGGCTGCGCCAGTTCCGCTATGCGAGCCAGATGGTTCCGATGAGCGCTCAGAGCCTGCTGTTGAGCAGTCAGATTCTCTTCGTTCACATCTTCCATCAGCCGCCGGGTGGCTTCAGCCAAATTCAATTCGAGCTCCGGCCCTAACGCAATTTCCCCAATGACCTCATCCAGATCGCGCTGCACGCGATCCGAGTCGGTCTTGCTTCTGTGGGGGGTGAATGTGAACGTGTCGGCCCGAAGCATCCCCTTCGCCATATTATACACTTCACCTTGCCCCAATATGGTAAGGAGGCCACCGGTTTCAACTGTTTCTTTGCCGAATGAGGCCGCGATCATCACGTTCAGCAATTCCGCCAGGGCAGCGTCAGCGATTCGCAAGCCTGAAAGCATTTCCCGATGCAGCGCGATCTGCTCCGGATGCCGCAGCAGACTGGCGAGAACGGCGCGCAAAAGCCTTTGTTCCATGCCGCTTGCGCCGATCGCCCGAGCCTCGTTTCCGGCGGGTGGAAGAGGTGGCTTCCAATTGCCCCGCCGATCCCGTTGCCAGCCGGAGCGCGCGCCACCACCACGTTGATGCCGGGGTTGAAAAGGCGCCCGCGCAAAGAACAACGCATCGTAACGCTCGCGAAAGGCATGAATATAATGCGCCCGCACATCGGGATGCGCGATGGCGTCGGTGATGGCGGAGAGCCGCTGCTTGAGCGCGGCCTTCTGTTCCGGCGTGTCGAGTGGGGCCGCCGCTTTCTCATATTTCCACAGACGTTCGACCAACGGCTCGGCCGCGCTCAGCACGGCCTCCATGGCCGCAGATCCCTCGGCACGGATCAGGTCGTCGGGGTCCTGTCCGCCCGGCAAGGTCGCGAAGGCCAGGCTCATCCCCGGTTGCAGCATGGGCAGGGCACGCGTCGCTGCCCGGATCGCCGCCTTCTGCCCCGCCGAATCGCCGTCGAAACAAAGGATCGGCACGTCGGCCATTTTCCACAGCCGCTCGATCTGATGCTCGGTCAGCGCTGTCCCCATTGGGGCCACCGCCTCGCCAAAACCCGCCTGCGCCAGCGCGATCACGTCCATATAGCCTTCGACGACGATGATCCGTCCCGTCTGGCGACTGGCCGGTGAGGCGCGGTCGATATTGTATAGCGTCCGCCCCTTGTCGAAGAGCGGGGTGTCGGGCGAGTTCAGATATTTGGGTTCGCCCGCGCCAAGGATGCGCCCGCCAAAGGCAATGACGCGGCCCCTAATGTCCCGGATCGGCAGCATCAGCCGACCCCGGAAGCGATCATAGCTGTCGCGCTTTTTGATTTTGCCGTCGTCCGGCTCGGCTCCATCAGGATCGATCAGCAACCCGGCTTCGATCAGCAAAGGTTCGCCAAAATCCTTGAGCGCGGCCTTGAGCCGCCCGCGTCCGTCAGGCGAAAAGCCGAAGCCAAAACTTTTGACGATCGTCGCGCTCATCCCCCGCTTCTGGAGATAGGCCCGCGCCTCCGCGCCCTCGATCCCGCCTAGCTGCTCCTCGAAAAAGCTTTGCGCCGCCGCCATGACGTCGTGCAGCCCCTTGGCCTGCTCCGCTCGCTTTGCCGCGCGAGGATCGGGGGCAGGGACCTCCATCCCCGCCGTCTGCGCCAGTTCCTTCACGGCCTCCATGAAGGGCAGGCCGCGCTGATCGGTCATCCAGCGGATCGCATCCCCATGCGCACCGCAGCCGAAGCAATGATAAAAGCCCTTCTCGTCGTTGATGGTGAAGCTGGGCGTCTTCTCATTATGGAAGGGGCAGCAGGCCTTATACTCGCGGCCCGCCTTCTGCACCTTCACCGTCCGCCCGATCAGGGTGGAGAGCGATGTCCGGGCGCGCAACTCATCGAGAAAGGCGGGGGATAGGCTCATCCTTGCTGCATATCCTCATGCGCGGGTCCATTTCTTCCACACCCGTTCGTTTCGAGCTGCCCGATCCGATACTCCAGATTGCCCGCATGCCCGGTATGATAGCGCCCGTCCGAGCATCGCAGCATGTAGGTCCAGAACGCCATCATCCGATTATGCCGGAACCCATGCTAATGTCGAGCGGGCGCCTGCTTCCCTGAACGGAGGCTGGCCTGAACGGAGGCGGGGCAAGGAAGAATGCCGTCCGCTCCGCAGATCAGGTCAGAGCCGCCTTCACCAGCCCGCTGGCCTTGCTCATGTCGATCACCGACCCATGCCGTTCCTTCAGCACAGCCATTACCTTGCCCATATCCTTGACGCTCGCCGCGCCCACTTCAGCCTTTATCCCTTCGATCGCGGCCCTGGTCTCATCCTCGCTGAGCTGCTGCGGCAGGAAGCTTTCGATCACGTCAAGTTCGGCCTGTTCCTTCGCGGCCAGCTCATCGCGCCCGCCATTCTTGAACATCTCGATGGATTCGCGCCGCTGCTTGGCCATCTTCTGCAGCACTTCGACCACGACCACATCGTCATCCGGCACATTCGAAGCGGTACGCAGCTCGATATCCCGGTCCTTCAGCTTCGCGAGGATCAGGCGCACGGCGGCCAGCCGATCCTTCTCCCCGGCTTTCATGGCAGTGACCTG
Organism: Sphingobium sp. TB-6; assembly: GCF_012927365.1. Classification (NCBI taxonomy): domain Bacteria; kingdom Pseudomonadati; phylum Pseudomonadota; class Alphaproteobacteria; order Sphingomonadales; family Sphingobiaceae; genus Sphingobium; species Sphingobium sp. TB-6. Next base: position 160,917 of record NZ_JABBGL010000004.1, on the reverse strand, counting down.
GGCACTCTTAACAGCGTCGCGAATCATGCGAATGAGTCCTGTTCGTTGGGAAAGGATCAGATATAACGCCAAAAGAGATTTTTAACAGGAGTTGACCCGACGGCCTCACGCGCATAGGTGACCGGCCGTTTAACCCGCTTGAGACGGGTTCTTAGCAAAAGCATAAAAGGACGATATGACCATGGCTGACGCCAAGACCCTCATTGTGCCCAAAGGAGCGACAGGGGTATTGGTTTTTGCCGATGGCTCCGTGGTGTTCGGCCGCGGTTTCGGTGCGACCGGCGATGCGGTGGGCGAGCTTTGCTTCAACACGGCGATGACCGGCTATCAGGAAGTGATGACCGACCCCAGCTATGCGGGCCAGATCGTCACCTTCACCTTCCCGCACATCGGCAATGTCGGCACGAATCTGGATGACGTGGAGGCGGACGCCCCCCACGCGCTGGGCTGCGTGGTGCGTCAGGATGTGACCGAGCCGAGCAATTTCCGCAATGTCGAACCCTTCGACCAGTGGATGAAGGAAAAGGGCCGCATTGGCCTTGCCGGGGTCGATACCCGCGCGCTGACCCGCATGATCCGTGTGAAGGGCGCGCCCAATGTCGTGATCGCCCATGATCCCGAAGGCCGGTTCGACCTCGAAGCCCTCGCCGCCAAGGCTGCGTCGTGGCCGGGCCTCGAAGGCATGGACCTCGCCATCGAAGTGTCGGGCAAGGAAAGCCGCCTCTGGAAAGACGGCGTCTGGAAGCTGGGCTTCGGCTACGGTCTCGATGAAGCGGGTGAAGAGCGCCCCCATGTCGTCGCCCTCGATTATGGCGCGAAGAACAATATCTTCCGCAATCTGGTGAAGGCGGGCGCCCGCGTCACCGTGCTGCCCGCCACCGCCAGCTACGAGCAGGTGATGGAGCAGCAGCCCGACGGCGTGTTCCTCTCCAACGGCCCCGGCGATCCGGCCGCGACCGGCGCATATGCCGTGCCGGTGATCCGCAAGCTGCTGGACGCGGAAAAGCCGATCTTCGGCATCTGCCTTGGCCACCAGATGCTGGCGATTGCCGCTGGCGCCAGGACGATCAAGATGCATCAGGGCCATCGCGGCGCCAACCATCCGGTCAAGCGCCTGTCCGACGGTCTGGTCGAGATCACCTCTATGAACCACGGCTTCGCGGTCGATGCCGACACGCTGCCCGCCAATGTGAAGCCGACCCATGTGTCGCTCTTCGACGGTAGCAACTGCGGCATCGAACTGACGGATAAAAAAGCCTTTTCGGTCCAGTATCACCCCGAAGCCTCGCCCGGCCCGCAGGACAGCTTCTATCTGTTCCAGCGCTTCGTCGAGGGGCTGAAGTGAGCCTCAACCTGCCTCCGGTTGATCCCGCCCGGCTCGAAGCGGAGTGGGAGGCGGACAAGGCCGTTCTCGCCAATCTGGCCGAGAATGGCGACAAGCCGCGCATTCCGCGGCCCGTCGATGTCAGCTTCCGCGGGAGCGAAAAGGATTTCGAGCGCGTGCTGACGATCGCCAGCCAGTTCGGCTTTGTCGAACTCGACCGCGAAGAGGATGAGGAGGGCGATCTCTACCTGTTCCTCGAAACCGAGCAGGCGGTCGATGAAGCCTCCATCCGCGCACTGACGAAGAAGTGTCTCCAGATCGAAATCCTCTGCGGCGTCGAATATGACGGCTGGGGTTGCGAGGCCCGGACGGGGGCGGTGCATTGACCGCAATGAATCAAGTTAAAATATCAACTCGAACACCCCCTTGGGCCGTAGGACTGCTTTTATCTGTCCCAACGGTTCGGAGAGGACGCATGGTAAAAGCTTTGTTGTCGCTCATGTTGTTGATGGCATGTTCGGACAATCCGACAAGCGCCGAGATAGCTGAGCATTGCAAAGTGACTGAGCAGGCCTTGAACGCAATCAAATCAGACCTCGCACTGAAACCGAGCGGATCGCTTCAAAAATTGGGCGAAAAATGCTGGGTTAAGAAATCCGAGGACGGCCATCTTACTTTCGCTTCGATCGAGCAACCGGGACAAGAGCAATAATGCCCAAAAGAACCGACATCTCCTCCATCCTCATCATCGGCGCCGGCCCGATCATCATCGGCCAGGCTTGCGAGTTCGACTATTCGGGTACGCAGGCGGTGAAGGCGCTCAAGGAAGAGGGCTATCGCATCATCCTGGTGAATTCCAACCCGGCCACTATCATGACCGACCCGGAATTTGCCGACGCGACCTATGTCGAGCCGATCACGCCCGAAATCGTGGCGAAGATCATCGAGAAGGAGCGCCCGGACGCGGTGCTGCCGACTATGGGCGGCCAGACGGCGCTCAACACGGCGCTGGCGTTGTTCAACGACGGCACGCTGGAGAAGTTCGGCGTCAAGATGATCGGCGCCGACGCCGAAGCCATCGACAAGGCCGAGGATCGTCTGAAGTTCCGCGACGCGATGGACAAGATCGGCTTGGAATCTGCCCGCTCACGCATCGCGCACAGCATGGAGGAGGCGCTGGAGGCGCTGGAGTTCACCGGCCTTCCCTCGATCATCCGCCCCAGCTTCACGCTCGGCGGCACCGGCGGCGGCGTCGCCTACAACAGGGAAGAGTTCAAGCGGATCGTGATGGAGGGGCTGGATGCTTCGCCCACCACCGAAGTGCTGATCGAAGAATCGCTGCTGGGCTGGAAAGAATATGAGATGGAGGTCGTGCGGGACCGCAACGACAATGCCATCATCATCTGCTCGATCGAGAATGTCGACCCGATGGGCGTCCATACCGGCGACTCCATCACGGTCGCGCCCGCGCTGACGCTGACCGACAAGGAATATCAGATCATGCGCAACGCGAGCATCGCGGTGTTGCGTGAAATCGGCGTGGAAACAGGTGGTTCCAACGTACAGTTCGCAGTCAATCCGAAGGATGGCCGCCTGATCGTCATCGAGATGAACCCGCGCGTCTCCCGTTCCTCGGCGCTGGCGTCGAAGGCGACCGGCTTCCCGATCGCCAAGGTCGCGGCGAAGCTGGCCGTCGGCTACACGCTGGACGAGATCGAGAATGACATTACCGGCGCGACGCCCGCCAGCTTCGAGCCGACCATCGACTATGTCGTGACCAAGATTCCGCGCTTCGCCTTTGAGAAGTTCAAGGGGAGCGAGCCGCTGCTCGGCACCGCGATGAAGTCGGTGGGTGAGGTGATGGCCATCGGTCGCAACATCCATGAATCGATGCAGAAGGCGCTGCGCGGTCTGGAAACCGGCCTGTGCGGCTTCAATGAGGTGGAGCATCTGGTCGGTGCGCCCAAGGATGACATCGTCGCCGCGCTCGCCCAGCCGACCCCGGATCGCCTGCTGGTCGCCGCGCAGGCTCTGCGCGAAGGGCTGAGCGTCGCGGAAATCCACAATATCGCCAAGTTCGACCCCTGGTTCCTGGAGCGGATCAAGGAAATCGTCGACGCCGAAGCGGAAATCCTCAGCAACGGCCTGCCGCAGGATGCGGATGGCATGCGTCGCCTCAAGGCCATGGGCTTCTCCGACAAGCGCCTTGCTTACCTTGCGCTCAAGTCCGCCAATCTGCGCGGCATGGAGCGCGGCATTGCCCGTGGTTCGGGCCTGATCCACGAAGCGGTCAAGGCCATGACCGGCGGCGTCACCGAGGACGAAGTGCGGAGCCTGCGCCACAAGCTCGGCGTGCGTCCGGTCTTCAAGCGCATCGATACCTGCGCCGCCGAGTTCGAGGCGAAGACGCCTTACATGTACTCGACCTACGAAGCCCCGATCTTCGGGCAGGCCGAGAATGAGGCGCAGCCCAGCGACCGCAAGAAGGTCGTGATCCTTGGCGGCGGTCCCAACCGCATCGGGCAGGGCATCGAGTTCGACTATTGCTGCGTCCACGCCTGCTTCGCGCTCAGCGAAGTCGGCTATGAGACGATCATGATCAACTGCAACCCGGAAACGGTGTCGACCGACTATGACACGTCCGACCGCCTCTATTTCGAGCCGCTGACCGCCGAAGACGTCCTTGAAATCCTGAACGTCGAAATGTCGAATGGCACGCTGGCCGGGGTCATCGTCCAGTTCGGCGGCCAGACGCCGCTCAAGCTGGCGCAGGCGCTGGAGGATGCGGGAATCCCGATCCTGGGCACCTCGCCAGACGCCATCGATCTTGCCGAAGACCGCGAACGGTTCGCCGCGCTGATCGACAAGCTCAAGCTCAAGCAACCCGCCAACGGCATCGCCCGCAGCCGCGAGGAGGCGATCGCGGTCGCCAACCGCATCGGTTATCCGGTGCTGATGCGCCCGTCCTACGTCCTTGGCGGCCGCGCCATGGAGATCGTCGACGGCCAGGCCCAGCTTGAGGAATATATCGCCACCGCCGTTCAGGTGTCGGGCGACTCGCCGGTGTTGATCGACCAATATCTGCGCGATGCGGTCGAGGTCGACGTGGATGCCCTGTGCGACGGCGAAGATGTCGTGGTCGCCGGCGTGCTCCAGCATATTGAAGAGGCGGGCGTCCATTCGGGCGACAGCGCCTGCTCGCTGCCGCCCTATAGCCTGTCAGACGAGGTGATCGCGGAAATCGAGCGCCAGACCGAAGTGCTGGCTCATGCCCTGTCGGTGCGCGGCCTCATGAACATCCAGTTCGCGGTCAAGGACGGTGTGGTCTATCTGATCGAGGTCAACCCGCGCGCCAGCCGCACCGTGCCCTTCGTCGCCAAGGCGATCGGCACGCCCATCGCCAAGATCGCCTCGCGGGTCATGGCTGGCGAGAAGCTCAAGGATCTGCCGAAGATCGACCGCAACGCGATTTCGCATATCGCGGTCAAGGAGGCGGTATTCCCCTTCGCGCGCTTTGCCGGTGTCGACCCCGTATTGTCGCCGGAAATGAAGAGCACCGGCGAAGTCATGGGCATCGACAGCGATTTCGCGACGGCCTTCGCCAAGGCGCAGCTCGGCGCGGGCACCGTTCTGCCCAAGAGCGGCACGGTGTTCGTGTCGGTCAAGGACAGCGACAAGCCGGTGATCCTGCCCGCCGTCCAGAAGATGGCGGCGCTTGGCTTCACCATCATCGCGACCGGCGGCACCGCCCGCTATCTGGAAGAGCAGGGCGTCGCCGTACAATTGGTGAACAAGGTGGCGGAAGGCCGTCCGCACATCGTCGACAAGATCACCGACGGCGACGTCGACCTGATCTTCAACACGACCGAGGGCTGGCAGTCGCTCAAGGACAGCAAGGCGATCCGTACCAGCGCGTTGCGCGCCAAGGTCTCCAGCTTCACCACGGCGGCGGCCAGCGTCGCGGCGGCGAACGCGATCGAGGCTCTTCGGGGCCATGCCCTTGAAGTGCGATCGCTCCAGTCCTATTATCCCCTGTCGCAAGCCTGATCCCCTGCATAAGGAAGCACGCTGCGGGTGGCTCCATGGTGGGGGCCGCCAAAGGGAAGTTTTGACGAAGGATTTGCAATAATGGCGACCGTCGAGAAGATGCCGATGCTGCAAATGGGCTATGACAAGCTCAATACGCAGCTCCGCGAGTTGAAGGCCGAACGGCCCCTGATCGTGGACGCCATCGAAGAAGCGCGCGCACATGGAGACCTCTCCGAAAACGCCGAATATCATGCGGCAAAGGAACGGCAGGGCCAGGTCGAAGCGACGATCGCTGACCTGGAAGACAAGCTGTCGCGTGCCCAGATCATCGATCCCACCACGCTTTCGGGTGACAAGATCGTGTTCGGCGCGACCGTCACCTTGCTCGATGAAGATGAAAAGCCGGTGAAATATCAGATCGTGGGGCAGGCCGAGGCGGATGCCAAGGTCGGTATGATCAGCTATAACAGCCCGATCGGCCGTGCGCTGATCGGCCGTCAGATCGGTGAAGAGGTCGAAGTGTCGGTCCCGTCGGGCGACAAATTCTACCTGGTCGACAAGATCGATTTCATCTGAAATCCATGAAGCTGCCTGCTGGCCGCATGACCAACGGGATCGCTGCGATCACCTTCGTCGCGTTCCTGTTGATCTATCTGACCGGGCAGGTCGACAATGCCGCGATCATCGCGGGCTTCATCCCTGCACGGGTGGAGGATGGCGCTCTGCTCGCCGGAATGACAGCGGTGCCGGTCTGGCTGACGCCGCTCAGTTGCACGCTGGTTCACGCAAACTGGCTGCACATCGCCTTCAACCTGTTCATGTTCGTCTTTTGCGGACGGCAGGTGGAACATGTGCTGGACAAGGGCGCCACGCTGGCTCTGTACGTGGCGGGTGCTTATGGGGCGACAGCGCTGCAATGGGCGGTAGACCCGCACTCGACCAATCCGATGGTGGGAGCGAGCGGCGCGATTTCCGCGATCATCGCGACTTATGCGCTGCTTTACAGCCAGCAGAATGTCCGGCGGATCGGTCCGTTTTCGGCCAACCTGGTGCGCGCGCTCTGGCTGGCGGCAAGCTGGATCGCGATCCAGTTGATGATTGGCCTGGCTGGAGGATTTGGCGATCTGGGCCAGATCGCCATTGCCGCGCATATTGGCGGCTTCCTGGTGGGGCTGGTGCTGACGCGCCCGCTGCTCCGCTGGCGTTTCCGCAAGCGTCCTCAGCCCCTGTCCTGAACGATCAACGTCCTTATCCGGTCGGCAGTTCCGGTTCCAGCAGACGGTGCAGATGCACGATCACATAGCGCATCTCCGCGTCGTCGACCGTCCGTTGCGCCGCGCCGCGCCAGGCATTTTCCGCCGTGGCATAATCGGGATAAACCCCGACCAGCTCGATGGAGTTCAAATCTTCGAATTCGAGCGTCTGGGGATTTTTGACGCGACCACCCATCACAAGGTGCAGCTTGCTCATGGTATCTTATGTTCTCCTATACGGTGAACATATACCCTAGCAGGCCGCCCGCACCCGTCCAAGGGGGCAGGCGGCCAGATCAGCATGCTTTTGGCGATGAAGCGATTAAGCTTTTGGCAACCGCGCTTTCAATGCGTCGCTGATCGCCTCGACCTTGGCCGCGACCAGCGCGATCACATCGTCCGCGAGGCGAGAGGTCTTCCCTCCCAGACCGGCGGAAGCCACCGCATCCCGAGCCGAAATGACTGCCTCTTTCGTTCCCTCGGCGGCATTGTTCAGCGCGTCGCCCGTGCTTGATTTCAGGCTTTCCGCGCTTTCCGCCGCCACTGCCTTGGCAGCGAGCGCGGTCTCCAGCATTTTTGCGCTCGCGCTTGAGGCAATACCGGGCAAAGCTTTCATCGCAGCGCGGCTCTTGGGGAACATCCATGCGATGACCGCGCCCGCCGCCACGGCTCCGGCTACGGCTGCTATGGGATGTTCCTGAACGATCTCATTGGCGCGCGCCGCAACGCGCTGGGAGCGTTCCCGCGCATCGGCATAGGCGGCGTTGGCCTTGTCGCGCGCATCGCCGGCCCGCTCGCGGCTCGTCTGGATCAGGCCACCGGCGCCTTCCATGGCCCGGTCTGCCGTATCGCGGAACTTGCCTGATGCGGTTTCAGCGATGTCGTTCGCTGCCTCGCGGGCGCGGGTGATTTGAGCGCGGATATCAGCCATCATCAGTCTCCGGAGTCTCTTCTGTGCGGTTCCTTATCCGAACGTATATCCGCTGGAAAAGGGTCCCAAGCGGACGGCGCAGCAAATACAGCGCCAATGCGCCGATCGCTGCCGCCGTTGCGGCCGGCCGTTGCCGGACCTTCGCGGCGGCGTAGGCGGTGCCGTCCAGAAGGGTTTCAGTCGCCTTGCCCTTCGCGTCCTGCTTCAGCCGCGCAGGCGTGATGCGCGCCTTGGCGGCAAGGGCGCTGGACATGAAGGCAGTCCTGCGGGCATCCGCCCGCGCCACCGCGTCGCGATAGGCTTCTTCCCGTTTCATGACTTCACCGCCTTCTTCATCCGGTCGATCCGGCCCTTGGCGATCAGCAACAACAGCAATGCGACGATCAGGGCACCGCCGAACACGGCGCAGGTCGCCCAGCCCGTTCCCAGATGGGGCGCTAGCGCCAGGATGAAGCCCACAAGGCAGGCGACGATCGCGGCAAAGATGAGCATGATGCCCACCGCCGCGAAAATCACTGCGTTGCGCAACCCCGCGCCGACAATGCCTGCGCGCAGTTTCTGCCGTTCGACTTCCGCTTCCGCATAGGCGCGCCCGTCGGCGTATAGACGCGTGAAAACATCCCGGACGGACTCGTCCTGTGCCTCGGTCTGCAGGGGCTCTTGCGTCAAAACTTCCTCCGCCCCGGCGCCGGGGCCTTATCGTCCGTCACTTGCGTAGGACGTGCTCAGGCGTCTTCGTCGGAACCCTTGGCAAGCCGCATCAGCACGAAGCCGACCACCGCAGCCGCGCCGATCGCCACGGCAGGGCTTTTTCGCACGAAATCGCGCGCTTCGGTCATCAACTGATCGACATCCTTGCTATCCAGCGTCTTTGCAGCACCGGCTACCGATTCTGCCGCCTGGCGGGCATAATCGCCATATTGAGGGCCAAGCTTGGCATCGACCGTGCCGGCCGTATCGGAAATCAGCTTGGCCAAGCTCTGCATGGCCGATCCGGTCTTGTCCTTGGCGACGCCGGCCGCCGACTTGGCGGTCTTGGAGGCCTGATCCTTGATCGGGTCGATATGCGCTTTCCAGTCGACGGCGTTGATCTTGTCGGCGGCTGCCTTCGCCGCCTTTTCGGCTTGCGCCTTGATCGGTGCGATCTGCGCGGTCCAGCCATGCGCGGCGGCGCCATTGCCAGCAGTCTTGGGAGCGGCTGCCTTGCGGGTGGCGGCGGTCTTGACGGGCGCGGCCTTCACAAGCGTACCGGAGGAGGCGGCCTTGGCCGGCTTGGCCTTGGCGGTCTTGGCCGGGCTGGCTTTTCTGGCGCGCTTGACGGGCGGGGTTTCCGGGGTGTCGGCCATCGTCCTATGTCTCCCTTTGAAATACGGTCGAATTGCGAAGTGGGGTCAAATTGCGAAGGGGGTGGGCGGCTTTGCTTCTAATGCTTCGCCACCGCCCACAGTTCCGTTGCCGTTACTATTTTGAGCATCGGCATTTTTCGAGTCCTTGCAAGCCCCCCGCATTGCCAATCGGGAAGGTGGTAGCTAAGCGAGGCGCGAAAAGCGACCCAGCGCCACTCCAAGGAGCGATCCATGACCGCCATTCTCGATATTCACGCCCGCCAGATTCTGGACAGCCGCGGCAATCCGACCGTCGAAGTCGACGTGATGCTGGAAGATGGCAGCTTCGGACGCGCCGCCGTGCCGTCGGGCGCTTCCACCGGCGCCTATGAAGCGGTCGAGAAGCGCGACGGTGACAAGAGCAAATATCTCGGCAAGGGCGTCCTGACGGCTGTCGCTGCCGTCAACGACCAGATTGCCGAGCAGATCATCGGCCTGGATGCCGAGGACCAGGCCGAAGTCGACGCTGCGATGATCGCGCTCGACGGCACGGAGAACAAGTCGAACCTGGGCGCCAACGCGATCCTGGGCGTCAGCCTGGCCGTGGCCAAGGCCGCCGCCGATGCGCGCGGCCTGCCGCTCTATCGCTATGTCGGCGGCGTCAACGCGCATGTCCTGCCGGTGCCGATGATGAACATCATCAACGGCGGCGAGCATGCCGACAATCCGATCGACTTCCAGGAATTTATGATCATGCCGGTCGGCGCCGAGAGCATCGCTGACGCGGTTCGTATCGGTTCGGAAATCTTCCATACGTTGAAGAGGGGCCTGCACGACAAGGGGCTGGCGACCTCGGTCGGGGATGAGGGCGGTTTCGCGCCGAACATCGCCTCCACCCGCGACGCGCTCGACTTCATCATGCTGTCGGTCGAGAAGGCCGGTTACAAGCCGGGTGACGATGTCGTGCTGGCGCTGGACTGCGCGGCGACCGAATTCTTCAAGAACGGCAAATATGAAATTTCGGGCGAAGGCCTGTCGCTTAGCCCCGTCGAAATGGCCGATTATCTTGCCGCTCTTTGCGCGGACTATCCGATCAAGTCGATCGAGGACGGCATGAGCGAGGATGATTTCGAAGGCTGGAAGGCGCTGACCGACAAGATCGGCGCCAAGGTCCAACTGGTCGGTGACGACCTGTTCGTGACCAACCCCAAGCGCTTGGAAATGGGCATCGGTAAGGGGCTCGCCAATTCGCTGCTGGTCAAGGTGAACCAGATCGGCTCGCTGACCGAAACGCTGGCGGCCGTCGACATGGCCCACCGTGCGCGCTACACCGCCGTCATGTCGCATCGTTCGGGCGAAACCGAGGACGCGACCATCGCGGATCTCGCCGTCGCCACCAATTGCGGCCAGATCAAGACCGGGTCGCTTGCCCGCTCCGACCGGCTTGCCAAGTATAACCAGCTTATCCGTATCGAAGAAGAGCTGGGCGACATTGCCCTTTACGCGGGCCGTTCGATCTTCCGCTAAGTCAATTTTTCGACGGTCGGCCGCAAGGGCAATAAATTTTGCTTGCGGCCGGCCCGTCCCTGTGATTCAACTGGTCCATGGCGCATATCGCGAAACTCCGCATGTTGCTTTTTTCGGCCTTCGGGCCGGCGATTGCGGTTCTTCTTCTTCTTTTCTTCGCCGGCTATGTGGTGCTGGGCTCCAACGGCGTTCTGGCCTGGGGCGATTATAAGCGCCAGCTTCATCATGCGCAGGCTGAGTTGAAGCAAATTCAGACTCATCGGCAAGAGCTTAAGAACCGGGTGGATTTGCTCAATCCCCGGCGCGTCGACCCCGACCTTTCCGACGAACTGATCCGGCGCGAGCTGGGCGTCGTCCATCATGATGAAGTGATCGTTCCACTGAACTGATCTTCAGGGGGCTGATTGATCGCTTTTGCTGCGTTTCGAGGCTCCATGCCGCGTTGCATTTAGAGGCGGACTGCCGCTATACCGGCCTTCCTTCCATCCTCACCCACGCAAAAGGATAAAAGCCTTGGCGAAACCAACAACGCCGCGTCCGTCACGCGCAAAGGCAGCCAGTCCGGCTGGCGCGGACCATAACCGGCCTCGCCCCGACGCTCCCAAAGATTATAAGGCCACCAAGGAAGAGCTGCTGGAATTCTACCGGCAGATGGTCCTCATTCGCCGTTTCGAGGAAAAGGCGGGTCAGCTTTACGGCCTTGGCCTGATCGGTGGCTTCTGTCACCTCTACATCGGTCAGGAAGCGGTTGCCGTGGGCATCCAGTCGGCGCTCAAGCCCGGCAAGGACAGCGTCATCACCGGCTATCGCGACCACGGCCACATGTTGGCCTATGGCATCGATCCCAATGTCATCATGGCGGAACTGACCGGTCGTGAAGCGGGAATCTCCCGCGGCAAGGGCGGCTCGATGCACATGTTCAGCGTCGAGCATAAATTCTTCGGCGGCCACGGCATCGTCGGCGCGCAGGTGTCGCTGGGCGCGGGTCTGGGCTTTGCGCATAAGTATAACAATGACGGCGGCGTGTGCGTCGCCTATTTCGGTGACGGCGCGGCCAACCAGGGCCAGGTCTACGAAAGCTTCAACATGGCCGAGCTGTGGAAGCTGCCGATCATCTTCGTGATCGAGAACAACCAGTACGCCATGGGCACCAGCGTCAACCGCTCATCGGCGGAAGACCAGCTTTACCGCCGGGGCGAGAGCTTCCGCATTCCGGGCATTCAGGTGAACGGCATGGATGTGCTCGCCGTGCGCGGTGCGACCGAGGAAGCGCTCAAATGGGTGCAGGGCGGCAATGGTCCGATCCTGCTCGAAATGAAGACCTACCGCTATCGCGGCCATTCCATGTCCGACCCGGCCAAATACCGGTCGCGCGAGGAAGTGCAATCGATGCGCGACAAGTCCGACCCGATCGAGGGCGTCAAGAAATATCTGGCCGATGTCGGCGTTTCCGAAGACGAGTTCAAGAAGATCGATCAGGATATCCGCAAAATCGTCAGCGACGCCGCGGATTTCGCTGAAACCTCTCCCGAACCGGAACTGCACGAGCTTTATACAGACGTGCTGGTGGAGCAATATTAATGGGTATCGAAATCAAGATGCCGGCGCTTTCCCCGACCATGGAGGAAGGCACGCTGGCGAAATGGCTGGTGAAGGAAGGTGACGAGGTCCGCTCGGGCGACATATTGGCCGAGATCGAGACCGACAAGGCGACGATGGAATTCGAAGCCGTCGACGAAGGCAAGATCGGCCAGATCATGATAGCCGAGGGCACCGAAGGCGTGAAAGTCGGCACCGTCATCGCGACGATGGCGGGTGAGGGTGGTGAGGCGGTCGCTCCTGCTCCGGCTGCCAAGGCGGAAGCGCCTGCAAAGGTCGAAGCGGCGCCTGAGCCGAAGAAGCCGGTCGAGGTCAAGGCGACGGTCAAGGACCCGGCCCTGCCCGAAGGCACGGACTATGTGAAGACGACCGTGCGCGAAGCGCTGCGCGATGCCATGGCGGAGGAAATGCGCCGTGACGAGCGCGTCTTTGTCATGGGCGAAGAGGTGGCCGAATATCAGGGCGCCTACAAGGTGACCCAGGGGCTGCTGGAAGAATTTGGCGACAAGCGCGTCATCGACACGCCGATCACCGAATATGGCTTTGCCGGCATCGGTGCGGGCGCGGCGATGGGCGGTTTGAAGCCGATCGTCGAGTTCATGACCTTCAACTTCGCGATGCAGGCGATCGACCACATCATCAACTCGGCGGCCAAGACCAATTATATGTCCGGCGGCCAGATGCGCTGCCCGATCGTGTTCCGCGGTCCCAATGGCGCCGCGAGCCGCGTTGCCGCGCAGCATAGCCAAAACTATGGTCCCTGGTATGCGGCGGTTCCGGGCCTGATCGTGATCGCGCCCTATGACTCGGCCGACGCCAAGGGCTTGCTGAAAGCCGCGATCCGTTCGGACGATCCGGTCGTGTTCCTTGAGAACGAACTGGTCTACGGCCGCAGCTTCGATGTGCCCAAGGTTGACGATTATGTCCTGCCGATCGGCAAGGCGCGCATCGTCCGCGAGGGCAAGGCCGTGACGCTGGTCAGCTATTCGATCGGCGTCGGCGTCGCGCTGGAGGCGGCCGAAAAGCTGGCGGCCGAAGGCATTGACGCGGAAGTCATCGACTTGCGCACGCTGCGTCCGCTCGACACGGCGACGGTTCTGGAGAGCCTCAAGAAGACCAATCGCCTGGTGGTAGTCGAAGAAGGCTGGCCGGTTTGCTCGATCGCATCGGAAATCGCTGCTGTGGTCATGGAGCAGGGCTTTGACGACCTCGACGCGCCGGTGCTGCGCGTGACCAATGAGGATGTGCCACTGCCCTATGCGGCCAACCTCGAAAAAGCAGCCCTGATCGACGCCGCGCGTGTGGTCGAGGCGGTGAAGAGGGTTTGTTATAGGTAAGAAGAAGGAGGCGGGCGGCGCAAAATGGGCCGCCCCCCTTTTGCAAAGGCTATCCATGAGGGTCAGGCCGAATAATAGTTGCAGGTCGACTTTGCCGTACCAGATAGGTTTTGAGCGTTTTGAAGGCTCTGAATTGTGCGATCGCGCACCGAAAAGGCCGATGAGTAGTGGATGGTGATCGGGCCGAAGAACATGTTCGACATGATCGGCTTATAGTCGTAGAAAATTTCCACGACTACCACCGGGTTGCCCGGCGTTGCTGAAATCTGACTACCTGCTGCGCCCATGCCGGTGGTCAACACCTGACCTTCCGTTCCGATGGTCTGAGCTGCGGCGACACTCTTTATTCCTTTGCAGCGTTGCCATGTGATCACCTGGTCGGTGAGGGGAGTCGAGGTTGACGCATTGTCTTCCACGGTAGATATGATGATCCGACCCCGGGATGTCAGATCAAGTGAATCCGCAGCATATTTTGCGCCAATGATGACGTCGTTGATGTCGTTTTCGTCAATTCGATCCCTGACGCGCGCCACGCCATCAGCCGCCATGCTGGTAATGGCGCTTATCCGTGCATGCGTAATGGCGATGTTCGCAAGCTCCGTTCCTCCGAAGGTGAGCAGGATGAGAAACGGCAACGCATAGGCAAACTCGATCAGGGCCAGCCCTTTTTGATTTGCGCGAAGCTGGCGTAGAGGCATCGGGAGTACGCGTTCGAATTTATCGATATGCCGCGTGGCAAACATGCTCAAACTCCGCATTTCACGGGGGGATCGACAATGCCGGCATAGGGTTCGTTGCGCATGAAAGTCGTCCGGGAAATCGTCACCAAATTGCCCATGCCCAAGAGTTGCGGAATAGGCGAAAGGCGGTTGTAGGTGACGGTGATCTGATAACGGACGACATCTTCGGCTGTGCCGATGCCCGATGCGCCCTGGCTGGCGATGTCATAACTATTGTTGCGATTATCGTCGATGAAGCAGTCGGGCCCGCTCTTGTCGTAAAGGCCGTTCGAATTGACGTCGGTCGTCAGCTTTTCGGGCTTGCCGATCTTGTTATAGGTCAGAAAATTCGAAGAGCCTATCTGCACATTGGAACCGCTCGCAATGCTAGCCAGCCGCCCTCGAACATAGGTTTCGACGGTGGCGGCCGCGGCGTTTTCCAGCGTCACCTTTCGAGCGGCTGCGTTCGCAGTACCCTGAACGACGGCGGTTGCATAAGCCTGATATGCAAGATCGAGCGCCCCTAAGATCATGAAGATTAGTGGCGCTGCAACGACGGCGAATTCCACAATGGTTACGCCGTCGCGATTTTTCGCGAGTTGCTTGAGGGAGGCGGAGATCATGCGCCCAGCCTCAAATTGCCCACCTTGTCCGATATCCGCTTGAATGCATTGGCAAGGTCGGTAGCGTTACTGACGGAAATGGCCTGGCTGCTGTTGGACGCGCAGGACGCAATATCCGAATTCATGGTTTGGCCGGATAAGACCCCGATGACCCATATATCGACATAATAGGGATCGGACTTCGCCTTTGCGCACATCAGCTTGAAGCGTTGCGTGTGAATGGCTTCCAGAGGTGTATCTAGCGTACCGGTCGACGCTGTTCGCCCTGCATATTTAGCTACGCCATAAGCGCTGTACGCATCTCGGAATGGCGACATCTCACCATCGGTCATGAAGACTATGGTGCGGCGGACCTTCACGTTGTTGAATTTATCCGGATTGCGATATCCGAAGATGCCGTTGTTAGCTATCATCCTAAGACCCCAGATGATGCCGAGGTCGTGATAGGTCGCGCCGTCGCCTGTTACGATCGTATCGACCTGCGCGTCGAACTCGCTTTGGCTGGCCCATGCCTTCATGTGGACAGCAGGCTTTGGGCAGGCGGCTTTGTAGAAGTTAGAACCCGTAACTGAACCCATGGATTCTTCGCTGATACGACTGGAGCCGCTCATTGCCTCATAGTCATAGGGTGCCCAGCGGGTGGCGTCACTGTCAGGGATTTTCGCGATGTCGAGATCCCACGCGTCAGCCGGTATGGTGGTGCTGGTTGCCGTAAGTGCAGTGGATGTGCCGCGTTCCTCGATGCATCCTTGCCAGCTATTGTCGAGCCAGGTCGATGAATAATTCGGCCAGTCGGTCGCCGTTTTCAATGTTCCGCTGCTGTTTCGATACTGATAGGATGAACGAACATAGGCTGTATTTTCGGCGCGGATCAGTTTGCCGACATT
This sequence comes from Sphingobium sp. TB-6, assembly GCF_012927365.1. NCBI lineage: Bacteria > Pseudomonadati > Pseudomonadota > Alphaproteobacteria > Sphingomonadales > Sphingobiaceae > Sphingobium > Sphingobium sp. TB-6. Next base: position 145,363 of record NZ_JABBGL010000004.1, on the reverse strand, counting down.
CACCGTGCTGGAAAATTGCAGGAACCCGATCCTCATACGAAGATTTTTTCCTTCGAGCGCTACTTGGGCGGGACGCAAATTGGAATATAGGGTCTTTAGCGCATCCCGCATTTCTCGCATTTTGGACTTATTTGTCCCGCTCACAGGTTTTTCTGTCTCCTGGGCGCAGCTAAGCGCATTGGACATATAACAGTTCATCGAGCCGGTCGTATCGAGAACAAGCATCAGATCAGTATTGACGTAATATTCTTCCGCCAGGCATTCGGCGTTTACGCGCATTTCAGTGATCCCGACGACCCGCAGCAGGGTGGTCGGGACAGTCGTGGTGGCTTCCATCCGAAGCTGGCCGTTGTCCAGCGCAGTCGTAACGCGATTGGCGGCATTGGCGTCCGTCGTGGACATGACCGCAGACCCCATCAACTGATTAGGGAAGTTAAAGTTGAAATAGTTGAGGGCTTGTTGCTTGTCGGCACTCGTCAATATGGTCCCGCTCATCGACCGCCGTCCAGCCAGCGCGCCAGCATCGCAAGCCTGCTGCATACGTGCCTTTACGAGATAGGCTCGGCTGAAATCCACAGCGGCGCCAGCCATGCCTGTTAACGGAATCATCGCCGCAGCCACGATCGCCAGCGTATTGCCCGCCTGATTGTGGTAAAGCCGCGTCTGAATGAACAGCGCGCGCTTGATCCGATCGCCCATAATCCGCTCTGCCTTTACTTGCCCCGCACCCCCATTTCAGGCAGGGCAGCCCCATGCCCATGAAGGGGCAATTGCCAGGATCACTATGTCCACTGAGGTTAAAAAGCTGATAATTTCGGCAAAAACTATTCCCATGGATATATGCTAATGGTTGTGGCGCAGGACGATCTCTCCCCACTCGCTTCGCTGTTGAGCGCCTATGCCGGGCCGGACGTTGCGCGCCATCGGCTCATCTGGGCGCTCGATGCGCGGTTCGCGCGGTTGGTGGCGACGACCAGCGAGCCGATGATCGGACAGATGCGTTTAGCGTGGTGGAATGACGCGCTAACCGACGACAACGGCGTGAAAGGGCAGGGCGAACCGCTGATCGACGCGATGCGGAAGCTGGGCGCGGGGTCGCCATGTGGGCTTTCTCAATGGCTTGATGGATGGGAAGCCCTGATCGGGGAGATCGATCTCCACGCTTATGCGGAGGGACGGGGCAGTGGCCTGTTTCGTGCCTTGGCGGGGCGGGACGATATTCCGACGTGGCTCGTCCAGGCGGGAGCGGCCTGGGCGCTGTGGGATTTGTCGGGTCATATCGACGATCGGGTCATCGCCGGCCGGGCGATCGAAATGGCGCGGGGGCATATGTTGCGGGAGAAGCCAGCCTGGCCCAAGGAATGGCGCACGTTGCGCATCGCTTATCATCTCGCGCGCCATGACATTAAAATGGGCCGTTGCGCACCGGCGGGATTGACCCCTGCGCTGTATCTGAGATTGGTGCGTGTCGCGCTGACGGGACGTTAGGGGGATTAAAAGTGGGGCGAGTTCTGGCGGGCGCGATGGCCGCGCTGTTGTTGACGGCCGGCGGGCTGTTCTGGTGGCAGGGGCGCGCAAGCAATGAGGCCGTGCCTCAGCCGCTGATCGGATCACCGCCGCCGCCTGCCGTCGAGGCGCTGCCCGAAGGCGACCCGGACGCCACGGGCGATGCGCCGCCAATGCCCGGCGAGGCCTCGCCGCAGAGCCGTGAAGAGAAGCGTTTCGGCCGCTATGACCGCAATCGCGATGGCGTCATCACCCGGATCGAGATGATGGGCAGCCGGGTGAAGGCGTTCAAGGCGCTCGACAAGAACAACGACAATCTCCTCTCCTTCGAGGAGTGGGCCGTGACCACGTCGGACCGTTTCGCCAAGGCCGACGGCAATGGCGACGGCAAGCTGACCCCTGCCGAATTCGCGACGACCGCGCCCAAACGCACGGCCGCGCCGAAGTGCAAATGCTAAGCGTCAGGCGGGCTGAAGCTCGCCCAGCCATTGGCCCAAAGCGGCGCGGGCGCGGGCGGTCATGGCTTCCTTGCGCTGCTTTTTCTTGACATCTGCCAGTGGCGGGAACAGGCCGAAATTGACGTTCATCGGCTGATAATCCGCCGTCTCGACATTGCCGATGACATGGCTCAGCAGCGCGCCCAGCGCCGTTTCGGGCGGCAGCGGCGCGAGCGGCCGGCCCAAAATCTCCGCCGCAGCGAAACGCCCAGCAAGCAGGCCGATGGCCGCGCTCTCGACATAGCCCTCGCAGCCCGTCACCTGCCCGGCGAAGCGGATGTGCGGCGCGCTTTTGAGGCGCAGCGTGGCGTCGAGCAGCTTGGGGCTCTGGATGAAGGTGTTGCGATGCAGCCCACCCAGCCGCGCGAACTCCGCCTTTTCTAAGCCTGGGATGGTCCGGAGCAGTTCGGCCTGCGCGCCATGCTTCAGCTTGGTCTGGAAGCCGACCATGTTCCACAGCGTGCCCGCCGCATTGTCCTGCCGAAGCTGCACCACGGCATAGGGCCAGCGGCCGGTGCGTGGATCGTCCAGGCCCATCGGCTTCATCGGCCCATGGCGCAGCGTTTCGGGGCCGCGTGACGCCATCACCTCGATCGGCATGCAGCCTTCGAAATAGGGCGTGTCCTTTTCCCACTCCTTGAACTCGGTCTTTTCGCCGTCGAGCAGTCCCTGGACGAAGGCCTGATACTGCTCCTTGTTCATGGGGCAGTTGATATAATCCTTGCCCTCGCCGCCGCCGGGGCCGATCTTGTCCCAGCGATTGGCCATCCAGCATTTGTCCATGTCTATGCTGTCGAAATGCACGACCGGCGCAATGGCGTCGAAAAAGGCGAGATGATCGATCCCCGCCGCCTGGCCGATGCTGGCGGCGAGCGCGGGTGCGGTCAGCGGTCCGGTGGCGACGATGGTCATACCCTCGGTGGGCAGCGCGTCGATGCGTTCACGCACGATCTCGACATTGGAATGTTCGGCCAATGTTCGGGTGACGCCATCGGAAAAGATATGGCGATCGACCGCCAGCGCCGATCCGGCGGGCACCTTGGCCGGTTCCGCCTGCGCCATGATGAGCGAGCCAAGCCGCCGCATTTCCTGATGCAGCAGCCCCACGGCATTCTTGTCCGGATCGTCGGAGCGGAAGCTGTTGGAACAGACCAGTTCAGCAAGACCCTCGGTCTGGTGCGCGGGCGTCATGTCGCCGCTGCCGCGCATTTCCGACAGGCGGACCTTCACGCCGGCCTGCGCCAACTGCCATGCCGCTTCCGTGCCCGCAAGCCCGCCGCCGATGATATGAACCTGATGCATGCGGCGACCCATGGTCCCCTCCGCGCCGCAGGTCAACCGTTGTTCAGAGGGGGGCGCTGCTCAGGCCGGGGCCAGTTCCGTCCCGCCATAATAGGCAGCTTCGTCCAAGATTTCTTCCCGCTTGGCGACGATGGTAGCGACCAGCACCTGGCCCGCGACATTGACGGCGGTGCGGCCCATGTCGAGGATCGGATCGATGGCGAGCAGCAGGCCCGCTCCCTCGAGCGGTAGGCCGAGCGTGGAAAGCGTCAGCGTCAACATGACTATGGCGCCCGTCAGGCCTGCCGTCGCCGCCGATCCGACGACCGACACGAAGACGATCAGCGCATAGTCCGCCGCATGGAGGGGGATGCCGTAAAAGCCGGCCACGAATATCGCTGCAAGCGCCGGATAGATGGAGGCGCAGCCGTCCATCTTGGTGGTGGAGGCCAGTGGAATGGCGAAGGCGGCATAGCCCTTTTCCACGCCCATACGCTCCGTTACGGTCTCGGTGACGGGCAGGGTGCCGACCGAGGATCGCGAGACGAAGCCAAGCTGGATGGCGGGCCACGCCTTGGCGAAGAAGGGCAGGGGTTTCAGGCCATTGGCGGCCAGCAGCAGCGGATAGACGACGAGCAGGACAATGGCGAGGCCGAGATATACCGCCCCTGCGAAGCTGCCGAGTTGGGCTAGCGCGCTCCAGCCATAGGTGGCGATGGCGCTGCCGATAAGAGCGGCCGAGCCGATGGGCGTCAGGCGGATGATCCAGCCCAGGATCGCGCGCACCACGGCGAGCAGCGAACGGACGAAAGCCAGGAACGGTTCGGCCTTCTCTCCCACCTTCAGCGTCGCGAGGCCGATGGCGATGGAAACGACCAGCAATTGCAGGATATTGAAGGACAAGCTGGTGGTCGCCCCCGTATCCGTGATCTTGGTGCTGGCGGACAGGGCGAAGCTGTTGCTGGGGACCAGGCCTTTCAGGAAATCGAGCCAGCCTCCAATGGAATCGGGCTTTCCCACGGCCAAGGCCTGTCCGTGCAAGCCGGAACCCGGCTGGACGATCAACCCGATGGCAAGGCCGATGACGACGGCGATCAGCGCCGTGATAGCGAACCAGAGGAGGGTTTGTCCGGCCAACCGCGCTGCATTGTCGAGGGCGCGCAGATTGGCGATGGAGGCGACGATCGCCGCGAACACCAGCGGCGGGACCACGGCCTTCAGCAGCGAAACGAAGATCGACCCCGTGGTCTTGAGCGCTGTCGCCAGCCAGTTGAGATCGCCGTCCGGCCCCGAACCGATGGATCGCGCCAGCAGGCCAAGCAACAGGCCGACGGCCATGCCGGCAAGAACCTGAAATCCGAAACTGCGATAGTTGATGGCCATGGGCTCACATTCCTTCGGGCGACCGGCGCGCGATATGGGGAGCGACCCTGCCAAATGCGCGCAAGCAATTCTTTATGGGGGTGAACGCGGATAAGGACGCCCTCTTTCCGCAGCTTAACAGCCAAACGGATTGGCCGCCGCGATCCGCTATGCCACATGGAATGGCGAAATCCAGCATGGAGATGCGATTTGATGAAGTGGTGGCCGGTTCTGATGGCCCTGTCCTTGCCGCAGGGGGCGTCGGCGGCGGGCGATCCGGCGCTGGCCAAGGCGGTGCTGATGAAGTCGATTGCCTTCCGGACGGTGGCGGGTGAGGGGCAGGTTCCCCGCCTCGCTGCTTATTATGCGTCGGTGTTGCGGCAGGCGGGCTTTGCGACGACCGATCTGGAGATCACGCCGATAGGCGAAACGGCGACATTGGCCGCGACCGTCCGGGGCAGCGATCCCCATCTCAAGCCCCTGCTGATGATCGGCCATATGGATGTGGTGGCGGCCAATCCGGCGGACTGGACACGCGATCCGTTCACGCCGGTGGAGGAGAATGGCTATATTTTCGGCCGGGGGGCGGAGGACAATAAATATGACGTCGCCATGATGGTGGCGACGATGGCTGGGCTGAAGAAGGAATGCTGGCGACTGCGGCGGACCGTCACCTTGCTGCTGTCAGGCGACGAGGAAACCCATATGCGCACGACGCGGGCGTTGGCGGAGAAATATAGGGACGCCGAACTGCTGCTGAACGGCGATGGCGGCGGCGGCCTGTTGGATGAGGCTGGCCAGCCCGTTCTGTATCAGTTGCAGGCGGGCGAAAAGACTTATGCCGATTTCGAGATCGCCTTTACCGATGCCGGCGGCCATAGCGGCGCGCCGACGCCCGGCAATCCCATCTATCGGCTGGCGCGCGCGATCGATCGGATCGCGGCCTATCGCTTCGCGCCGATGCGCAACGAACTGACCAAGGCTTCGCTGTCATTGTCGGCCGATCGCATCGGCGGCGCGGTGGGCGCGGCGATGCGGCGCTATGCGGAGACGGGGGACAGGAAGGCGGCCGATTTGCTATCCGAATATCCCGAATTTGTCGGGCAGGTGCGGACGACCTGCGTGGCGACCATGGCGCAGGCTGGGCATGCGCTCAACGCTTTGCCGCAAAGCGCGAAGGTCGATGTCAACTGCCGCATCTTTCCGGGCATAGCCATTGATGTGGTGAAGGCGGAACTCACCCAGGCGATCGACGATCCCGGCGCGGCGATCACCACGCTCGACGATCTCAAGGCGAGCGACGCGTCGCCCTTGCGCGAGGATGTGATGAAGGCGGTGACGGCGGCGGTCGCGGCGCGCTATCCGAATATTCCCGTCATCCCATCTATGTCGGCGGGGGCGACGGACAGCCTCTATTTTCGGGCGCTGGGAGTGCCGAGCTATGGCGTGTCCAGCCTATTCCAGCGGGGCGAGGACGGCTTTGCCCATGGACTGGACGAACGCGTTCCGGTGGCGGGAATAGCCGACGCGCTCGATCAGTGGGAGCGGGTGATAAAAGCGCTGGCGGAATAATTGCCAGCGCTCCGTGCTCCTGCCCAGGCAGGAGCACGGCTTTTTGGGAGGATCAGCGTAACGCCGCTACGCTGTTCGCCGCCGACAACACCGCTTGAACCGAAGCGGTGGCGACGTCCGTGTCCGTACCGATGCCGAAGATGGTCCGGCCATCGGGCGTGCGGCATTCGACGTAAGCGGCCGCCGCGACGTCAGTGCCTGCGCCGATGGCATGTTCGCTATAGTCCGCGACCTCCAGATCGACGTCCAGTTCGTCCCGCAGCGCGGCCAGCACCGAGGAGATCAGGCCGTTGCCACGCCCGGAAATCGAGCGCTCGCCGCCCTTGTGCGTGATCTTGCCGGTGAAGATGCGGTCGCCCGCCGCACCGCTCTCATGATAGTCGATCAGGCTGTAGGGCTGTTCGCCCGCCAGACGGTAATGGGTTTCGAAGGCTCCCCAGATGTCGGCGGCGTTCAGTTCGCGGCTGCTCTCGTCGGCCAGCGCCTGCACGATCTTGGAGAAGTCGGCCTGCATGCGCTTGGGCAGCTTCAGCCCCTTGTCCTGCTGCAACACCCAGGCGACGCCGCCCTTGCCCGATTGCGAGTTCACGCGGATCACGGCTTCATAATCGCGGCCCAGATCCTTGGGATCGATCGGCAGATAGGGCACGTCCCAAATCCGGTCGTTGCGCGCTTCCTGCGCGGCGAAGCCCTTTTTGATCGCGTCCTGATGCGAACCGGAGAAGGCGGTGAACACCAGCTCGCCCGCATAGGGATGGCGCGGATGGACCGGCAACTGGTTGCAATATTCGACGGTCTGGATGACCTCATCGATGTCGCTGAAATCCAGGCCGGGATTGATGCCCTGGGTGTACATGTTCAGCGCCACCGTCACCAAGTCGCAATTGCCGGTGCGTTCGCCATTGCCGAACAGGCAGCCTTCGACACGGTCCGCGCCCGCCATCAGGCCCAGTTCGGCGGCGGCAACGCCGGTGCCCCGGTCATTATGGGTGTGCAGCGAGATCACCACGCTGTCGCGCTTGCTGATATTGCGGCAGATCCATTCGATCTGGTCGGCATAGATATTGGGCGTCGCCGCCTCGACCGTGGCGGGCAGGTTCAGGATCAGCGGGCGCTCGGGCGTCGGCTGGAGAATTTCCATCACCGCCTCGCAGCATTCCAGGCTGAAATCCAGCTCGGCGGTGGAAAAGGTTTCGGGTGAATATTCGAAATGCCAGTCGGTGTCGGGCTGCTTCGCCGCATTGTCGCGCAGCAGCTTGGCGGCGGTGATCGCGATTTCCTTGATCTGCGGCCGGTCCATCTGGAACACGATATTGCGCCACGCGGGCGACACGGCGTTGTAGACATGGACGATGGCCTTCTTCGCGCCGCGCAGGCTTTCGAAGGTGGTGGCGATCAGATCCTCGCGCGCCTGGGTCAGCACCTGTGGGAACACATCGTCGGGGATCGCGCCGTCACGGACCAGCCCGGAGATAAAGTCGAACTCGGTCGCGCCCGCGCTGGGGAAGCCGACCTCAATTTCCTTGACGCCCACCTTCACCAGCAGGTCGAAGAAGCGGCGCTTCTTTTCCGCGTTCATCGGGTCGATCAGCGACTGGTTGCCGTCGCGCATGTCGGTCGACAGCCAGCGTGGCGGCGTAGTGATGACGTTCGACGGCCACTGGCGATTGGGCAGGTCCACCTGGGGGAAGGGGCGGTATTTCAGCGAGGGATCGTTCAGCATCATGACGAAAATGACTTCTCTGCAATCGAGCGGCTGCAGCCTGCCCGGTGGTACGACTATCTGCTTGATTGTGCCCTTAGGCGTATTGCCGCGTCATTCAAGCGAAGAGCAGCACAAAAACCACGCCTAAGGGCGTGTAAGTCGTAGCAGAGGAAGAAGCGCACGCTGCATGATGGGATGGCCATAGCCTGAATCGGCAGGGAAGCGCAAGCGTTGCTGACAAAAGGGATAGGCTGGAGGGAGTCTGTCAACTCCCCTCCCGCTTGCGGGAGGGGAGCGTGGAGCCTTATTTCTGGAAGGCCGCGACGATCTTCAATTCAACATTGTCGCCAACCATGGGCACGCCATAACCCATGTTGAAATCGCTGCGCTTGATCGTGGTCGTAGCGACGAAGCCCACATTCTCCTTGCCGCCCATCATGGCCGGAGCCTTGCCCGCGCCGTAGAATTCGGTGTCGAGCGTTACCGGCTTGGTAATGCCCTTGATCGTGAGATTTCCACTGATTTCCGCTTCGGTGCCCTGAACCTTCACGCCGGTCGACACGAAGGTCGCCTTGGGGAATTTGGCGGAATCGAAAAATTCCGGCTTCATCAGATGCTCGTCGAGCTTGGCGATGCCGGTCTTCAGGTTCGTCACCGGAACCTCCACCGAAACCTTGGCGGCGGACGGGTTCTTCGGATCGAGCGTTAGCGTGCCGGTCGATTCGGAAATGACGCCCATATTGTTGGAAAAGCCCATATGGTCATAGGCGAAGAGGATCTGGGTGTGGCCGGGGTCGATCGCATAGGTTCCGGCGGTGACGCGGGCCGGATCCTTCGCGCCGGGCGCAGGGGGCATTTGCTGGGCGACGACGACGCTGCCGCCGGCAACAGCGACCAGGGCCGCGACGGGGATCAGAAATTTGCGCATGCGAAACGCTCTCCAAAAAAACGAGGGACGCCGCGAGAATAAGCGACGTCCCTCAATTGTTCCAGAGGCGTAACCGGAAACGGATCGTTCCCTTTCCGGCTCGCAAAAGGCTTTAGTTTTTGTCCTTGTCGACCAGCTTGTTCGCGCCGATCCAGGGCATCATGGCGCGCAGCTTGGCGCCGGTTTCCTCGATCGGGTGGCGCTGGGCGGCGATACGGCTGGCCTTCAGTTCCGGCTGGCCGGCGCGGTTGTCGAGCACGAAGTCCTTGACGAAACGGCCCGACTGGATGTCGGCCAGAACGCGCTTCATTTCCTTCTTCGTTTCTTCGGTGATGATGCGCGGACCGGTCTTGATATCGCCATATTCGGCGGTGTTCGAGATCGAATAGCGCATGTTGGCGATGCCGCCTTCGTACATCAGGTCGACGATCAGCTTCAGCTCGTGCAGGCATTCGAAATAGGCCATTTCGGGGGCATAGCCGGCCTCGACCAGCGTTTCGAAACCGGCCTGGACCAGCGCGGTCGCGCCGCCGCACAGAACCGCCTGCTCGCCGAACAGGTCGGTTTCGCATTCCTCGCGGAAGTTGGTTTCGATGATGCCCGAACGGCCGCCGCCGACGCCTGAGGCGTAGGAGAGGGCGATGTCATGCGCGTTGCCGGTCGCATCCTGATGAACGGCGATCAGGCAGGGCACGCCGCCGCCGCGCTGATATTCGCTGCGGACGGTATGACCCGGACCCTTGGGCGCGATCATGATCACGTCGACGTCGGCACGCGGCTCGATCAGGCCGAAATGAACGTTGAGGCCGTGCGCGAAGGCGAGCGCGGCGCCGGGGCGCAGATTGGCGTGGATGTCGGTGGCGTAGATGGCGGCCTGATGCTCGTCGGGTGCCAGGATCATGAGCACGTCGGCCCATGCTGCGGCATCGGCGTTCGACAGCACCTTGAAACCGGCGCCTTCGGCCTTCTTGGCGCTGGGCGAACCGGGGCGCAGGGCGATGGCGACTTCGGCAACGCCGCTGTCGCGCAGGTTCTGGGCGTGGGCGTGACCCTGCGAGCCGTAGCCCAGGATGGCGACCTTCTTGCCCTTGATCAGGCCGATGTCCGCGTCGCGGTCGTAATACACCTTCATTTGACGTTCCTTCTTTCAGTCCGGCCTTCTTTCGGTCCGGTCGGCGCCTTGCGGAGCCTGGATTTGCGGTGAGGGGAACCACCTGCGCGCGGGGGAGGGGTTTTCGCCCTCACCCTCCCACCGCTGCGCGGTAGGCCCCTCCCTCTCCCGATGGGAGAGGGGTTATTGCTGTCAGTTCGGCTCCTTGCCTCGGATCAGGCCGACGACGCCGGTGCGGCCGACTTCGACCAGACCGATTTGCCGCATCAGGCCGATGAAATTATCGATTTTCTCGGTCGTGCCGGTGATCTCGAAGATGAAGCTCTCGATCGTCGTGTCGACCACTTTGGCGCGGAAAACGTCGGCCAGCCGCAACGCCTCGATCCGGTCTTCGCCCGTGCCCGCGACCTTGACCAGCGCCAGTTCGCGCTCGACGAACGGGCCGTTTTCGGTGAGGTCGGTGACCTTGTGCACCGGCACCAGCCGGTCGAGCTGGGCCATGATCTGGTCGATCACCTTGGGCGGACCGCTGGTGACGATGGTGATGCGGCTGATCGCATGGTCGGGGGTGATGTCCGCCACGGTCAGGCTGTCGATATTATAGCCGCGCGCGGTGAACAGGCCGGCGATGCGCGCCAATATGCCCGCTTCGTTGGAAACCATCAGCGACAGGACGTGCCGCTCGCTCAGTTCTTCCTGAATATGCATCAGTTCGTTCCGTTATCCGCTTCTTCGCGCTCATGGCGCTGCGAAATCATGCCCGTAAAGGCGTAGTGCCAACTGCCGTCATCCCTGTGCGCGAGACGTACCGGGAAACCCGCAATCGCATCGAACATCCGATTGAGATGCTCGCCTACATAACGTGGGCTGACCAGCAAGCGGCCGATATGGCGGTCGTGAAAGTCGAAGCCCGCATCCAGATGGACTTCCCAATCCTCATTCTCCGGATCGGCATGATCCACCGTCCAGCCCGTCAGTTCCGACGTGCCGGCAATCCGTTCGAAATCGAAGGGTTCGCTCACATGGATGCGGAGCTTCAGGTGCCCAGTCACTGTATCGTTCTCACACCAAAGCCTTCGCCTCATCCGACATGATGCCTTCGACCTGGCTGGGGTCGAGTAGCATGTCGGTATGCGCCGCGCCCGACGGGATCATCGGGAAGCAGTTGGAAAGCTTCGCCACGCGGCAGTCCACGATCACCGGGCCGGGTGTGTCGATCATCTGACGGATGCCCGCTTCCAGTTCCTGCGGTCCTTCGATGCGGATGCCGGTCCACCCGTAAGCTTCCGCAAGCTTCACGAAGTCGGGCAGGCTGTCCGAATAGCTGTTGGAATAGCGGCTTTCATAGGTCAGTTCCTGCCACTGGCGGACCATGCCCATATATTCATTGTTCAGGATGAAGATCTTGACCGGCAAGCGATATTGGCTGGCGGTGCCCATTTCCTGGATGTTCATCTGGATCGAGGCATCGCCCGCGACGCAGACGACCAGGCTGTCGGGATTGCCCAACTGCGCACCGATGGCGGCCGGAAAGCCATAGCCCATGGTGCCCAAGCCCCCGGAGGTCAGCCATTTATTGGGCGCATCGAAGCTGAAATGCTGCGCCGCCCACATCTGGTGCTGACCGACTTCGGTGGTGATGATGACGTCCTTGGCCGATCGCGAAGCCTTGTAGAGCTGCGCGATCGCCTCCTGCGGCATGATTTCTTCGCGGCTTTCCGGATAGGCCAGGCTGTTGCGCGCGCGCCAGCCGTCGATCCGTGCCCACCATTCGGTGAGATCGGCTGCTTTGTGGCGGCGATCCTTCCAAAGCGCGATCATGTCGGAAAGGGCGCTGGCGACGTCCGCGACGATCGGCAGATCAACCTCCACCGTCTTGTTGATCGAGCTGCGGTCGATGTCGATATGGATCTTCTTCGAATGGGGCGCAAAGGCATCCAGCCGCCCGGTCACGCGGTCGTCGAAGCGGGCGCCGACGCAGATGATCAGGTCCGCCTTGTTCATTGCCCAATTGGCCTCGTAGGTGCCATGCATGCCCAGCATGCCCAGCCATTGGTCCGACGAGGCCGGGAAGGCGCCCAGGCCCATCAGCGTCGAAGTGACGGGCGCGCCGGTCAGCGCCGCGATTTCACGGAGCAATTCGGTCGCTTCAGGGCCGGAGTTGATGACGCCGCCGCCGGTATAGAAGATCGGCCGTTCGGCGGCTGCCAGCATCTCGACCGCGTTGGCGATGGCGACCGGGTCCGCCTTGGTCTGCGGGCGGTAGCTGGCATGTTCGAACTTTTCCGGACGCTTATAGGGGGCGGTCGCGATCTGGACATTCTTCGGAATGTCGATGACGACCGGACCGGGGCGGCCGGTGGTGGCGATATGGAACGCCTCATGGACGACGCTGGCCAGCTTGGCGGGCGACTTCACCAGATAATTATGCTTGGTGCAGTGGCGCGTGATGCCGACCGTGTCGGCTTCCTGGAAAGCGTCGGTGCCGATGAGCTGCGTCGGCACCTGGCCGGTGATGACGACCATCGGAATGGAATCCATCAGCGCGTCGGTGATGCCCGTGACGGCGTTGGTCGCGCCGGGGCCGGAGGTGACAAGCACGACGCCCGGCTTGCCGGTCGAGCGGGCATAGCCCTCCGCCATATGGGTCGCGCCCTGTTCGTGGCGGACGAGTATGTGGCGGATCTTCGGATGATTGAAGAGTGCGTCATAGATGGGCAGCACCGCGCCGCCCGGATAGCCGAACACGACCTCGACCCCCAGGTCGATCAGGCACTCAACCAATATGTCCGCGCCGCTCTTTTCGGCCACGATAGATCCTTCCGTTGGATATTTGCTGCGCCCTCTGCTCCAGAAGCGGAGCGAAGGCAAGGCGGCTGCCATTATTAGACATAAAATGGCAAGTCAACCACTAATGTTGTAATTTAATTACCAATTCATCTGCTATTTTATCATCAATCTGCCGTATTTCCCGCGCCCAGTGCGCCGGAGGCTGGCGGGAAAACCAGGTATATTGCCGTTTGGCATATTGGCGGGTCGCGATCCGGCCGCGCTCAAGCATCGCCTCGCGGCCGATTTCTTCCGCCAGCCAGGCGGCGATCTCCGGCACGCCGATGGCCCGCATGACGGGGAGGTCGGGGGAAAGATTCCGGGCGAGCAGGGCTTCGACTTCCGCTACGGCTCCTTCATCTATCATTTGCTCGAAACGCAGGTCGCAGCGGGCTATCAGCCAATCGCGCGGGGGCAGCAGGATCATGGGCGAGAGCGTGATCCGGTCGCCTATGCCGCCGGTCTTGTGCTGTTGCCATTGCGCGAGGGGCCGGCCGGTCGAGCGGACCACCTCCAGCGCGCGGGCGACCCGGGTGGTGTCGGCCGGGGCGAGGCGGGCTGCCGCTTCGGGGTCTTCCTTCGCCAGCGCGCCATGGGCCTGCGCCACGGGCATGGCGCGGATCGCTGCGCGGATGGTGGGGTCTATGTCCGGGACCGGGGCGATGCCGTCGAGCAGCGTGCGCAGGTAGAGGCCGGTGCCGCCGACCAATATGGGCAGATGGCCTGCCTCATGCGCCTTGTTCACTTCGGCGCGGGCTTCGGCGGCCCAGCGAGCGGCGGTGCAGGCTTCGCTGCCGTCGATATGGCCGAACAGGCGGTGCGGGGCGCCGGTCATCTCCTCTTCGCTCGGGCGGGCGGAAAGAATCTGGAGGTCGGCATAGACCTGGCTGGCGTCGGCGTTGATGACGATGCCGTTCGCCGCGCGGGCAAGGCGAAGCGCAAGCGCGCTCTTGCCGCTAGCGGTAGGCCCGGCAATAAGCGCGACGCGCGGGCGGGATTCGCCCCCCATTTTTTTAGGGTCTGTTGTTGTGGGAGTATCCATGTTCGTTGCGACCTTAGTGGCAAGTGGCGCCTTGAGTCAGGAAGATATTGCCGAAGCTGTCGGGCGGCTGGCCACGGCGGGTTGCGCGCCGGTGGATAGCAAGTGGCTGGACGAGGGCAAGGCGGCGGACATTTTCTTCGGGAGCGATCCGATCGCGGGGCGGGCCGCGCTGACCGGCATTGGCGACAAGGTGGATGTGATCGTTCAATCGGCAGAGGGCCGCGAGAAGAAGCTGCTGATCGCGGACATGGATTCCACCATGATCACCGTCGAGTGCATCGACGAATTGGCCGACTATGCCGGGATCAAGGCACAGATTGCCGAAATCACCGAGCGGGCGATGCGGGGCGAACTCGACTTTGCGGGCGCGTTGCATGAGCGGGTGGCCTTGCTCAAGGGGCTGGCGGATGCAGCCATCGACCAATGCCGGACCGAGCGGGTGAAGATCATGCCGGGCGCCAGGACTCTGGTGCGCACGATGAAGGAGAGGGGGGCAAAGACCCTGCTCGTATCGGGGGGCTTTACGCGCTTCACCGGACCTGTGGCGGAGGAAATCGGCTTCGATGCCGCCGTCGCCAATGTGCTGGAGATCGCAGACGGCGCTTTGCTGGGGACGGTCACGGTGCCGATCGTGGACGCGGCACGCAAAAGGGCTGAACTGGAAGCGGCGATCGAAGGCGGGATCGACCGGGTCTTGACCCTGGCCGTGGGCGACGGCGCCAACGACATTCCGATGATCCAGGGGGCCGGGCTGGGCGTTGCCTATCATGCCAAGCCCAAGACCCGGGAAGCGGCTGCGGCGGAGATCGTGCATGGCGACCTGTCCGTGCTGCTTTACGCGCAGGGCATATCTTCGGCGGAGTGGGTCGAGGGCTGAAGCTTCCCTTACGCGGTTCGTGCTCCTGCTCTCACGGGAGCGCATTGCTATTGAAGGCAGCGCCGACAAAACGGTTAATCGCTGCTTAGGCACGACTCGTCGTCATTGCGGGCGAGTAATGGAATCGAATCCGATGCCCGGTCGTTACACTTGCGCTGCAATCCGCAGCGTCCAAATTCTAGCCGGCGCACGGTCCTCGTAGCGCCAAGGGAGAGGGTATGAAGATCAGGTTATTGGCGCTTCTCGGCGGCACGGCGCTCGCATTGAGCGCATGCGCGTCGACGAAGGATGAACCTGTCGCTCCTGCGCCGCCGGTCGGCCCCGGCGCGATCAGCGGCACCGTTGCGGCGGATCGCAACGGCGATGGCATCGTCGACGGCTATTATTCGCCGGACGGCATGTATCATGAGGTTCAGGGTCCGCCCTGCCCGCCGCCTCCGCCACCTCCGCCGCCCTCGCGTCGTGGAGAACGCGGCTGACAAAGGCATATTTTCGGGCGCGGCAGCGATGCCGCGCCCCCTTCCTTCGGACGATTCTGGTTCCAGCGCTGATGCTTGCCGCATGGCCTGGACAAGTCATCGCACAACCCAGTGCCGCTTCGGACACCGCGCGCACCAGCGTGGCGGCGGAAATCCGTTCGTCTGTCGGTGGGAAGCTCAGGGATTTCTACGGCCCTCGCGGCTATTGGCCGCTCTGGATCGAGAAGGACAGGGTTGGTCCGCAAGGCGATGCGCTGATCGATCTGATCGAGAGCGCGGATGCGGATGGGTTGAAGCCTCGGGATTATGATCCCCGCGCCCTGAAAGATTTGATGAAGGAGGCTGGCGCGAGCGGCGATCCCAAGCTGCTGGCACGGGCGGACCTCGCCTTTTCCAAGGCTTTCGCCGCTCTGGTGGGCGACATGCGCAAACCCTCGCGCAAAGTGAAGGTACGCTATCTCGACCCGGAGGTTGAACCGAAGGATGAGGAGCCGAAGGAGATTTTGCGCGCCGCTGCGGTAGCGCCGTCCTTTGTCGACTATCTTCGGTCTGTCGGCTGGATGAGCCCCTTTTACGTGAAGCTGCGCGATGCGCGAGGGGGCTTTGCCAAGCGCTGGACTGGCCTGCCGCAGGTTGCCGTGCCGACCGACGCGAGGCTGCGTCCCGGCATGAAGTCCGGTGCCGCGCCTCTTCGGCAGCGGCTGGGGCTGGCAAGTGGCGCTGCCTATGACAAGGCGCTGGTCGCGAAGGTAAAGGCCTTCCAGGGCGATCATGGCTTGAAGCCCGATGGCGTTGCGGGCGCGGCGACGATTCAGGCGCTTAATCGGGGCGACGACTATTATGACCGGCTGATTGCGCTCAACCTGGAGCGGACGCGGCTGCTGCCCGGCCCCTATGTGCGGCATGTGGTGGTGGACGCGGCTTCGGCGCGGCTCTGGTATTTCAGCAAGGGCGCGCAGGACGGCGCGATGAAGGTCGTCGTCGGCGCGAAGGAAAGCCAGACGCCGATGATGGCGGGCATGGTGCGTTATGCGACGCTCAATCCCTATTGGAATGTGCCGTCCGACCTGGTCGAGCGGAAGCTGGCGCCCAAGATGCTGGCAGGGGACAGCTTCACGAAGAAACATTATGAGGCGCTGTCGGATTGGAGCGCCAATGCGCAGAGGGTCGATCCGGCCAATATCGACTGGCGGGCAGTGGCCGATGGGCGCACCGAATTGCGCGTGCGGCAGCTTCCCGGCGGCGACAATGCCATGGGGAAGGTCAAGTTCATGTTCCCCAACGACCTGGGCATCTATCTGCACGACACGCCCTCCCGCGATCTTCTGGCGAAACCGGCGCGGCAGTTCAGCAATGGCTGCGTGCGGCTGGAGGATGCGCAGCGGCTGGGACGCTGGTTCTTCGGGAAGCCGTTGACGGCCGACAGCGACAAGCCCGAGCAGCATGAACCGCTGCCCCAGCCGGTGCCGGTCTATCTGACTTATCTGACGGCAGTGCCTTCCGGGGACGGAGTGCAGTTCCTGCCCGATGTCTATGGGCGGGATGCCATGTAGCCAATGCTTCGTTCGAAACGAACGGAACTGGTTAGAGCGTTTTCTAAGCAGATAGAAACGGCAGTTCGGCGAAGCCAATCATCTGCTGACTCGGAAAACGCGGCAAAACAAAGGTCTAGAGCAGCCGATCCGATGCAATCGGGTAGGATTCTGCTCTAGAAGCCCGCCATCAACCCGTCGATCGCGCCTTGCAGGATATAACTCGCTGCAAGCTTGTCGACCAACTCATCCCGACGGGCTCGGCTTGCGTCGGCTTCAAGCAGGGTGCGCGTCACCGCCTGAGTCGACCAGCGCTCGTCCCAAAGCAGGATGGGCAGGCCCAGATCCGCTATGTTCCGGGCAAATGCGCGGCTGGCCTGGCTGCGCGGGGACTCGCTGCCGTCCAGGTTGAGCGGCAGGCCGATCACCACGCCCGTCACCTGCTGCTGCTCCATGAAGGCCGTGAGCGCGATCTTGTCCTTGGTGAACTTGCCCCGGCTGATGGTATGGGCGGGGCTGGCGATGGACCAGCCCGCGTCGCAGAGCGCCAGACCGATGGTCTTGGTGCCGACATCCAGCCCGATCAGGCGGCCGCCATGAGGCAAGGCTTCGCGAAAGGCCGCGCGGTCGGCAGTCAGGATGGACATGGTTACTTCTTCAGAAAGACGGCGAGCCGTTGCTTTGCGTCCTCGCGGACGTCGGCCCAGAACAGGGCATAGTCATACACATGATAGTTGTTGCCCGGCAAGGTGAACGGACCCATGTCGACCGGCTCCCCGATCATCAGCACCCCGCTGGTGTCGCAGCGGGCCGGAACTATGCCGGGAACCAGCCGGGTCGGCTTGTCGGCATCGCGGGCGTCCAGCGTGCCGCGATTGGCGCCGGCCGGGGCGGCTCCGTTGAAGGCGCCGGTGATCGGATTGGTGCAGAGCATGTGCGTGCCCTTGTGGGGCGTGCCGGTGAAGCTGGGCTTGCGCTCGAAGCTTTCGATCACGGCGGAGGGATCGGCCGGTTCGGCATAGCTTTGCCAGCTTACGATGCAGTGCGACTGGTCGCGCCGCGCGCAGGCGGGAAGGCCGAGGGCAGGGAGGTCCGCCTCGACCGAGATCGGCCAGCCCACGGCGTAAACGGCCGCGATGCGATCAGCGACAGGCTTGCCGGCGACCTGCTCGCGCAGAAGCTTGAGCAGATGGAGAGACCCCTGACTATGTGCCGCAAGGATCAGCGGGCCATCGGGATTGGCCTTGAGGAAGTCGGCAAAGGCTTGGGCGACGTCGCGATAGGCAGCGGCGAGGGATTGATCGCCTGCGGGCTTGTCGGTCAGGAAGGCGCCGTAATTCGCCTGACGATAGCGTGGCGCCCAGATCGCGCCGACGGCATTGAAGGCGCTCGCCTGATTCTTCACGAAACGGCTGGCGGTGGCGAGCGATTCCTGATCGTCCAGGCGCATGTTCCAATGCGCGTCGCCCAGCGTGGTGATGTAGGAGGTCGGGTGGATGAAGAAGACCGCCGCCTTTTCCGTCGGGGGGGCGTCCTTCACCCCTTCCGGAATCCAGAGCGCAGGATTGTCCTTCACGACGTCGGGGCGGGCGATCCACATTTTCGGATCGTCATAGGCGTTGGCGGGCAGGGGCTGAATTTGCGTGAAGGCTTCCCGTGGGACCATCACCGCACGGATCAACTGCATCCCCCAGATGCGATAGGCCAGCAATGCCGCGATCACCAGCACGATCAGGCCGGCGACGACATAGAGGAATTTGCGGGCCAACCGACGCTCTCCATATTGGGTGCTGTGCTGATGCGTCTTTGTCTGGCGCAAGCGCGACATGTGCGCAAGGACTTGAAGCCTGGGGACGCCAATGGTAGCGGCGGCGCATGTCGATAGACCTTCAAACCGTGAAAAAGATCGCCAGCCTTTCGCGCATTTCGGTGACGGACGCCGAAGCGGAGGCGATGGTGCCCGAACTCAACAACATCCTCGGCTGGGTGGAGCAACTGGGCGAGGTGGACGTGACCGGCGTCGAGCCGATGACCGCCGTCATCCCCAACCATCTGCGCCTGCGCGAGGATGCCGTCACCGACGGCAATGTCCGCGACAAGGTGTTGGCGAATGCGCCGCAAGCCGAACATGGCTTTTTCGCGGTGCCGAAAGTGATCGAATAATGGGCAATCTCACTGATCTTACCGTAGCAGAAATCCGTGACGGTTTCCGTGGCGGCAACTTTTCGGCGCGCGAAGTGGCGGAGGCGTTCAACGCCAACGTCGCCGCCGCCAAGGGGCTGAACGCCTTCATCGTCGAGACGCCGGAAAAGGCGCTGGAAGCCGCCGATGCCGCCGACAAGGCGAAGGCCGCAGGGGAGGCGTTGAAGCCGCTTTCGGGCGTGCCGATCGGCATGAAGGACCTGTTCTGCACCGAAGGCGTGCAGACCACAGCCGCTTCGCACATGCTGGAGGGTTTCAAGCCAACCTACGAGTCCACCGTTTCGAAGAAGCTGTGGGATGCGGGCGCGGGCATGTTGGGCAAGCTCAATCTCGACCAGTTCGCCATGGGCTCATCCAATGAGACGAGCTATTTCGGCAATGTGATCTCGCCTTGGCGGCGCGGTGGCGACAATGCTGCGCTGGCGCCGGGTGGCTCTTCGGGTGGGTCTTCGGCGGCGATCTCCGCGCGGTTGTGTCCGGCGGCGACCGGCACCGACACTGGCGGCTCGATCCGCCAGCCTGCCGCCTTTACCGGCATTTCGGGCATCAAGCCGACCTATGGCCGTTGCTCGCGCTGGGGCATTGTGGCTTTCGCTTCGTCGCTCGATCAGGCCGGGCCGATGGCGCGGACAGTGCGCGACAATGCGATCCTGCTGGAAACCATGTCGGGCTTCGATCCCAAGGATTCGACTTCGCTCGATCTGGCCGTCCCGCAGTGGGAAGCCAATTTGTCGAGTGATCTCAAGGGCAAGAAGGTCGGTATTCCCAAGGAATATCGTCCGGATGGCCTGAACGCGGAAATCTCCGCCATGTGGGATCGCGGCATCGAATGGCTGAAGGATGCGGGCGCCGAAGTGGTGGAAGTGTCGTTGCCGCACACGAAGTACGCGCTGCCGACCTATTATATCATCGCTCCGGCCGAGGCTTCCTCGAACCTCGCCCGCTATGACGGCGTGCGCTACGGCCAGCGCGACCTGCCCGATGGGGCGGGCTTGCAGGACATGTATGCCGCCACCCGCGCCGCCGGTTTCGGGCCGGAGGTCAAGCGCCGCATCATGATCGGCACCTATGTGCTGTCGGCGGGTTTCTATGACGCCTATTATACGCAGGCGCAGAAGGTCCGGGCGCTGATCGCCCGCGATTTCGAGCAGGCGTTCGAAAAGTGCGACCTGCTGCTGACGCCGACTGCGCCGAGCGCCTCCTTCGCGCTGGGCGAGAAGCAGGCCGATCCGCTCGCCATGTATCTGAACGACGTTTTCACCGTTCCGGCGTCGCTGGCGGGGCTGCCTGCCATGGCTGTGCCGGGCGGGCTGGACGCGCAAGGGCTGCCGCTGGGTCTCCAGATCATAGGCAAGGCGCTGGACGAGCAGACCGTGTTGAACGCGGGCCTCGCCATCGAGGAACGCGCAGGCTTCACGGCTCGTCCGGAGAAGTGGTGGTGAACTGGCTTGGCGAGATGTTCGTTCAACTTCTTGGAGAAGGTCTCGTCGAAAGTTTCAAGCGGCTGAAATTCGGGCGTTCCGCGTCAAAAGTTCGGACACGCAACAGGCAGAAAATTCTGGAACAGCGCGCTCTCGAGCGCGCGAACAGACGGAAGCATAGATGACTGAATCAACCTATCGCATTCAGGGCGCAACCGGCGAGTGGGAGGTCGTGATCGGCCTGGAAGTCCATGCGCAGGTGACGAGCCAGGCGAAGCTCTTTTCCGGCGCCGCCACGGCTTTCGGCGCGGAGCCGAACACGCAGGTGTCGCTGGTCGACGCGGCCATGCCCGGCATGCTGCCCGTGCTGAACCGCGAGTGCATCCGGCAGGCGGTGCGCACCGGCATGGCGATCAATGCGCAGATCAACAAATGGTCGCGTTTCGACCGGAAGAACTACTTCTACGCGGACTTGCCACAGGGCTATCAGATCAGCCAGCTCTACCATCCGCTGGTGGGAGAGGGCGAGATCGAGATCAATCTCGATGAGAAGAACCCCGACGCCGAAACCAAGCGGATCGGCATCGAGCGGATCCATGTCGAGCAGGATGCGGGCAAGCTGATGCACGACCAGCATCCGACGCGCTCCTATGTCGACCTCAATCGCTCGGGCGTGGCGCTGATGGAAATCGTGTCGAAGCCCGACATGCGCTCGCCTGCGGAGGCCGGCGCTTATTTGTCGAAGTTGCGGACGATCCTGCGCTATGTCGGTTCGTGCGACGGCAATATGGATCAGGGCTCAATGCGCGCCGACGTCAACGTCTCGGTCCGCAAGCCGGGGCACGAGTTCGGCACCCGCACCGAGACGAAGAACGTCAACTCCGTCCGCTTCGTCATGGCGGTGGTCGAATATGAGGCCAGCCGTCAGGTCGACGTGCTGGAGGCGGGCGGCAAGATCGTGCAGGAAACCCGCCTCTACGATCCGGACAAGAATGAAACGCGCTCCATGCGGTCGAAGGAAGACGCGCATGACTATCGCTATTTCCCCGATCCGGACCTGCTGCCGTTGGAATTGGACGACGCATTTCTGGAGGAATGCCGCCAGTCGCTGCCCGAACTGCCCGACGTCAAGCGTCAGCGTTATGAGCAGGCGCTGGGCCTTAGCGCCTATAATGCTGCGACCCTGACCGCCGACGCCGACACCGCCCGCTGGTTCGAGGCTCTGTTGGCCGAAGGCGCGCGTATCCAGAAGAAAAGTGAGGGCGAAGTTGCCAAGGCATCGGCCAACTGGCTGTTGTCGGAGCTTTACGGCGCGCTCAATCGTCTGGGCAAGACGCTGGAAAACAGCCCTGTCGGTCCGGAGGAGGGCGCGGAGCTGCTGGCCCTCGTCGCGGACGGCACCATTTCCGGCACCATCGCCAAGCAGGTGTTCGAGATCATGCTCGAAACCGGCGGTTGCGCACCCAAGATCGTCGAGGAAAAGGGCCTGAAGCAGACCAGCGACACTGGCGCGATCGAGGCGGCGGTGGCCAAGATCCTTGCCGACAATGCCGACAAGGTCGAGCAGTATAAGGCGGGCAAGGAAGCGCTGTTCGGCTTCTTCGTCGGCCAGACGATGAAGGCCATGCAGGGCAAGGCCAATCCGCAGGTCGTCAACGAACTGATCAAAAAGGCCTTGGGTTAAGCGACATGAAAGCCCGGCATGGGGATGCCGGGCTTTTTCTTTTGGGGGGTGGTATGAACAGGGGAATTTTGGCTGTGGGGCTTTGCCTTGCGGCGTGCGCGCTGTCCGCGACAGCGCGAGCCGAAACGCTCAATAACGAAAGCGTCGTGGCTTTGGTGACGGCGGGGCTGGGCGACGAAGCCGTCATCGCGAAGATCAAGGCGTCGCCTGCCCAATATAAGCTGTCCACCGACGATCTGATCGCGCTCAAGAAAAGCGGTGTTTCCGGCCCCGTCATCGCCGCGATGATCGAGGCGGGGTCGCAGGGCATCACCTCTTCCAAGGCGGCGATGTCGGCGGACTCCCCCGATCCGATGGTGCCGCATCCATCGGGCATCTACATGCTGATGGAGGGCGCTTCGACCGCCCGCATGGCGCGGATCGACCCCACCATCTCCAACCAGAGCAAGACCGGCGGCATTTTGGGCTATGCCTTTACCGGCGGCATCGCCTCTCTCAGCATCAAGGCGGTCATTCCCAATGTCAGCGCCCGGATCGCTTCGGGCAAGGCGCGGCCGACCTTCTATTTCTATTTCGACGAGGCCAATCGCAGCCTGTCGCAAGCGGGGACGCCTTCGCTCTGGCTGGCAGGCCCGGCGACCGCGATCACTTCGCCCAATGAATTCAGCCTGATCCAGTTCGATGTGAAGAAGGATCGCCGCGAAACCCGCGTGGGCAGCATGAATCTGGGCGGCGCCAAATCCGGCGTGATGGACAAGGACCGCATCGCCTTCGATTATGAGCAGGTCGCGCCCGGCGTGTTCAAGGTCATGCCCAAGGCGGATCTGGGGGCGGGTGAATATGGCTTTCTTTATTCGGTCAGCGCTGGTTCCGGTCCCGGCATGTGGGGCGGGGGCACAGGCGGCGCGAGAATCTTCGATTTCGCGATCCGGCCCTGAAGGGCAAATAAAAGGGGCGCTGCCGGGGGAGGCAGCGCCCCTTCCGTTTAAGGCCATGACCCCGTGGGAGCGGGTTTATGTCATGGCTGACTGGCGGGCCTGGGAGGGTCTGTGGGGGGCGGCCCGCCAATTCGAGAGTCGTCATTCCCGAGCCGGTGGATGTTCCATCGGGTTAGAAATCACGCCTTAGACGTCACAGGATGAAGTTAACCGTCGCCCGCAAGGAGATGGCGACGTGATTTTGTTGTTGTTCCGCACCGAATTCGCCGCCGACGCGGAAACTCTCGGTGCCGCCGATAAGGCGGGCGCGGCCGGTCCAGCCGCTGGTGCGTTTGTCGGCCACCAGGGTGAAGTCCTCGCCGCCGGTGAAATGCGCGGTGGTGTCACCCAGTGATCCGCCGATGATCTGGCGACGGCCGCCTTCCAGCTCGAACCGCATCCAGCCGTCCTCACGGTTGAGGCTGCCGAAATCATAGCCGACCGTCACATTGCCGCTGGCGGTCAGTTCGTCGCTGGTACGCCCGTCGACGATCAGGTTGAACGCGTCGCCACCGCCGGTTTCGCTATAGCCGTCTTCCTTGAGGCGGTAATAATCGATGCCGGCCGCCGGGCGCAGGGAGAAGCGATTGAAGCGCATCTCATAGGAGCCGCCCGCCGTCGCGGACAACAGCTTGCCGGTCCAATTGCCGTCGGCAGTGCGAACGACATTGCCGCTTTCGAAATGGCGGCTGCCGTCGAATTTGATGTGGGCCGCCGACAGCCGGGCATAGGTCTGGAGCGGGCCAAAGTCCCCACGCCAGTGCGCCGCCAGTTCGAACTGGTCCGAATCAACCGCATTGTTGGTGCTGCCCGAAGAATCGCTGCCGTGAATATAGGCGAACGATCCGCCAAAGGCGCCGATTCCCGTTAGATACTCCGCGCCGAAGCTCGCGCCCCAGCCGTTGATGTCATAGGAAGCGGTGTCGCCCACGCTCTTGGAACTGCCGAACGCCACCTGTTGCAGCCAGAAGCCCAGATGGCCGTCGCCCGTGCGATAGATGCCGCCGGGATCGGACAGGATGCGGGCGGTGGCGCGCGAACCGGCCGTCACCGCCTCGAACGCGCCGCCCGCATGTTCGGGCAGCATCTGTTGCAGATCGGCCTTCAGCGTGTCGCCATCCGTGATGGCGAGATAGGTGCTGGCGAAGGTGCTGTCCTTGTCGAGCGCGTTGAAGATCGCGTCATAGGCCCGTGCCTGCGATCCGGTGAGGCCCAGTTCGGACACCGTCTTGGCGGCGATCGACAACGTCACCTCTCCGGTCGACGCGTTGCTGGCTATGGCGCCCTTGAACATATAGGGGATCAGCGTCGTGCTGGAGAGGGCGGGCGTACCGCTCAGTGATCCGGCGCGGACGATGACATAATCGCCCTCCGAGCCGACGACGCTGGTTAGGGTCGCCTTGACCTGCGAACCGCTGGCGAAGGACGCGGCCCCGGCGACATTGTAGAGCGTGTTGGTGCCGTTGGCCGCGTCGATCGTGACGCCGATGACGGAGGAGCCGCCGACCGCCAGCGATGCCAGCGCGACCATGCCCTTGTTGCTGGCGTTGAGCGTGCCGCCATTCAGGATGACCGCGGTGTTGGCGGCATTGCTGATCGCGCCGTTGAGCGCGGCGGTATCGGACAGGGTCAGGGTCGACGCGCTGCCGCCGAAATCCACTCCGCCATTGATCCGCGCGCTTCCCGCCAGGCCGAGGCTGGAACCGTTCCCGCCCAGCGTCACATTTCCTGCCAGGGTGGAGGCGCCGGACAGCGCCAGGCTGTTGCTGCCCGCCCCCAGATCGACATTGCCTGTGATCGTGCCTGCGGAGACGGTCACGACATCGTTGCCCGACCCAAGCCGCACGTCGCCGGTGATCTTCGGCGCGGCCGCCGTCGCAGAGGCGAGCGATTGGGTCAGGGTGACGCCGCTGTTGTTGGCGGTCAGGTCTATGGCGACGTTCGATCCGGTCTTGCCGCCCGATGCCGTGATGGCGCCGCCATTGCTTAGGGTCGACACGGTGCCCGAAGAATCGAGAATGGCAATGGCCGTCCCCTTTTCAGCGCTGAGCGCCGTAGCGGTGATGGTGCCGCTGTTGACGATGGCGCGGCCCACGGCGCCCGCGTCGATCACCAGCGCACGCGCCGACGTCCCTGCCAGGTTGGAGCCGGTTGCGCCGATGGTGCCGCTGATCTGGATAGTATCGGCGCGCGCGCCGCTGCCCAGCCGGATGGCGGTCGCATTGCTGTCATAGGAAACCGCGCCGACCGATCCCGCGATCAACATGCCCTTGGCCAGCGTCACATTGCCGCCAAGCCCGCCGATGGCCAGGCCGTTTGCGGAGACGCCGTCATAAATGCCGTAACCCGCGATCGAGCCCTTGACGATTAGGCTATAGCCGGAGCTTTCCGCTGCCACCGCGCCGATGATCGTGTCGCTCGCGGCTGATCCGATTCGCACGGCGGCGGCGGAGCCATAGGTGATGACGGTGGCGGAACCCTCGCTGGCGTCGGTCAGCCCGTCATTGTCGACATCGGGCTTGGTGCTGTCCAGCGTCGGGGGAATGTCGAAGATCACGCCGCCCGTGACATTGCCCGCGATCGTCACCGCCGATCCGCCCTGCAGAAGATCGTCCGCGTCCAGTTTTGTAACGTCGGTGGGACGGGACGTCGAACGATAGCCGGTACTGGTGATGGAGCCTTGTATCTTGACTGCCCCGGTGACATCGCCCTGCAGCGCTACGCCAACGCTGTTGGCACCCACCACGGCGGTCGTTCCACGGATCGTCACATTGCCGGTGACCGCATTCGCGCGCACGCCATAGCCATTGTCACCGATCACGCTGGTGGAGCCGCTGGTCGAGAGATTGCCCACCAGCGGGCCGTCGACGCGGATGCCGGCGGACTGATTGCCTTCGATCGTGATCGTGCCGCTGCTGTCGATATTGCCTGTATGGGCCGCGCCCGACTGGATCCAGATGCCGTTGCGGTTCGACCCCTTGGCGAAGGCGCCGTCCACATCGCCGTCGCTGTCGCTATCGGTGGCGGTATAATCCTCGTCCAGCGTGATCGTGCCGCTGTGCGTGATGTTGCCGCTGGTCCCCGCCATCGCGAGAATCCCGGTCGCGCCGTCCGCGTTCGAAATCTTCAGCGTGCCGGCATTGCTCACCTTGTTGTTGCTGTCCTGGGTGATGGTAGTGCCGCCCGTCAGCGTGATCGAGCCTGCGGAGCTGACCGTCACATCATCGGCCGAGCCATTCGCTGCGGTGGAGGTCTTGACGGCGGTGGTGGTAGCGGAACCGATAGTGGTTTCCGCCGCCGCGTCGGCCACTGCAAGGGCGGCCAGAACGGAAGCGATGGCCGTGCAGGCCAGTAGATTGCGCATGATGTCTCCTCTGCGTGCGCCCTTTTTGATCAGCGCCTATGCGCGGGAGACGGCGCTGAAACGCCTGTTCCGTCAGATAAAAATAATGCGATGCAAGATCAGAAGGCGAAATCCAGCCCCAGTCGGACGGTGCGCGGGCGCAGCGGCGTCACATAATCCCCGCGCAGGTCGAAGGGTGTGCCGAGTGAGAAGCGGTTGCCGCTGCTATCGAGCAGGTTGGAGACCGACAGCGACCATTGTACAGTCCCATGCGTCAGCGCGGCGCTGAGCGCGGTGTCGACATAATCGCCCTGTTCCCGCCCCAATATCGGCCCTACGCCCAGCCGGGACTTGCCGACATAGCGCGCCGATCCGCTGAGGTGGAATTGCATGTCCTTGCCCACCGGCGCGAGATAGTCGAAGCCGATGCGCCCGCCCAGATTGGCGACATTGGGCAGAGTCAGCGACTGCCCCTCATAGGAGAGCAGCCGCACGAATTGCGCGGGGCGGCTGAGGCGGCTGTCATTATAGATGATGCTGCCGTCCAGCGTCAGGCGCGGCATGAGGCGGACGGCGATGCGGCCCTCTACCGTATAGATGCGCCCATCCCCGATATTGGCGGTGGTGGGGATGCCGATCCGGTCCGTGACGTCGGCCTGGATGTCCTTCCACCGCGTATAGGCGGCATTGCCGGTCAGCGCGACCGCATCGACGCCCGGCACGCCCTTGCGGAAGCCGAATTCCAGGGTTGAGGCGCGGTCGTTGCGGAAACGCTGGATATGCTGGTCGTCGACCGCAAGCCCGCCGGGACGGAAGCCCTGCTGGAACCGGGCATAGACCGTCATGCCGGGCAAGGCGTCGGTCAGCAGGGAGAAGGAGGGGAGGAAGATCGTTTCGTTCCGGTTCGCCTGCGCCTCCGCCCGCGCAATCGCCGCCATGGAGAGGATGGCGATGGGGTCGAGCGCCTCGCCCGTCAGGCGGCTGTTGGTCAGGCGCCCGCCGACCGTGGCGATCAGGCCCGTGACGGGTTCGAAGGAGGCTTCGCCAAACAGGGTCGCCTCCCGGATGCGGTTGCGCACGCCGGTGGAGGTCGCGGGCATGCCGCGCCCATACATCGGCACGCCCGGAATGACCTCCGACTGGATGGGGGCCGTGCCGTAGGAGGTCAGCGTTCGCTGGATGTCCGACGTGCTTTCCAGATAGGAGGCGCCCAATATCCAGCCCAGGCCATTGTCCAGATCGCGCACGATGCGGTTTTCAGTGGAGAAGATGTCGACCTTGTTCCTTTGCCGGAACAGCGCGGCGGGGCCATCCGGCCCAGCCGGATCATACTGCGTCGCGTCATAGCTTTCCGACAGGATGTTGCGCACGAATCCGGTCGAGGACACGAAGCGCAGATCGTCCCATTGCCGCTC
Organism: Sphingobium sp. TB-6; assembly: GCF_012927365.1. NCBI lineage: Bacteria > Pseudomonadati > Pseudomonadota > Alphaproteobacteria > Sphingomonadales > Sphingobiaceae > Sphingobium > Sphingobium sp. TB-6. The sequence goes on along the minus strand of NZ_JABBGL010000004.1, from coordinate 117,600 downwards.
GACCCTGAGATTGGCGAGCGCATAATCCGACGAATAGGGCTGAGCGACGGCGGAGGCGCGTTCGAGGTTGCCGATCAGCTTGGCGGCATATTGGGCGTCGTCGGCCTTGATCCGCTGGTAGACGCCGGTGAGATCGATGGTCCAGTTCTCGTCCGGCGCGAACCGCAGCGCCGCACGGCCGCCATAGGTGCGGGTGCGGTTGACGTCATCCTTGAGGCGCAGGACATCGTCGATATAGCCGCCATCCTGCACGCCATAGCCGACGACGCGCAGCGCGATCTTCTCCGTGACGATGGGCAGGTTGATCGTCGCGGCCAGATCGCCACCCGGATCGCCATGCTGCGTTGCGCTGAACCCGGCGGAAATCTGCCCGCCTGCCTGACCCAGATTGGGGGCATTGGGGATCATGCGTATGATGCCGCCCAGCGAACCGGCGCCATAGAGCGTGCCCTGCGGCCCCTCCAGCACCTCCACGCCCTGCATGTCGTAAAGCTTCAGGTCCGGGTCGGGCGCGGCATAATTGAGCCGCATGTCGCCCAGATATTGCCCCGTCGTCGCCTGGGTCGGCCCGGCTACGCCGGAGTCCGCGATGGCGCGGACGAACAGCTTGTTGCGACCCGCACCGGCATGGGTAGAACTGAGGCTCGCCACGCGGAAGATCAGGCTGGCGGTGCCGCCCGCCGCCTCTCCGGCCGTAAAGGCATTGTCGCTCACCACATCGACCATCCCGGCATAGCGGGGGAGGGGCGTGTCCCGCTTGGAAGCGGTGACGATGATATCGACGGGTTCCTGCTCGACTTCCGATGCAGGGACGGTAGTGGCGACGCGAGGCTGCTCGCGCGCCATGCGTTCCCGCACGATCCTGTAGGTGCTGCCATCGATCCGCCGGATGCTGGCGCCGCTGCCCTTGAGCAGGCGCTTGAGCGCGCCTTCCACAGACATGCGGCCATGGACGGCGGGAGTAGCGATCCCGGCGAGCGACTGATCCGACATGCCGATGCTCGCGCCTGTCTGACGGCCGAGCGCTATCGCCGCCTCGCCCAGCCGACCGGAGGCGATGCTGATTTGTTGTCTTTCCGCCGCTTGCACAGGCGAAGCGGCCGTTATGGCGAGGGCGGTGACGAAAAGGACGTCAGCGTGGCGGGCCATCCCCCTCCTTCAACAGCCATCCGTCGCCCTGCTTGACGGCGCTAAGGCCCATCAGCGGAGCGGCCTGGCCAAAGAAACGCACGGTATCGCGATCAAGGCGGATCGTGCCGGTAAAGCGCACCGCACCGGCTCCGGGCGTGGCGCTGAGCCGGACCCCCAGCGAACGGGCGATGTCGGCGCTGATCTGCGTCACTGGGGCATTGGCATAGGTCAGGCGGCCCTGGCGCCAGCTCGCGACGGCATCCGTGGCGATGTCCATGACGCGCAGGCCGCTCTCGTCCTCGCTCAGTCCCCGGCCGGCGGGCAGGGCGATCGCCTCGGCCTTCGGATTGTAGATCACCTTGCCTTCCGACACGCCGATGCGGGTGGCGCTGCCGGTGTGGACGATGTTGAAGACGGTGCCCGCATCCTCGAACAGCGCATCGCCCACGGTCACGCGGAAAGGATTGGCGGCGTCATGCCGCACGGTGAAGGCCGCCTCGCCGCTGTCGAGCGCCGCGAAGCGCGCATCATGCCGGTCGAAGCGCATGGTCGTGCCGCCGTTCAGTTCGACACGGGTGCCATCGTCCAGCGCAATGCTGCGGGTTTCGCCGGGCCGGGTGGTGACGGTGTAGATGTCAGGGCGATTGAGAAGGCCGACGGAAACCACCCCGACCAAAGCCGCCGCGATCGCGCCACCAGTCAGCCAGCGCACCGGCCTCCATCCGCGGCTTCCCGCATCATTGGCGGGCGTGGCGATGGTGACGGGCTCTGCCGGAACGATCCCGGCCAGATCGGCATCGGCCGCCATCAGCGCGTCGTAAACGGGCGCACGCGCCGAATCAGCCTCCAGCCATGCGGTGAAGGCTTCCCAATCGGCAAATTCAGGATCGCGCGTGCGGATGACCCATCCGAGCGCCTCCTCATTCATCATGGTTCCAGCCCCGTTCATTTCAGCCCCTCATCTGAGCCAGACGCCGCCGCGGTCCTCATTCCGTATCCATTTTCTGCTTGAGGGCGATCATGGCACGATAGGCCTTTTGCAGATCCTTCTCCACGGTGGTCAGGCTGACGCCCAGTTCCTCTGCTATCAGCCTTTGCCCGACGCCCTCGATGCGGAAGCGGCGGAACACGAGTTCGACGCGGGGGCCAAGCGATCGCAGCACGGCGCGGGCTTCCTCCAGCCTTTCGGTGAGGATCAGCCGTTCGTCGATCGCGATGTCTTCCGAGGGATCGGCCATGACGCCGCCCGCGCCCTCCGCCCAATCCTGTTCGCGCCGCCCGCGCCGGGTGGCGGAACGATAGCGGTCCAGCATCAGATTGTTCGCCATGCGGTAGAGATAGGGCAGCGGGTCGGCAATCGGACCCAGATCCTTCTCCTCCAATTTCATCCACATGTCCTGCAACAGGTCTTCGGATTCGTCCCCGGCGCCACGGGCGCGCAAAAAGCGCATCAGCGCGGGGCGATTACGCAGGAAGATGGCGGAAAGGCCGGTAGCCATGAAGAACTTGCGTCCAGTGGGATCAGGCGGTTGCCATAAAGGGCCGATGGGGGCGTTGCAACGGGCAAGCAGCGGAGGGCGCTTGGCATTTACCTGCGCCTGCGCCTGTTCTAGGGCCGATGGGTAGACCGGCAGGAGGGATGATGCAGGCACCAGGGCAGGTGAGCGGACAGGTGGACGTAGCGGCAGCGCGGACCGCAGGCATGGATGCCGGGAAATTGCAGGCGCTGGCCGACTTCGTTCATGAAACCTATGTCGCGCCGGGCAAGCTGCCCCATATGCAATTGCTGGTATCGCGTGACGATCAGCCGATCGTCTCGGTCCGCAGCGGCATGGCGCGGGCGACGGGCGAGCCTTTGCGGGAGGATGCATTGTATCGCATCGCTTCCATGACCAAGCCCGTGACCTCGGTGGCGTTCATGATGCTGGTCGAGCAGGGAGCGGTAGCGCTGGATGATCCGGTGGCGAAGGTCTTGCCTGAATTTGCCGGTCTGCCTGTTGGCGCCGACGGCAAGGGTCGGATGAAGCGGCCGATGCTGATGGTCGACTTGCTGCGGCACAGCTCCGGCCTCACCTATGGCTTGCAGCGGCAGACGGCGATCGATGCGCGTTACCGCGACCTTGGCCTCGACGAATTTCAGCAGAGGCGCAGTTCGGATGAGTTCATCGCCGCGCTCGCCTCGCTGCCGCTGGAATTTTCGCCGGGTGAGCGGTGGAACTATTCGGTGTCGACCGATGTGCTGGGCGTGGTTGTGGAGCGTTTGAGCGGCCTCGATCTGGAGCGCTATTTCCGCGAGCGCATCTTCGATCCGCTGGGCATGGCCGACACTTTCTTCGAGTTGCCGGAGGATCGCGTCGAGCGGATGACCGATGCCTGGCAATTGGGGACGGATCGCACGCTGTCGCTCTATGATCGGGGTTCGCGCAGCGGCTGGCGCAGGCCACTGAAGCTGCGTTCCGGCGGCGGAGGGCTGCTGTCCTGCACGACGGATTATCACCGCTTTGCCCGAATGCTGCTGCGGGGCGGGGAATTGGATGGGGTACGCCTGCTCAAGCCCGAGACGGTGGCGGCGATGCACGCCAATCATCTGCCGGGGGGCAAGGATTTGGCCAGTCTGTCCTCCTCCATGTTCAGTGAAGCGGACTATGCGGGGGTTGGTTTCGGGCTGGGTTTCGCGATCGACCTTGGGACGCAGGAATATTATTGGGGCGGGGTGTTTTCGACCTTCTTCTTCATCGATCCGGTGGAACGGCTGATCGGCATCTTCATGACCCAGCATTTCCCTTCCAGCTCCTATCCGGTGCGGGCCGAATTGCGGCGCGGCATTCGCGACGCGATCATCGATCATCGTTGAAATCATCCCTAAGATTGCTGCGCTGCAAAATTTGCTGTTGGCGAGGGACAGGGGCCGTGCAATCATCCGCCCGGACTCACGGCAAAAGGGGCACACGCCATGAACCTCAAAGGCCAACCGACCCTTCCCAAGCCCGCTCCCCGGCAGGTCGATCCGGAGGTTCTTGCCCATGAGATCGTTGAGCGGCTGACCTATCGCATCGGCAAGAATGCAACGGCGGCGAAGCCGCATGACTGGCTGCATGCCGTCATTCTGGCCATTCGCGACCGGGTGATCGATGCGTGGATCGACTCCACCGAAAAAACCTATGAGGCGCAGGGGCGGCGGGTCTATTATCTGAGCCTGGAGTTCCTGATCGGCCGCCTGATGCGCGATGCCGCGTCCAACATGGAAATGCTGGACGACATGCAGGTGGCGCTGAGTTCGCTGGGCGTCGACATCGACATCATCGCCGCGCTGGAGCCGGACGCAGCGCTGGGCAATGGCGGCCTGGGGCGGCTGGCGGCCTGTTTCATGGAAAGCATGGCGACGGTCGACGTGCCCGCCTATGGCTATGGCATCCGTTATGTGAACGGCATGTTCCGGCAGGAGATTTCCGACGGCTGGCAGGTGGAACTGCCCGAAACCTGGCTGACCCACGGCAATCCCTGGGAGTTCGAACGGCGCGAGGCGAGTTACGAAATCGGCTTTGGCGGCCGGGTCGATCCATCGGAAAATGAGGATGCCAGCCCGCACCAGATGCGCTGGCGGCCCGCCGAACGGGTGATCGCGACGCCCTATGACACGCCGATCGCGGGTTGGCGGGGCAAGCGCGTCAACACGTTGCGCCTCTGGGAAGCGCAGCCGATCGACCCGATCCTGCTCGACCGTTTCAACGCGGGCGACCATCTGGGCGCGCTGACGGAAAGCAACCGGGCAGAGTCGCTGACGCGGGTGCTGTATCCGGCCGACAGTTCGCCGGCAGGGCAGGAATTGCGGCTGCGGCAGGAATATTTCTTCTCCTCCGCCTCCTTGCAGGACATCATACGGCGGCATATCCAATATTTCGGTGACGTACGGACCCTGTCGGACAAGGCAGCGATCCAGCTTAACGACACGCATCCGGCGGTCGCCGTGGCGGAGCTGATGCGGCTGCTACTCGACAATCACGGCCTCGATTTCGACGAGGCGTGGGACATCACGCGCCAGACGTTCAGCTACACCAATCACACGCTGCTGCCGGAGGCGCTGGAAAGCTGGCCGGTGCCGCTGTTCGAGCGGCTTCTGCCCCGGCACATGCAGATCATCTATGCGGTGAACAGCCGTCTGCTGGGTGAGGCGCGGCGGTCCGGCAAGTTCGACGATCGGTCGATCGGTGCCATTTCCCTCATCGATGAAGGCGGCGAGCGTCGGGTGCGCATGGGCAATCTGGCCTTTGCCGGATCGCACAGCGTCAACGGCGTGTCGGCACTGCATACAGAGTTGATGAAGGAGACGGTCTTTGCCGACTTCCATCAACTCTATCCGACGCGGATCAACAACAAGACCAATGGCGTGACGTTCCGCCGCTGGCTGATGCAGTGCAATCATGGCCTGTTCGAGTTGATCCGCGAGGCGATAGGCGACCGCTTCATGGATGATCCTGAAGCGCTGCGCGACCTCGATCCGTTCGCGGAAGACAGTGGTTTCCAGGAGAAATTCCTGGCCGTGAAGCGCGCCAACAAGGTGGCGCTGTCCGATCTGCTGCGGCAGCGGGTGAATGCCCGGATCGATCCGGCGGCTTTGTTCGACATCCAGATCAAGCGCATCCATGAATATAAGCGGCAGTTGCTCAATATCATCGAGGCGGTTTCGCTCTACGACCAGATCCGGTCGCATCCGGAAAAGAACTGGGTGCCCAGGGTCAAGCTGTTCGGCGGCAAGGCGGCACCCAGCTATCATAATGCCAAGCTGATCATAAAGCTGGCGGGCGACGTGGCGCGGGCGGTCAATCACGATCCCGCCGTGCAGGGGCTGCTGAAGCTACAGTTCGTGCCCAATTACAATGTCAGTCTTGCCGAAGTGATGATCCCGGCGGCGGACCTGTCGGAGCAGATTTCGACGGCGGGCATGGAGGCGTCGGGCACCGGCAATATGAAGTTCGCGGTCAATGGCGCGCTTACCATCGGCACGCTGGACGGCGCCAATGTCGAGATGCGCGATCATGTGGGTGACGAGAATATCGTGATCTTCGGCCTGACCGCCGCTCAGGTGAACGAGCGGCGCGCCCAGGGCTATCATCCCCGCGACGTCATCGGCCAGAGCCGGGAACTCGGGCAGGCGCTGGACGCGATTGCGGGCGGCGTCTTTTCGCCGGACGATCCGGATCGCTACAAGGATCTGGTGCAGGGCATTTACGATCATGACTGGTTCATGGTGGCGGCCGATTTCGACAGCTATTCCTCCGCCCAGCGGCGCGTGGATGCGATGTGGCAGGATCAGGCGCTCTGGGCGAAAAAGGCGATCCACAATGTTGCGCGGATGGGATGGTTTTCATCCGATCGCACGATAAGAGAATATGCGACCGACATCTGGAAAGTGCCGGTTTGAGGGGAGGCCGTTAACAGGGTGGGATTGACGCCGGAACAGATCGCCCGGCTGCTGGAGGGGCGCGAGGACGATCCATTTGCGACGCTTGGCGTCCATCCGGCGGGTGCTTCTGAGGGAAAAGGGGGCTTCACCGCCTGCGTCCTGTTGCCCGAAGCGGTCAGTGTCACGGCGCACAGGCTGGACGGCAAGGCTATCGGAACCCTGACCCCGCTCGGGGTGGGCGGGTTGTTCTTCGGCAAGGTGTCGATCCGCAAGCGCCAGCCGCTGCGCTATTGCGCCACTTATGCGGATGGCGGCGAATATCGGCTGATCGATCCCTACAGCTTTGGCCCGGTGCTGGGGCCGATGGACGACTATTTTTTTGCCCAAGGGTCTCACGCGCGGCTATTCGACAAGATGGGCGCGCATCTGATCGCCCATGAAGGGGTGGAGGGCACGCATTTCGCGGTCTGGGCGCCCAATGCGCAACGGGTTGCGGTGGTGGGCGACTTCAACCGCTGGGACGGCCGCCGGGGGCTGATGCGGCGGCGGCAGGATGCGGGGGTCTGGGAAATCTTCCTGCCGGAAGTGGTGCAGGGCAGCCCCTATAAGTTCGAGATTATCGGGCCGGATGGCGAGATGCTGCCATTGAAGGCCGATCCCTTCGCCTTCCAGTCGGAATTGCGGCCCTCGACCGCTTCCATCGTCGCGGGCGCGCCGGATCATGTCTGGGGCGATGAGCGCCATCGCGCCCATTGGGAGAAGGCCGATCCGCGCCGCGAACCCGTTTCCATCTATGAAGTCCACGCCGGATCATGGCAACGCGACGAGCATGACGATTTCCTGAGTTGGGATGCGCTGGCCAACCGGCTGATCCCTTATGTGGTCGGCATGGGTTTTACCCATATCGAGTTCCTGCCGATCAGCGAATTTCCCTATGATCCAAGCTGGGGCTATCAGACCACCGGCCTTTATGCGCCGACAGCGCGTTTCGGTGATCCGGAGGGATTTGCGCGCTTCGTCGACGGCGCGCATCGGGCGGGTGTCGGGGTGATCCTCGACTGGGTGCCAGCGCATTTTCCGACCGATGCCCATGGCCTCTCACGCTTTGATGGCACGGCGCTTTACGAGCATGAAGACCCGCGCAAGGGTTTCCATCCGGACTGGAACACTGCCATCTACAATTTCGGGCGGCGCGAAGTGGCGCAGTTCCTGGTCAACAATGCGTTGTTCTGGGCGGAGCGCTATCATGTCGACGGGTTGCGGGTCGATGCCGTCGCCTCAATGCTCTACCTCGACTATAGCCGCAAGGAAGGGGAATGGATTCCCAACAAGCATGGCGGGCGGGAGAATGTGGAGGCGGTTGAATTCCTCCAGCAGATGAACACGGCGCTCTACGGCGCTCATGGCGGCATCATGACCATAGCCGAGGAATCGACGAGCTGGCCAAAAGTGTCCCACCCCGTCCATGAAGGAGGGCTGGGCTTCGGCTTCAAATGGAATATGGGCTTCATGCACGACACGCTGCGCTATCTGGCGCGTGATCCGGTGCATCGCGCCCATCATCATGACGATATTACCTTCGGCCTGCTCTACGCCTTTACCGAGAATTTCGTGCTGGCGCTGAGCCATGACGAGGTGGTGCACGGCAAATCATCCCTGCTCCACAAGATGGCCGGGGATGATTGGCAGAAATTCGCGACCCTGCGCGCTTATTACGCGATGATGTGGGGCTATCCCGGCAAGAAGCTGTTGTTCATGGGCCAGGAATTCGCCCAGCGCGACGAATGGAGCGAGGATCGGGCGCTCGACTGGCATTTGCTGGACCATGCGCCGCATCGGGGCGTGCAGTTGCTGGTGAGCGACCTCAACCGCCTCTATCGTTCCCGCCCAGCCCTCCATGCCCGCGATTGCGAGGCGGAGGGGTTCGAATGGGTGCTGGTCGACGCGGCGGCGGACTCGGTCTTTGCCTGGGTCCGGCGCGCGCCGGGCGCCGCGCCGATCGTCGTCATCAGCCATTTCACCCCGCAATTGCGCCATGGCTACCGGATGCGCCTGCCTTCGGGGGGACGCTGGCGGGAGATCATGAACAGCGACGCGGCGGAATATGGCGGCAGCGGTGTTGGGAATATGGGGATCGTCACCGCTGATGAGGAAGGATGGGGCAATGTCACCATCCCGCCCTTTGGCACGTTGATGCTGGAACTGGACTATTGAGACCGACGGGTGGAAGCCAAACGCTCGCGGGCATGATGGAGAAGAGGCCGATGCAGCCAAGACACCAGCCGATCGCCCGTGACGCCATGGCCTATGTGCTGGCCGGGGGGCGCGGCAGTCGTCTGGCCGAACTCACCGACCGCCGCGCCAAGCCGGCAGTTCATTTCGGCGGAAAGGCGCGGATCATCGATTTCGCCCTCTCCAACGCGCTCAACAGCGGCGTCCGCCGCATCGGCGTCGCGACGCAGTACAAGGCGCATTCGCTGATCCGCCACCTCCAGCGCGGCTGGAACTTCCTGCGGCCGGAGCGCAACGAAAGCTTCGATATCCTGCCCGCCAGCCAGCGCGTGTCGGAAAGCCAATGGTATGAGGGCACGGCCGACGCCGTCTTCCAGAATATCGACATCATCGAGGATTATGCGCCCGAATATATGGTCATCCTGGCGGGCGACCATGTCTACAAGATGGACTATGAGCTGATGCTCCAGCAGCATGTCGACAGCGGCGCTGACGTCACCGTAGGCTGCATGGAAGTGCCGGTGAAGGAAGCCAGCGGTTTCGGCGTCATGCATGTGGATGAGCAGGACGTCATCACCGCCTTCGTCGAAAAGCCGAAGAAGCCGCCGCATATCCCCGGCAATCCCGGCGTGGCGCTGGCGTCCATGGGCATCTATGTCTTCCGCACCGCTTTCCTGATCGAAGAATTGCGCCGGGATGCGGGGGATCCCGCCAGCAAGCGCGATTTCGGCGGCGACATCATCCCCCATATCGTCAGCCATGGCAAAGCCGTCGCCCACCGCTTTTCCAACAGTTGCGTGCGCGCCGAAAGCGAGCCGGTGCCCTATTGGCGCGATGTCGGCACGATCGACGCCTATTGGCAGGCCAATATCGATCTGACCGATGTGGTGCCGTCACTCGACCTGTACGACCGGAGCTGGCCGCTCTGGACCTATTCCGAAGTCACCCCGCCCGCCAAATTCGTGCATAATGAGGAAGGACGGCGCGGGTCCGCGACATCCTCGCTGGTCGCGGGCGGGTGCATCGTGTCGGGATCGTCGCTCCACCGCAGCCTGCTCTTTTCCGGCGTTCGGACGCACAGCTTCTCGTCCGTCACGGAAAGCGTCGTCATGCCCGATTGCGTCATCGGGCGCGGGGCGCGGTTGCACAAATGCGTGCTGGATTCGGGTGTCATCATCCCGCCTGGCCTGATCGTGGGCGAGCATCCCGATCATGACGCACAGCGTTTCCGCCGCACCGACAGCGGCGTGACGCTGATTACCCAATATATGATCGAACGGCTGGTGGACTGATCTTGGGCAAGACGGCTTCGATGCAGGTGCTTTCGGTCGCGTCCGAAATCTATCCGCTGATCAAGACCGGGGGGCTGGCCGATGTGGCGGGAGCCTTGCCCGGCGCGCTGGCCGGACATGGCATTGCAGTGCGGACGCTGGTGCCCGGCTATCCCTCCGTCCTCTCGCGGCTGGGCAAGGCAAAGGCGTTGCGGCGCTATGAAACGCTGTTCGGCGCGCCCGCCACGGTGCTAGCCGCCAGAGTGGGCGACCTTGATTTGCTGGTGCTGGACGCGCCGGATTTCTTTGCGCGGGAAGGCGGTCCCTATGGCGATCCCGGCGGCGGCGAATGGAGCGACAATTGGAAGCGCTTCGCCGCCCTGTCCCGCGCAGGCGCGGACATCGCGGCCGAAGGCGCGAAGGGCTGGCGGCCCGATCTGGTCCATGCGCATGACTGGCAGGCGGCGATGACCGCCACCTATATGCGCTTCGGGCCTGCCCATGCCGTGCCCAAGGTGGTGACCATCCACAACCTCGCCTTTCAGGGCCGTTTCGGCGCGGACATCTTCCCCCAGCTCGGCCTGCCGCCCGAAGCCTGGGGCGTCGACGGCGTCGAATATTATGGCGGCACGGGCTATTTGAAGGCGGGTCTGGTCTCCGCCGACGCCATCACCACCGTCAGCCCCACCTATGCCGATGAAATCCGCTCGCCGGTGCATGGCATGGGGCTGGATGGGCTGATCAACGGGCGGGCGGACCGGCTGCACGGCATATTGAACGGCGTCGATACCGCTATCTGGAACCCCGCCGCCGATCCGCTTATCGCCAAGCCGTTCAGCGCGCGGGCGCTGGGCGGGCGGAACGCAAATCGCCGGGCGCTGGAAACGGGCTTCGGCCTCGACCGCGACGATGCCCCGATCTTCATCATCGTCAGCCGCCTCACCTGGCAAAAGGGCATGGACATGGTGATGGGCGCGATCGACCATCTTGTGGAGCTGGGCGGCAAGCTGGCCGTGCTGGGGTCGGGCGATCATCCGTTGGAGGGCGCTTTTCTGGCCGCCGCGGACCGGCATCGCGGCCGGGTGGGGGCGCAGATCGGCTATGACGAGCCGCTGTCCCATCTGATGCAGGCTGGCGCCGACGCCATATTGATCCCCTCCCGCTTCGAACCCTGCGGACTGACGCAGCTTTACGGGCTGCGTTATGGCTGCGTGCCGGTGGTGGCGCGGGTCGGCGGGCTGGCCGATACGGTGATCGACGCCAATGAGGCCGCCGTCAGCGCGGGTGTCGCGACAGGCATCGTCTTTCCGCCGTCCGATCCGCTGGCGCTGCACGGCGCGATTGCGCGGACCATCCGGCTTCATGCGCACAAGCCGGACTGGCAGGCGATGCAGCGTGCGGGGATGCGCGCCGACTTTTCCTGGACCCACAGCGCGGCGCGCTATGCCGAGCTGTTCCGCGCATTGCTCCGGAACGCGCCATGAGTCCAAGGGCGCTCGGCCCGGACATTCATGGGTTGGGAACCCGTTTTCGCGTCCATTCGCCCAATGCCGAACAGCTCCGGCTGTGCCTGTTCGATGCCGATGATCGCGAGACGCGCCTGCCGATGGCACGGGATGGGGAGGGCGTCTGGTCCATTGATGCGCCGGGCGTGGGTGAGGGCGCGCGCTACGGCTTCCGAGCGGACGGGACTTATGATCCAGCCGCAGGACTATGGTTCGATCCCTACAAGCTGTTGCTTGATCCCTATGCAACGGAAATCGACCGGGCGTTCGTCTACGATCCGGTTCTCGCCGCGCAGCGGGGGAGTTGCATCGATACCGCGCCGCTCATGCCCAAGGGGGTGGCGAGGACGCCGCTTCCGCCGGTCGCCCTTGCGCAGCCCTTATTTCGTCGCGGCGGCCTGATCTACGAAGTTCAGGTCCGTGGCTTTACCATGCTGCACCCCGACATTCCGCAAGAGCAGCGAGGGACGATTGCCGCACTCGGTCATCCCGCCGTGATCGATCATCTGCGTCGCCTGCATGTATCCGCGATCGAACTGATGCCGATCAACGCCTGGATCGATGAACGGCATCTGGGGCCGCTTGGGCTGCACAACGCATGGGGCTATAATCCGGTCAGCTATTTCGCGCTCGATCCCCGGCTGGCGCCCGGCGGCATGGCGGAACTGTGCGCCGCTGTGGAGGCGTTGCACGCGGCGGGGATCGGGGTGATCCTCGACATGGTCTATAATCATGACGGGGAAAGCGATGCACTGGGGCCGACATTGTCTCTGCGCGGCCTCGATGCTCGCAGCTATTTCCGGCATGAACCCGATGGTCGCCTGATCAACGATACCGGCACGGGGAACAGCATCGACTGCAATCATCCCGTCACGCAACGGCTCATCCTGGATTCGTTGCGCCATTTCGTCAGTGCAGCGGGCGTGGACGGCTTTCGCTTCGATCTCGCGCCAGCGCTGGGACGTTTGCCGGCCGGTTTCGATCCAAAGGCGTCGTTGCTAGCAGCGATAGGAGTCGATCCGCTATTGGCCGATCGCATCCTGATCGCGGAGCCGTGGGACATCGGTCCCGGCGGCTATCAGCTTGGTCATTTCGGGGAACGCTGGCTGGAATGGAATGACCGTTACCGCGACGATATACGGCGCTTCTGGCGAGGGGATCGCGGCACGCTTGGCGCTCTGGCGACGCGGCTCTCCGGATCGTCGGATATCTTCCGTGGCGGTCCAGCCACGCGCACCGTCAATTTCCTGGCGGCCCATGACGGCTTCACCCTGGCGGACCTCACAGCCTATGAACACAGGCATAATGAAGCCAATGGCGAGCAGAATCGCGACGGCCATGGCGAGAATTTCAGTTGGAACAACGGCGTCGAAGGGGTGAGCGACGACACGGCAGTTCAGGCCGCGCGGCGCTGGGATATCAAGGCGTTGCTCGGCACGCTGTTCTGCTCGCGCGGCACGATCATGCTGACGGCAGGCGATGAGTTCGGGCGTACGCAGCAGGGCAACAACAATGCCTATGCGCAGGATAATGCGACAGGCTGGGTCGACTGGTCGGGGCGTGATCGGGAGATCGAGGCGCATGCCTTTGCCCTTGCCAGACTGCGATCATCACAGCCGGACTTCAACGCCACGAATTGGCTGTCCGAAACGGATGTCGAGTGGCTTGATGAGCAGGGCCAGCCCCTGACCGTCGCGCAATGGGAAGATCCCGACCGGCGCTGCCTGGCGATGCGGTTCCGGCGGTCGGGGTTCGCCATATTCATCAACGGCGACGATCAGGCCCATCAATTCGGCACCGTTCAGGTTCCAGCCCGAACGATCTTACCCATCCCGGCTAAACAGGAAGGCGGTTGATTTCGCCAGTCCGTTGGAGATCGTCGCCAATGACCGCGCCGCGCCCGGCACCCGCCGCTCGCCCGCACGGTCCGTCACTTGCGCCACCGCTTCGGCAAGCTGCGTCATGCCATGCAGCCGCCCTTCGCCCAGCGCTCCGCCGCCGGTATTGATCGGCAGCCTGCCCCCCAGATCGCCATGGCCTTCGCGCAGGAATGCCAGTCCCTCGCCGTCCCGGCAAAAGCCCATGCCCTCTAGCCAGGTCAGCACGAGCACGCTGAAGCCGTCATATAGCTGCGCATTGTCCACATCCATCGGGGACAGGCCGGTTGTGTCCCACAGCCGTTGCGCAACATCTTTCGCGCCGTCCCGCATATCCTCAAGATTCATCGGCGTGCCTCCTGCGCCCTGATGGGCGGAGGCCGCAAAGCCGGTGAGCAAAGCAGGCGGCTGGCGCAGATGGCGCGCCCGTTCCGTAGACGTCAGGATCAGCGCGCAACAACCATCGACGGGAATGTCGCAATCGAGGATGGACATGGGATCGGCAATCATCCGGGCGCCGAGATAATCCTCAGCCGTGATGATCTTGCCCCGCCAATAGGCATGGGGGTTAAGCTGCGCATTGGCGCGGTTGTTGGCGATATAATGGGCGAAATCCGCCCGGCTATAACCATAAAGCTCGAAATAGCGGCGCAGCACCACCGCTGCCCAAGCGGGTGGCATGCTGAATCCATAGGGCGCCAGATATTGGTCGCTCCCCACCGCCTGCACTGGCTCGAAATTGACGTAGCGGCCATCGGGTACATGCAGCGCGCGATAGACCAGCACATGGTCGCAAAGTCCGCCGATGATCGCCAGCGCCCCATCGATCAGGCTCTGCGTCACCATGCCGTTGGTCGAGCCGATCCACTGGACGCCCGAAGTCACGCCGAGCAGCCCGGCCAGATACCAGGGCGTCACCACGTCGATCCCTTCATCAACGCCCTTCTTGCCGCCATAGCGCGGCATGGAGGGTGAGGTCGCGATGCCGTCAAGATCGCTCCGTTGCAGCCCGGCATCAGCCAGCGCTGCGTCACAGGCCTCCAGCGTCAGCGCCGCCAGGGTTCGGTCCGACCGCCGCTCCAGCGTGCTGTAGCCAAGCCCGGCGACGGCCACCTTGTCCCGATAGTCCCACATGGTCAGCGCTCAGCCAGGCCGAACTGCACCAGCGTGCAGTCGTCCGTCACATCCTCGAACCGCGCTTCAAGGGGCAGGCCGATGCGCAGATCGTCGGGCGCGACGCCGATGAGGTTGCTGCTCATCAGCAGGCGCGCCTGCTCATCCAGTTCCACCACCGCCAGGATCACCGGCAGCCGGTCGCGAAAACCGGGAGAGGGCGGATCGTGCAGCACCGTCCAGCTATGCAATGTTGCGTGCCCGGAAACCGGCGTGAAATGCAACTCGCCCCCGCCACAGGCCCGACAGGCGATTTCGGGCGGATAGGCCAGCCGACCGCAGGCGCCGCATCTCTGCATATGCAGTTCATGGCGCCGCGCAGCCGCCCAAAAGGGTTCCGACAGCAGATCGGGCAGGGGCAACGGCCGTTGCGGGGAAGTTGTTTGCGGCATCGCAGTTCACAATCCCTGGAAATGGGGCGGGCGCTTTTCCCGCGCGGCGGATATGCCTTCCAGATGGTCCTGGGTCGTGGCCAGCAGCGGCTGCATGGCGAATTCCAGTTCCAGATACTGGTCCAGCGGAAGAGCCTGCGCGGCCTCGAACTGCCGTTTGGCCATGCCGATCGCCAATGTCGGCCCCTGCGCCAGCGATCCCGCCAATTCCAGCGCCCGTGTCATCAGCGCGTCACTCTCGACCAGTTCCAGCACCAGCCCCAGACGCAAGGCTTCCTGCGCGTCGATCATGCGGGCGGAATAGACGATTTCCTTCGCCCGCATCGGCCCGACCAGCCGGCTGAGCTGCCACACCGCCCCCGCATCGGGGACGTAGCCGATCCGCCCGAAGCTCTGGCAGAAGCGGGCTCGGGGCGTGGCGATGGCGATGTCGCAGGCCAGTGCCAGGCTCCAGCCCGCGCCGACGCAGGCGCCGTCGATCGCCGCGATCACGGGCTTGCGGATGCCGCCGACCGCCTTCACCATCCGGTGCAGCCAGCGCATCCGGCGCAGGAATGCCGCCGTGTTCTGATGGCCCATGTCGCCGGTATCAGCGCCCGAGCAGAATTGCCCGTTCGCACCTGTCAGAATGACCGCGCCTACCGCGTCATCCTCCGCCAATTCTTCGAAAATGCGCCAGATTTCCTCGCGCATTGCCATGGTGAAGGCATTGGCTCGCCCCGGCTGATCGAGCGTGACGATGCCGACGCGTCCCTGGCTTTCGACCCGGACGGTCATTGTGTGGCCCTGCGCTTCACGGCCCTGCTCCCAAAATTTATCTTCGGTGCAATATTAAATCCGCAAAGCGTTGCGCTGTCAATTGAGGAGACGCGTTGACAAGTGCATAATATTGCACGATGGTGCAATAAAAGGCTGCGTCGCGACGCGCCCCGAAGAAAGAGGATGCGATCCATGAAGGCAAGATTTTCGGCGCTCGCGGCGGGGGCCGCGGTTCTGGCGCTCTCCACCGCCGTCATCTCCCGTTCGGCGGAAAGCGCGGGCCCGGCTGCGACGAACTGGTCCAGCTTTGGCGGCGACGACAAGGAACAGCATTACAGCCCGCTCGCGCAAGTCACCGAAGCGAATGTCGGAAAGCTCGGGCTTGCCTGGTCCTATGATGTCGATAGCTATGACAGCTATACTCAGCCATTGGCGGTCAATGGCGTCATTTATTTCGCTGTGGGGCTGAGCGTCGTCCATGCGGTCGATGCGCGCACCGGCAAGCTGCTCTGGCAATATGATCCCGATGTGGCGAGCCAGCCCGAAGCCAAATGGCGGATGCGCGCCGGTTGGGGCACGCGGGGCATCGCCTATAAGGATGGCACCATCTTCACCGCCACGCGTGAAGGCCGTCTGATCGCCGTCGACGCCAAGACCGGCAAGCCGCGCTGGTCGGTCAAGACACTCGATGAGGCCGAGGGCGCCTATATCACCGGCCCGCCATGGGTCGCGGGCGACAAGGTGGTGATCGGCTTCGGCGGTGCGGACTACAACCCGGTGCGCGGCTATGTCACCGCCTATGACATCAAGACGGGCAAGAAGGCCTGGCGCTGGTATGTCGTGCCCGGCGATCCGGCCAAGGGCTTCGAGAACAAGGCGATGGAGGCTGCCGCCAAGACCTGGAACGGCGAATGGTGGAAATGGGGGGGCGGCGGATCGGTATGGCACGCCATGGCCTATGACGCCAAATATGACCGAATCTATATCGGCACCGGCAACGGCTTTCCGTGGAACATCAAGATCCGCAGCCCCGGCGGGGGCGACAATCTCTATCTCTCCTCCATCGTCGCGCTGGACGTGAAGACCGGCGAATATGTCTGGCACTATCAGGTGAACCCTGAAAACAGCCATGACTGGAACGATGCGATGGATATCGAGCTGGCCGACATCATGATCGGCGGCAAGATGCGGTCGGTGCTGATGCATGCGCCGAAGAACGGCTTTTTCTACGCGATCGACCGGGAGACCGGCAAATTCATCCAGGCGGGCGAGTTCGGCAAGCAGAATTGGGCGAAGCGGATCGATCCGGTGACGGGACGGCCGGACATCAATCCGGACGCGCAATATCCCGACGGCAAGCCGTTCATGATGTATCCCTTCCCCAATGGTGCGCACGGCATTCAGGCCATGTCGTTCAGCCCGAAGACCGGCTACAGCTACATCCCGGTGATGGAGGGAGGACGCGTCTTCGTCGATCCGGCAAATATCAAGGACTGGAAATATAAGCCCGGCATGATGGTGAATACGGGCCTGGGCGCGCCGCCGGCCAATATGGTTCCCCCGGTCGCGACCAGCAAGCTCGTCGCCTACGACGTCGCCAACAACAAGATCGCCTGGTCCGTGCCCCAGCCCGGCGTGTTCAATGGCGGCACTTTGGCGACGGCGGGCAATCTGGTGTTCCAGGGCACCAATGACGGCACGTTCAACGCCTTTTCCGCGAAGACGGGGCGCAAGCTCTGGTCCTATCCGGCGCAGAACGGCATTCTTTCCGCGCCGATCAGCTATTCGGTCGGCGGCAAGCAATATGTTTCGGTCATCACCGGGTTCCGCAGCAGTTTCCCCAATAAGCCGAACTGGGATTATCGCCAGCAGCAGCGTCGGCTGCTGACCTTCACCATCGGCGGCGTGAAGAAGTTGCCGAAGGTCGATTCGGTGGACGAACCGATTCAGGATGATCCGGCCTTTGTGGTGGATGCCGACAAGGCGAAGATCGGCGCGGGCATCTATAATAGTAGCTGCGTCATCTGCCATGGCTCGGGCATGATGGCGGGCGGCGCTGCACCGGATCTGCGCAAATCGGGCGTGCCGCTGGACGCCGAAACCTTCAAGTCGGTGGTGCATGACGGCGCCTTGATGGCGCGGGGCATGGGTTCCTTCGGCCAGTTGACCGACGGGGAGCTGGAAGGGCTGCGTCACTATATCCGCCAGCGTGCGCGCGAAACCGCGCCCAAGGGCAAGTGATGGAAGATCCGCGGCCCGCTATCCTCCCGGCGGGTGGAACGGGGCTTTCTACGTCAAGGGAAGGATAAATTGGCACGTTCATGCAATCCCGCTATGATCCCGACATATGGGATGAGAGTGAAATGAAGGCGATTGACTTTGGCGAGTAAAGCGAACGAAGAATTGAAGGAGAGCGGCGAGCGGCCCCAGACTTATTCCAGTCCGGCCATTATCGAGCGCCGCCGCCGAATATTGGAGGAAACCCGCAAGGTTATCGCTGAACAGGGTATCGCCGCGCTCAGCATGAACGAGATCGGGCAGCGCGCAGGCGTGGCCAAGCGCACGCTCTATAATGCGTTCCAGACGCGGGAGCGGATGATTGCCTCTGCCATTCAGGAATATTTCGACGAATATGTCAGCCGCATCGCCTATTCCAGCGAGCCCGGCACGATGCAGCATAATCTGGAGCGCATGATCTCCGTCGTGCAGCGCAACCGCAAGATTCGCAACTATATCAAGGCGATCATGGCGCTCTATTTCAGCTCCGACGTCGATCATGACATCTGGGCAGCGATGCACTCGCCTGCGGTTCACCATAACCGCCAGTGGATCGAGGTGCTGGTGGCCAAGAAGCAGCTCCAGCCCTGGGTCGAGGTCGACAAGCTGGTCGAGGATCTGGTGCGCTTCGAATATGCGACGATCAACGACTGGGCGCAGGGGCGCATTCCGGACGACGAAGTCATCGTGCGGCTGGTGAGCAGCTACCTGACCAGCCTGCTCGGCGCGTTGAAGGGCGCGGCGCGCAAGGAAGTGGAGGGGCTGATCAAGGACATTGCCGAACGCGGCATGGACGCCTTGCCCGCTACCCAACGTCCCAAGGCAGTCGAGGCATGAATTTGCACATGGATGCAAATTTACTTGAAGAGGGACGCCCGGTCGGCTAGTTCAGTTCCCGCACTTGAAGAGAATGTGCGGGAATGGAGAGCGAGAGAGATGAACGCGGTAAGCGAAGCCCCCGAATTGCTGTTCGATCTGAACGACCGGGGGATCGCGCATATCATCCTCAACCGGCCCCGCGCCAAGAACACCGTGTCCTTCGCGATGTGGGAGCAATTTTCCGCCGCGCTCGATGTGTTGGAAAATGCGACGCCTGCCCGGTTGCTGATCATCAGCGGAGCGGAGGGCTATTTCTCCAATGGCGGCGATGTGAAGCTGCCTCCTGCAAGGGGTGAGGGGGCGCTCGCGCTGGCGGCGCGCCTCGAAATGGGGCAGCGGATCATCAGCCGGGTTCGCGCCTTGCCGATTCCCACGGTTGCGGCAGTGGAGGGGGGCGCCTTTGGCGTGTCGTGGAGCCTCGCCATGGCGTGCGACATGATTTTCACGGCGGACAATGCGCGGTTCGGGGCGCCTTTCCTGGAGTTCGGTCTGGTGCCCGATGGCGGCGCGGCCTGGTTCCTGACGAAGCAACTGGGCCGGGCGCGGGCAGCCGAAATCATTTTTTCTGGCCGGATGCTTGATGCCGCGGAGGCGCTGTCGCTCGGCCTTGTCAGCCGGGTGGTGACGCCGGGCACGGCGGTGGATGAGGCCATGGCGTTGGGAGAGGCGATCGGTGACGGCAATCGCCACGCGGTCGAACTCACGAAGCGCCTGCTCCAGCAAGCGGAAAGCGGCGATCTGGCGACGACCCATGCGCTGGAGCTGGTCTATTGCCACACTTGTCAGGCGGGCGAGGAAGTGCCCCGCGCACGCGAACGCTTCAAGGCCCGCGCCGCTGCGAAAGCGGCCGCCAAGGCAGCGCAATAAGAGGAGGTCCGTCCATGCAGTTCGACATGCGCGAGCTTCCGATGGTCACGCGCTACAAGATCGTCAATTCGACGATCACGCCGCGCCCCATCGCCTGGATCACCAGCCAGTCAGCCGACGGCATCCTCAACGCCGCGCCCTACAGCTTCTTCAACTGCGTGGGCACGGAACCGCCGCTGGTGGTGCTGGGCCTGCTCAAGGAACCGGCCTCGCGTGGCCTGAAGAACACCGCCTCCAACATCATCGCGACCGGCGAGTTCGTCGTGAACCTCGTTTGCGAAGCGGATGCCGAAAAGATGAACCTGTGCAGTGTCGATGCGCCCGCCGATGTCAGCGAGATAGACTATGCGGGCGTCGAAACCGCGCCCTCGGTGGTGGTCGCGCCGCCGCGCATCGCCTCCAGCCCGGTCAGCTTCGAATGCCGGAAGGTCGCCGCGATGGACATCGGCGCGCTCCAGACCGTGGTGATCGGTGAAATTTTGATGGCCCATATCCGCGACGAATTCATCAGCGATAGGGAACGGGTCTATTTCGACACGCCCGCCATGAAGCTGATCGGCCGCACGCACGGCAGCGGCTGGTATGTCCGCAACAGCGACAGTTTCCAGATGGAGCGGCCCCGCTACGATCCCTCGCGCCTGATGGGCAAGGATAAGGCGGCCGAATGAATTTGAACCCATGGTGCAAAATTACTTGCACTTGGGGTCAAACTGGTGTTCTTTACACCGAAGAGCATTTTTCGGCCCGCCGAAAGAAGCGGCGCCATAACGATAATTCCCGAAAAGGAAGCGGGCCTCGCCCGTCATAGGAGTGATGAGATGCCCGGTCCCCTGGATCATCTGACCGTCATTGAACTGGCGGATCAAATGCCTGTCGCCATTGCCGCCATGCTGCTGGCTGATCATGGCGCCGACGTGCTGAAGGTAGAGCCGAAGGGCGGCGCCTTCTTCGCCCATGATCTCAGTCGCAAGAGCTGGGACCGCTCGAAGCGTAGCGTCGAACTGGATGTGCGGGATGCGGAGGGGTTGCAATCGCTGCGCGGGCTGCTGGAAGGGGCAGACATATTCATCCACGCGCTTGAGGAAAAGGACGCCGCAGCGCTTGGCCTGGATGGCAAGAGCCTTGCCCGGGATTTCCCCGAACTGGTCGTCTGCGCGCTGACTGCCTATGGCGCGGACACGCCTTTTGCCGGTCGGCCGCATGGGGAATCGCTGGCCGCCGCGCTGCTGGGGACGATGATCGATCGGTCCAGTAGCTTCCGTCCCGGACCGGTCTATCTCGGCCATCCGGCGCTGCATTATGGGCAGGCGTTCCTCGGCGTGATTGGTGCTCTTTCGGCCGTGCGTGCCCGCCGCCATATCGGCCAGGGGCAGCGGGTCGAGGCATCGCTGCTGGACGCGATGATCGCCCAATCCCCGATGAACAATTGGTGGCAGGAAGAGGGCATCAGCTACATCAAGGCTGGCGATTCCGGCGCTGTCGATCGCTTCGGGAAAACCCGTCTTGCCACTGGCATGTTCGAATGCGGCGATGGCCTTTTCCTTCAGATGCACACCGGCGGGCAGGGCGGCTTTAAGGCGGCGATGGATGTGCTGGGCTTTGGCGACCGCATCCAGACCGTAACCGCGCCGGAAATGTCGGTGCCGCTTACCGACGATGAATATCAAATCGCCCGCGTCGAGATTTTCGACGCCTTCAAGACCAAGCCGCGCGCCGAATGGATTTCGCTGTTCCAGGCGGCGGATGTGGCGGCGCTGCCGGTGCTGGAACCGGCGGAAGTGCTGCTCGACGATCAGGTGGAGTTTGTCGGTCAGCGCATCGCCATGCCGGACAAGGATTTCGGCACCATCTATCAGGCCGCGCCGGCAGTCCGCATGAGCAACGCTCCTTGCGCTGCGCCCCGCCCCGCCCCAGAGGTGGGCGCTGACAATGGCGCGTTGGCCGACCTGATCGCCCGCCGCCGTGAAGCGCTTGCCGCGGATGGCAAGCCTCTCGACCGGCCGCTCGAAGGTATCAAGGTGGTGGATTTCTCCTCCTTCTTCGCCGTGGGCTATGGCGGTCGTCTGCTGTCCGACCTTGGCGCCGACGTCATCAAGGTGGAAACCCCCGGCGGCGACCAGATGCGTCCGCTGCCCGACTGTTTCGACGCGGCCCAGCGCGGCAAGCGCGATATCGTCCTCAATCTTAAAGACCCCGAAGCGCTGGAAGCGGCGCTGAAACTGGTGGCGACGGCGGATGTCGTCACGCACAACTTGCGCCCCGGCAAGGCTGACAAGCTCGGCATCGGCTATGAGGCGCTGTCGAAGCTCAATCCGCGGCTCATCTATGTCTATCTGCCCGGCTATGGCTCCAAGGGACCGAAGTCGCTGCTCAAGAGCTTCGCGCCCTTGGTGTCGGGCTGGACCGGCCTGCTCTACGAAGGCGGCGGCGCAGGCAATCCGCCGACCCGCGCGGTCTTCGGCAATGAGGATTATAATAACGGCTTCCTCGGCGCGGTTGGCATATTGATGGGCCTGGAACATCGCTCCGTCACCGGCAAGGGCGACTATATGGAGATTCCGCAGCTTCATTCGAGCCTGTGGACGACCTCCGAACATTTCCTCGATGCCGACAAAAAGGTCGTTTACGGCTTCCGGCTGGACAAGGAACAGGCGGGCTTCAATGCGCTCGACCGGATTTACCGGACCAGCGATGGCTGGCTCTGCATTAGCTGCCGGTCGGACGAGCGTTTCGCAGCGCTCGCCAAGGCGGTCGGGCAGGAGCAATGGTTGAGCGATCCCCGCTTCGCTACGGCGCGCGACCGTTCAGCCAACGACGTGGTGCTGCTGGAGGCGCTCAAGCCCTGGTTCGCGGACAAGAGCAGCGCAGATTCCCATGCGCTTCTCGAAGCCGCCGGAGCGCCCAGTGAAATCGCTCGCGAAACGAGCTGGGTGCGCGAGGCGCTGTGGCAGGATTGGGCGACGACAAGCAACCGGGTGATCGAGAATTTCGACTCCATGTACGGCCATGTCCGCCAGTTCGGCAGCTTCATCCATTTCAGCCGCACACCCAGCTTCGCCAAGGGTTCCGCGCCGCGTCTGGGTGAACATACAAGGCAGATATTGAGCGAGATCGGCTATTCCCAAAGCGAGATTGATGCGCTGATCGAAAGCCGCAAGGCGATGCAGGCGGCGGACGTCACAGGCCGTATCCAGTCCCGCGTCTCAGCCGCCTGACAAGACAAGAGAGAGGAACGCAAAGGTGCAACTCAACCTTCGCTATGACATGAACCGCCCTGACTTCGGTGCGCCGCATCCCGTGCTGTACCGCACCGCGATCGAGCAGGCGCAATGGGCTGACAGACTGGGTTTCACCCAGGTTTTCCTGGCCGAACATCATGGTGCGGAAGGCGGCTATTGCCCGTCCTCCATGATCCAGGCGGCCTCTATTCTGGGCGCGACGGACCGGATCGTCGCGCACCTGTCGGCGCTGGTGGTGACGATGCACGATCCGTTGCGTCTGGCTGAAGACCTGGCTGTCCTCGACAATATCGCGCCGGGCCGCATCTGGCTGACGGCGGGCATGGGCTATCGCCCGCATGAGTTCGAAATGTTCGACCGCGACATCACCAAGCGGCTCGCCATCATGAACGAGGCGATGGCGACGCTCAAAAACGCATGGACCGGCGAGCCTTTCGAATATCGTGGCCGCACCGTCCGCGTGACGCCAGCGCCCGCGACGCCGGGCGGTCCGAAAATCTACATGGGCGGCTCGACCGACAAATCCGCCATCCGCGCGGCCAAGGGTGGCTATCAATATTTCCCCGGCCATCCCGACCTGTTCACGCTCTACAAGGAAGAGCGCGCAAAGGCCGGTTTCGGGCCACCGGAGGAACTGCGCAAGCCTGCGGCGAGCTTCCTCTATGTCTCGGACGACCCCGACCGCGACTGGCCGCTGGTCGCGCCGCATGTCGCTTATGCGACCAACGCCTATGCCGAATGGGCCAAGGAGCGGGGCACCGGCCAGACCCGCTATCAGCCCGCCGAGACGATCGAAGGCCTCAAGGCCATGCCCAATATCAAGGTGCTGACGCCGGACGAATGTTTCGCTTATCTGAAGGGTTTGGGGCGCGGCACGGCGGTCACGTTCCACGCGCTGCTAGGCGGGCTTGATCCTGAAGTCTCCTGGCGCAGCCTGCGCCTGTTCGAAAAGGAAGTCCTGCCACGCCTCAAGGCTGAGCCGGGCCTACTGGAAATGCCGGGAGAATGAGCATGGAAGAGCAAAATCGTCGCGGAACGCTGGCTACGATGCTGGCCGTGCCCTTTGGCTTGGCGGCCGTGGGGCAGGCCTCAGCCGCGACCGCGAAAGGGAAGGGCAAGCCGATGAGCATGGCCGATCGTCTGGACGTGATCGAATCCAAGCAGGCGATCGCCGAACTGCTCTATGCCTATGCCCGCGCCAATGACCGGGCGGATGAAGCGTTGCTGCGCTCGCTATTCTGGCCGGAATCGACGCACAAACATGGGAAGTTCGAGGGCAAATCTTCGGATTTCGTCGGTTTCGCCTTCAAGATCGTCTCCGCCCTCAAATATGCGTGCCATCATATCTCCAACGTCTCGGTCGAGGTGCAGGGCGATAAGGCCTTTTCCGAATGCTATTATTTCGCGCAGCATCGCCGCGACCGGAAAGATGGTAGTGGGGAGGAAGATGTCTTTTTTCAGGGGCGCTATCTTGACGATCTCGAACGACGCAATGGCGAATGGAAGATCATTCGCCGCCGAGGGCTTTCCGACTATACCTCTCCGGCTTTCCTGTCGGAAACTACCTATGCGCAATGGCCCGCCGGCCAGCATAGCGAGAAATATCCAAGCGACGATTATTACAAGATGCGCCAGCAATTCCGAGGGAGCTGATCCATGCGCGCGCTGATGTGCGAGCATCATGGACCGCCCGAGGAACTGGTGTTCCGGGATATGCCCTCGCCCGAACCGGGACCGGGCGAGGTGCGACTGCGGGTGAAGGCTGCGAGCGTCAACTTCCCTGACGGCCTCATCATCCAGAATCTCTACCAGACCAAGCCGCCCTTGCCCTTCAGCCCCGGCAGCGAGGCGGCAGGCGTAGTGGATGCGGTGGGCGAGAGCGTGACCAGCCTGCGCGTGGGTGATCGGGTTGCGGCGATGACGATCTGGGGCGCCTTTACGGAGGAGGTGGTGGTTCCGGCGGCACGCTGTTTCGCCATACCCGATGCCATGCCGTTCGATGTCGCTTCGGGCTTTACGATGGTTTACGGGACGTCACTCCATGCGCTCAAACAGCGGGGGCGCTTGCAGCCGGGCGAGACATTGCTGGTGCTGGGCGCAGCGGGTGGCGTTGGCCTTGCCGCAGTGGAGATCGGCAAGCAGATGGGCGCGCGGGTGATCGCCGCCGCTTCCTCCGAGGAAAAGCTGGCCCTGGCGCGGGCGCATGGGGCGGACGAGACGGTCAACTATGCAACCGCCGATCTGAAGGCGGCGGTCAAGGAACTGACCGGTGGCAAGGGCGCGGACGTCATCTATGATCCGGTCGGCGGAGCGCTGGCTGACCCGGCTTTTCGCACCATTGCCTGGGACGGGCGCTATCTGGTGATCGGCTTTGCGACGGGGGATATTCCGGCCATTCCGCTCAATCTGCCGCTAGTGAAGGGCGCTGCGATCGTCGGCGTGTTCTGGGGCGCGTTTCTTGCGCGTGACCGGGAGGCCAATGCCTCCAATATCGAGCAGCTCTACCAATGGTATGAAGCGGGTGCCCTGCGGCCGGAGATCAGCCGCCATTTCGCCTTCGAGCAGGGCGCAGAGGCGATCCGCTGGATCATGGATCGCAAAGCGCTGGGCAAGGTCGTGATCGAGATGGCTTAGAATGACGTACTCCTGCGAAGGCAGGAGTCCAGTTCAGAGGGCGGGACTGGGTTCCTGCCTTCGCAGGAACACGTCGCTTTAGGTCCGAGGCCAGTTCGCCAACGGCAAACCCGCAACATCTGTGCGCGCTTTCACCACCATACCGCTCGCCCGCGACACGACATAGAGGTCGCGCAGGCCCGCGCCGCTCCAGCAGAGATTGGTAGGGCTGGAGAGCATCTTCCCTTCAGGATCGTGGATGATGTCGACCTTCCGCCCGTCGGGCGTGATCGCGACGATCCGGTTGGCGAAGGGCAGCGTCACCCAGAGATTGCCCGTCCGATCGAAAGCGATGCCGTCGCAATAGCCCAGCGTCGCACGATCCGCAGCAGCCATGGCGCGAATATCCTTCGCCTGATGGTTGGGGATCACGACTCCCAAGAGCGGGCCATAATCCTGCGGATCGGTGAGCGACCCATCGGCCTGCCGCCGCCAGCGCCTGATGCGCCCTTCGGCGGTCAGCGAGGCATAAACGAAGCGCTCCTCCCGGTCGAGGCAGAGGCCGTTCACCCCACGAAGATCGCGCGCGACGATCGAGGCTTTGCCATCCGGCGCGACCCTGTAGATGAAACCCGAAGGCGTGGTCGTGCCGATATTGCCAAGCGGTCCCCAAGTGCTGTGCGTGCAATAGATGTCGCCATTGCGCGCCGTCGCCGGGCCGTTGGAGGCGACCAGTTGCCGTCCCTCCAGTTCCGACACCAGCGTTTCTACCGTGCCCGTCGCGACGTCGATCCGCTGCAACGGTCCCGGCATTTGCTTGAGCAGGCCCATATTGGCGACGATGACGCGGCCGTCGCGGTCCACCGCCACGCCATTGGGCGCCAGTGCCTTGCCGATCTGGCGCAGTGTTCCGTCGGGCTCCAGCACGCTGATGGCGCCGCCGCCATTGGAGATGAACAGGCGGCCATCGGGACTGCTCGCTATGCCTTCCGGGCTTTCCAGATTGCCCCGAACCAGCGTGAAGTCGGCAAGGCCCAGCGGCTTTGGCGGGTGGGGCTGGCCGATCCCTCCCGATCCCGCGCAACCGGCAAGAGCCATGGCCGCCCCGCCCAACAAGAGTTCGCGGCGGCCGACTTCCATAAGGCGTTCCTCAAGCAAGGGGCGCGAAGCTCGCAATCTTATGATCCCCCGCCTGCACAGCCCGGAAGCGCAGCCGCATCCCGCAGCGAGGTTCGATCCCGTCGGCATCAATCAGCAAGCCCGGCACGCGCACGCCGGGCGCATCATCCGGCTCGAACAGGACGACGGTGAAGGGCACTTCCGCCTTGTGATCGCCGGGCAGCAGGCTGCGGATGACAGTGGTGAAGCTATAGGCGCTGCCCTCCGGCGAAACCGGGCGCCATTCCAGCACGGCGTCGGGCTTTCCGGGGATGACTTCGGGCGGATACCATATCCATTCGCCCGTCTCGGCGTCGGCGGTGATGCGCAGCTCGCCTGCTTCCAGCCCGTCATAATAGCCCTGAAACAGCGGGTCTTCGATCTTCGGGGGGTAAATCGGAATGCCCATGGATCAGCTCCGCGCCAATATGGTGGTGGAATGATTGTTGCCGCCAAGCCCCGCGACGGCGCAGAGCTTCGCGTTCGGCACCTGCCGATCGCCTTCCTGCCCGCGCAATTGCCGCACCGCCTCGATCAGCAGGTTCATGCCCGGCACATAGCCGCCCGACATATGTCCGCCGCTGGTGTTGATCGGCATGCGCCCGCCCGGCATCCCATGCCCCGCAGCATAGAAACGCGGCCCTTCGCCCCGCTCGCACAGGCCCAGCATCTCGGTCTGCACCAGCGCAGAGATGGTGAAGCCATCATAGATCTGCGCCAGATCGAGGTCCTTGGGATCGCAGCCCGCCATGGCATAAGCGAGCTTCGCCGACACCTCACCGGGGAAGTCGTAGGTGCAGGGCGTCTGGGTGAACAGTACCCCCTGTGGCCAGTTGTTGAAGCCCAACCCCAGCCCCTGCACGCTCACCACCGGATGGGGCATGTCGCGGGCTTCCTCTATGGCGCTCACCACATAGGCGCCGCCGCCATCGGTGGTGAGGCAGCAATCCGCTGCCCTGAGCGGCGTCGAGATCATGGGCGACTGGCGATAGGCGGCGAGGTCCATCGGATCGCGCCGCTGTGCGCTTGGCGTCAGCACCGCCCAGGCCCGATAGGTCATCGGGATGGCGGCCTGATCCTCCTCCGTCATACCATATTCATGGGCATAGCGGTTCGCCATGCTCGCAAAATAGGTGGGCTGGCCGAAGAAGCCGACCGGCATTTCGATCCCTGCCTTTTGCGGCTCGCGCGCATGGAAGCCATAGACGCCGCCCGGCTTGGTCGACTGGATCGCATAGGGCACCAGCACATGCCGCGCCAAACCTGCCTCGATCGCCATCTGCGCCAGTTGCAGCGCCTGCCCCGAAGTCGCCGTGCCACCGACGCTGTCGGTCGTGGCGCAAAAGCGCTTCTCCCCCGCGCCGATGGCAAAGGCGACCTCGTCCGATCCATGCCCCGCATATTTGTTGGAGATATAGCCGTCGATGTCCTTCGGCGTCAGGCCCGCATCGGCAATCGCCGCGAGGCTGGCGCGGGTCATCATCTTCATGACCCCTTCCTCGCCTTTACGGAGGAAGGGGGTTTCACCGACCCCGGTGATGGCGATGCGGTTTCCCTGTATCATGCGTCCTTGAACCCCTTGCCTTGCGCCACCAGCCGCTCGATCAGTGGAGAGGGCTTGAATGCCTCGCCATGGGCGGCTTCCAGCGCCTTCAGCTTCTCCAGCACCACGGGAAGCCCCTGCAAATCCGCCCAGAACATCGGCCCGCCCCGATATTTCGGCCAGCCGTAACCGGTGATCCAGACGATATCGATGTCCGACGCCCGTGAGGCGATACCTTCGTCGAGAATGCGCGCGCCCTCATTCACCATGGCAAAGAGGATGCGGTCGTGGATTTCCCCGTCACTCACTTCGCGCCGGGCGATGCCCTGCTTCGCGGCGAAATCCTCGATGACCTGCATGGCGATGGGGGAGGGCGTCTGCTTGCGGTTCTCGTCATAGTCATAATAGCCGCCCTTCGTCTTCTGCCCATGGCGGCCCATTTCGTTGAGGATTTCCCGTACATTGGCGGAACTGGTCGCGTCCCGATTCCAGCCGACGTCGAGGCCGACCAGATCGCGCATCTGGAAATGCCCCATGGCAAAGCCGAAGTCATAGAGCACCTTGTCTACTGCCCAGGGCGTCGCGCCTTCGAGCACCAACTGATCTGCCTGCGTGTTGCGCGCCGCAAGGATGCGGTTGCCCACAAAGCCGAAGCCATTGCCCACCAGCACGCCGATCTTGCCGATGGTCTTGGCCAGCTTCATCGCTGTGACGGTGATTTCGGGCTTGGTATCCTTGGTCCGCACCACTTCCAGCAGCTTCATGACATTAGCGGGCGAGAAGAAGTGCAGGCCGACGACGCTTTCGGGCCGCTGGGTGGCGGCGGCAATGTCGTCAATGTCGAGATAGCTGGTGTTGGTGGCAACGATCGCACCGGGCTTGGCGATCTTGTCGAGCTTGGCGAAGACCTCTCGCTTGACGTCGAGATTTTCGAACACCGCCTCGATGATGAGGTCGCAGTCGGCCAGATCCTCCATCGCCACCGATCCGGTCAGCAGGCCCATGCGGCTGTCGACATCCTCGGGCTTCATCTTGCCCTTCTTCGCGGTGGTTTCATAATTGCCGCGAATGATGCGCAGACCCCGGAACAGCGCTTCTTCGTTCGTCTCCAATAGGGTCACGGGAATGCCGGCATTGGCGAAGTTCATCGCAATGCCGCCGCCCATAGTGCCCGCGCCGATCACACCGACCTTCTGGATTGGCAGGATGGGCGTGTCGGCGGGAATGCCGTCGATCTTGGCCGCCTGCCGTTCTGCGAAGAAGACATGGCGCTGGGCGGCGGACTGGCTGTCGGCCTGAAGCTCGTTGAACAGTTCGCGCTCATAGACCATGCCCTCGTCAAAGGGCTTTTCCAGCGCGCCCTCGATGCAGCGGATGATATGTTCGGGCGCCTTGAAGCCACGGAATTTTCTGGCATTGGCCTTGCGGAAGTCCGCGAAGATTTCCGGCTTGCCGCGTGCTTCATCCAGCTTCTCGGTACGGTCGCGGACCTTGAGCAGTGGACGCTTCTCGTCGAGTACGCGCTGCGCAAAGACGATGGCCTCGGCGCGCAGATTGCCCTCCGTCGCGAGTTCATCGAGCAGCCCCATTTCCTTCGCCGCCTTGGCGCCGACCGGCGCGCCGGAAGTGATGAGGTCCAAAGCCTTCTCCACCCCGACGATGCGAGGCAGACGCTGCGTACCGCCAGCGCCGGGCAGCAGGCCCAGATTGACTTCGGGCAGCCCGCATTTGGCCGAAGGCACGGCAATGCGATAATGCGCCACCAACGCCAGTTCTAGACCGCCGCCCAGCGCCGTGCCATGGATGGCGGCGATCACCGGCTTGGACGCATTTTCGACAACCAACTGGAGATTGCGCAGGGTCGGCTCGACCGGCGGCTTGCCCAGTTCGCTGATCTCGGCCCCTGCGAAGAAGGTTCTTCCTTCGCAGATCAGCATCATCGCGCCCACGCCACTATCGCCGATGGCCGTCTGCACCGCGCCCGCGACGCCCTGCCGCACGGCATTGGAGAGCGCGTTCACGGGCGGCGAGTTGACCGTGATGACCGCGATTGGGCCTTCCACCTCATAGGTGACGACGTCATTGACCTTCATTCAAGCCTCTATGTGTCTGGGCGCCCGGCTTGGCAGCGGCTTGCGTTGCCAAAACCTCGCGGGCGCGTTGGCGGAAATAATGTTGCAGACTGGTGATTTCGGTGTCGGTCAGTTCCTCGAAGCGCGGCATGCCCCGTTCGCGCAAGATGCCCTTGTGCAGCACTTCTTCGAAACTGGCCTTGTCGAGCGGTACGCCGGACTGGAGCAGGTCCGGCGCCATGCCGCCCGACACCGCATTGGCGCCATGGCAGATGGAGCAGCGCTGGCCGAAAACGGTCGCGCCGGGGGCGGCCTTGGCAGGATCGACGGCGAAATCGGGCATGTCGATGACCGGCGTTTCGACGGGCTGCACCGGTGGCAAAGCAGCCTTGCCATCAAGCGAGAAGGTGAGGACGCGCCATTGCTGGGTGCGGTAGTTCCATTCATGTCCAATGCCGGTGGCGCTGGGGAAACGCGATCCCGCAATCACCGTCACATATTGCTTGCCGCGTGCCCGATAGGTGATCGGCTGCGCCATCACGGCTGTCTGCGCATCGAAGAACCAGAGCGGCGTCCCGTTATTCGCGGCATAGGCGACGAACTTGCCCGCCGCATTGCCCTGAAACAGCAGATTGCCCGCAGTGGTTGCCGTGCCGCCGCCACCGCGAATGCCCTGCATCGGCACGCGCCACGCCTCGCTCTGCGTCACCGGGTTCCAGGCGAGCAGGAAGCTGGTCGCGGGCCGATCCGGCACCACGTTCGGAGGCGGCGCGCCCGTGCCGACACTGATCCGCTGGCCGTTCAGATGCTTCCAGCCCTGCAAGGACTCGGCCGGATCGATATAGACCCGCCCCTGATCCATGGTCGGGATATAGACGAGGCCGGTCCCCGGATTGAACGACATCGCCTCGATATTATGCGCGCCGAAGGGGGAGGGGTAGACGATCGCCGCCTTGCCGCCCGGATAGCGCGCCGCCGGATTCTCGATCGGCCGCCCGCTCTTGATATCGATCCCGCTCGCCCAGTTGACGGGCACGATGTTGCGGGCGGAGATCAGCTTCCCCGTCTCCCGGTCGATTACATAGAAGAAGCCGTTTTTCGGCGCGTGCATCAGCACATCGCGCTCTTTCCCGCCGATCTTGAGCCGGGTCAGCTCGATATCCATCGCGCTGTTGAAGTCCCAAGTCTCGCCGGGATTGGTCTGATAGTGCCAGACATATTCGCCCGTATCGGCATCCAGCGCGACGATGGAGCAGAGGAAGAGATTGTCCCCGCCGCCCGGCGAACGGATCTTCTGGTTCCATGGAGAACCATTGCCGATGCCGATATAGATGCGGTTATATTTGGGGTCATAGGCCATGGCGTTCCACGCCGTCCCGCCGCCGCCATATTTCCACCACTGGCCGGTCCACGTCCGGGCGGCCATCGCCATCGCTTTATTCTCGAAGCCCAGCTTCGGATCGCCCGGCACGGTGTAGAAGCGCCAGAGCTGCTTCCCCGTCTGCTGGTCATAGGCGGTCACATAGCCCCGGACCGGCGCGAAGTCCGCGCCGCCATGGCCGATGATGACCTTGCCCTTGAACACCCAGGGCGCGCCGGTGACATAGCGCTCGTCATCCTTGCCGATGGTCTGCGCGGTCCAGACGGGATGGCCGGACTTGGCGTTGATCGCGATCAGCCGCCCGTCGATGGTCCCGGTAAAGACCATGCCACTGTCATAGGCGATGCCTCTGATGCCCCAGGCGGCGCGCATCTTCTGCCCCGCGACCTTCCAGCTTTGCGGATCATAGGTCCACAATTCCCGGCCAGTCGAAGCGTCCAGCGCATGAATAACGCTATAGCCCGAGGCATAATAAACGACGCCATCCACCGCGATAGGCGCGGAAAGGCTCGACCCGCCACCGCTGATGTCATGATACCAGGCGAGCTTCAGCTTCCCGACATTGCGGTCATTGATCTCGGTGAGCGAGCTGTAATGGTTCTCATCGATCCCGCCATAGCCCGGCCAGTCGCTCCCATCTCGCCGGGCTTCCCCCGAAGGCGCGCAAGCGGCGAGCAACAGCAGCAAGGGCAAGACAAAACGCATGAAGCTCAACCCCCGATGGTGCGATCAGAAGGCCAGAAGCGCTGGCGCAGCGCCTTCTTGTTGACCTTGCCCATGACGGTGCGGCCGATATCATCCACCATCTCGTAACCGCGCGGGCATTTGTAACCGGCGAGGTTGGCGCGGCAGAAGGCGTTGAGTTCTTGCGGACTCGGCGGATCGTCCGCATCCTTGGGAATGACCAGCGCCCGCGCTTCCTCGCCCATTTCCGCATTGGGTGCGGCAACCACGGCCACATCCGCCACCTTGGGATGGCGCAGCAGCACATGCTCGGACTCGGCGGGATAGATGTTCACCCCGCCGCTTACGATCATGTCGGACACGCGGTCGGTGATGAAGAGATAGCCCTCCGCATCGACATAGCCCATCTCGCCCAGCGTAAAGACGCCCGGCGCGATATGGGCGGCGGCCGTCTTTTCGGGATCGCCGCGATAGACGATGCCATGGCCGCTGGTGTCGCGGAAATAGACCTGTCCGACTTCGTTCGGCCCCAGCAACTGCCCATCCTCGCCATAAATCTCCGTCTCGAAAGGCGGGAGCGCCTTGCCGACGGACCCCGGCCGCTCCAGCCATTCCTGCGAGGTGATGTAGGTGGTCGATCCCGCCTCGGTCCCGCCATAGGCCTCGACCAGCACCGGCCCGAACCAGTCGATCATCGCCTGCTTCACCGCACGCGGACAGGCCGCGCCGGTATGGGCGAGCCGCTGGATGCTCGACACATCATATTTGGTGCGGATGTCTTCGGGCAGAGCCAGCATCCGCTGGAAATGCGTCGGCACCATCACCGATCCTGCGACCTTATATTTCTCGATCAGTGCCAGCGTCTTTTCCGCATCGAAATGCTCGACGGTAATCAGGCTCATGCCGCCAAAGACATTGCGCGCCATGCCGAGCGGCCCGGTATGATAAAGCGGCCCCACGGCAATGCCGGGCGAAGGCGTGATCTTCGATCGGATCGCTTCGGCCAGAGCCTTCACCGTGGCAGCGCGCGGGAAATATTGCGGCGGCGTCTCGGTGGCCTTGGGTCGTCCCGTGGTGCCGGACGTATAGTGGAGATGCGGCAAAGGTGGCACCTCAGGATCGGGTTCAGCGGTCGAAGCCGCCGCGATCCAGTCCTCCCAATGGATGACATCTTCACGATCAGGGCAGCGCCAGCCGATCACCGTCTTGACGCCAGCCTCAGCGGCTGCGGCAAGCCCGGCCTCCATCGTCTCCGGCCCGACCAGCAGCGCCACCGCGCCACTGTCCTTCAGAATATAGGCGGCCTCCGAAGGCGTCAGGTGAAAGCTCACCGGCACGCTGGAAATGCCCGCCTCCAGACAGGCGACATAGGCGATCACTGTCTCGGCGCTGTTGGGCGCGAACACCGCCACTCGCCGCTCGGTCAGGTCGAGGCCATTGAGCGCATTGGCCGCCCGGTTGAGCAGCTCATCCAACTGATGCCAGTCATAAGTCACCCGCTCATCGGCAAGGGCGAGTTGGTCACGACGCGCGGGATCGACCCCGCCAAGGCTCAAAGACATCAAACGTCCTTTCGGGAAGCAATGGCGGGCGCCAGATAGCGCAGCGCCATGCGGAAGGAGATCAAGGCGATCACCGAACAGACCGTCACCACGACGGCGAGCGACTGTCCCAGCGCGCCCTCATCATGGAACACATATTCGGTCAGCGCCGCGACGATCGCCGGCCCCGCACCGAGGCCAAGGATCGTGAAGACGAACAGGAAAAAGGCCAGCATCCGCGCCCGGATCGTGGCTGGCGCGATCAGCCCCATGACCGACGACACATAGACCATGAACGGCACGGTGATGAACTGCGCCACGCAATAGCAGGCCAGGAACACATAGACGTTGGTGGCGAAGAACATATAGCCGACCACCGGCAGGAAACCGATGATCAGCCAGCTATAGAAGCGCAAATGCGCGTCCTTCATGCCGCCGGAAAAGAGCCGGTCGACGATCCAGCCATTCACCACCAGCGACACGGCCGACACGATGTTCATCATGCTGAGCGCGAGGCCATATTGCACCGGCTTCCACCCGAAATGCCGCTCGATATAGGCGGGCACCCAGTTGGTCATCGAATAGCCGCACATGGCGAGGCAGGATGTGCCCACCAGCATCAGCGCCAGCAGCTTCCAGTTGCGCGAAACGAAGGTTCGGATTTCGCCCGAAGCCGCCATTGAAGCCGCGCCCGGCGGTTTCCTGCGGCCCGGATCGGGAAAGGTGAACAGCAACAGCGCGAAGATGATCCCCGGCAAGCCCACCATCATCATGACCAGCTGCCAGGGCTGCGCGGGGCCATGAAAGGGAATGTGAATGCCGGTATGCGCCGTCGCAAAGGCAATCGCGACGCCTCCCAGCGCAAAGGCCGTCGCCGACCCCACTTTGCCCGCCATCTGGAAGGTCGAGGTCGCCCGCGTCAGCAGGCGCGGCGGAAAGGCGTCGGCAATCAGCGAATAGGCGGCAGGTAGCAGCGCCGCTTCCCCCACGCCCACGAAAATCCGCCCGATCAGCAGCGCCTCATAGGTCTGCGCGAAACCGCAGGCCGTGGTCGCGATCCCCCAGATCACCACGCCGCCAAAGATGATCCAGCGCCGCGAAAACCGATCCGAAGCCCAACCGAGCGGCAAGCCGAAAACTGCATAAAAGATGGCGAAGGAGGTCGAAGTGATCATGCTGATCTGCACGTCGGACAGCAGCAGATGCGCCTTGATCGGCGTCACCAGCATCGACACGATCAGCCGGTCGACCCAGCTGAGCACGTACAGCCCGAACAGAACCGCCACCATCCACCAGGCACTGCCGAGGCCGGGGTTGGCCCGGCTGTCGGCTTGGTTCTGCGGGGTCATCAGCATGATCCTTCCTCGCCTTTCCGGTTAAAAAGTTCAGCGCACCGGCAATTGGTTGAGTTCAGCAATCTTGAGCTTGCCAAGCTGCGCCATGTGAACCTCGTCCGGGCCATCCGCGAAGCGCAGGTAGCGCGCATTCATGAAGGCGGCGGCGGGTGGGAAATCGCTCGAAATGCCGATGCCGCCGAACACCTGCATGGCCCGATCCGCCACCGTCTGGGTCATGCGCGGCGCGACGATCTTGATGGCGGCGATCAGGTCCTTGGCGATCTTGTTGCCATAGCGGTCCATCGCATCGGCGGCCTTCAGCGTCAGCAGCCGCGCCTGCTCAATCTCGCAGAAGGAGAGGGCGATATCCTGCCTTATGCTCCCCTGATCCGCGAGCTTGCGCCCGAAAGCGACCCGGCTTTCCACCCGCCGCGCCATATATTCCAGCGCCCGCTGCGCTTGCCCGATGAGCCGCATGCAGTGATGGATACGGCCCGGCCCAAGTCGTCCCTGCGCGATCTCGAAGCCGCGCCCTTCGCCAAGGATCAGGTTCTCCTTGGGCACGCGCACATCCTTGAACACCATTTCCGCATGACCGCCGGGCGAATGCACGGCGTTCATCACATCGAGCGGGCGGATGATCTCGATGCCGGGCGTGCCGGCCGGGATCAGGATCTGCGAATGCTGCTGGTGGCGCGGCCCGTCATTGGGGGTCTTCCCCAGCAGGATGAAGATTTTGGTATTGGGATCGAGCGCGCCCGAAATCCACCATTTGCGCCCATTGATGACGTAATCGTCGCCATCCGCGATGATGGTGGTGGCGACATTGGTCGCATCCGAAGAGGCGACCTCCGGCTCCGTCATCACATAGGAGGAGCGGATCGTGCCATCGAGCAGCGGCTTCAACCACTTCTCCTGCTGCTCCGGCGTGCCGTAGCGGGCCAGCACTTCCATATTGCCGGTGTCGGGCGCCGAGCAGTTGAAATATTCCGACGACCCGATCACGCGCCCCATGATCTCGGCCAGCGGTGCATATTCCAGATTGGTTAGGCCGGGACTCCATTCGCCATATTCATGCGGCAGGAACAGGTTCCACAGACCGGCTGCCTTGGCCTTGGCCTTGATCTCCTCCGTGCCCGGCCAGCGCTTCCACAGGTTCGCCGGGTCATGGTGGAAATGGTCGCGCTCTTTCTCGATCGGATAGACATGGGCGTCCATGAAATCGATGAGCCGCGCTTGCAGCGCTTTCACCTTATCGGAATATTCGAAGTTCATCGGATGATCCTTCTTGGAAAAATTCAGGTGAGCGTGAGGCCGCCGTCGACGACCAGAGTCTGCCCGCAAATATAACCGGAGAGGGGAGAGGCGAGGAAAAGCGCCACGCCCGCCATCTCCTCGACCGACCCGAAGCGGCCCAGGGGAATCTTCGCCAGCGCTCGGGTCCGCCGCTCGTCATTGTCCATCGTCACCTTGGTCATCTTGGTATCGACCAGGCTCGGCGCGATGCCGTTGACGCGGATGCCGTCGCCCGCCCAGGCAATCGCCAGCGCCCGCACCAGATTGACCGCGCCCGCTTTGGACGCCGCATAGGCGGGGTTGCCGAAGGTCGCCTTGAACGCGCCGATGGAACTGACGACGATGATCGCCCCCTTGGCGGCCGCCAGCGCTTCCCGGCACAGATTGGAAATATGCAGGATGGAGTCGAGATTGACCGCCATCACCTTGTTCCAGCCCTCGGCCTCGAACTCCTGCCGCCGGTAGAGCACGGCCCCCTGCGAATGGATCAGCACATCGAGCCTGTCGAAAGGCACCGGCGCCGCTGCAATCGCTGCCGCATCGCTGACGTCGACCTGCGTATAGCCGACGCCTTCGAGGTCGGAGCCTTCCTCGCCCGCATAGTCGGCCGCGCTGGTCCGCGTGCCCCAGACATGCACCTGCGCACCGCGCTGGCGGAAGGCCTGCGCCATGCCGTTGCCGATGCCGCTCGATCCGCCGACCACCAGCACCGTCTTTCCGGTGAAGTCGAGTTCGTTGGTCAAAGGGGATTCCTCTTCATGTCAGCGGATCAGCGCTTCAGCGCGCTCGAAAAGATGGATGGCGCGGCCGTGGAGCTTGTCGCCGGTCTCGCGCGGCGCCTTGCCAGCGCAGGCGCGGGCGTAAGTGCCCTCCAGCAGGATGCCGAGCTTGTAGCAGGCCAGCACATGATACCAATCGACAGCCGACAGATCGCGCGCCGATCCCTCCGCATAGCGCGTGACCAATTCGCCCGCGGCCGGGAACCCATTCCAGGGTTTCACCGATACCGTGCTTTCCGATTTCCCATCCGGCCAGGTCGCCAGCACCCATCCCAGGTCCAGCAGCGGATCACCGATCGTCGCCAGTTCCCAATCGATGATCGCCGCCAGTTCCGGCCCATCATTGCGATACATCACATTGGCCAGATGATAGTCGCCATGCATGATGCCGGGCATGAAGCGGTCGGGCCGATGCCGTTCCAGCCAATCCCCTACCGCGCCGACGGAGGGCAACGCCTCCGGCCCCGTCCACCCGTCAAACTCGCCATAGCCCGCAAGCTGCGATCGCCAGCGATCGACCTGCCGCCCGAGGAAATTCTCCGGCTTCCCGAAATCGGCCAGGCCCAATGCCTGATGATCCTGCGCGCCCAGGGCCGCGATCCCATCCACCAGAGCCAGCCCCATGGCATGGCGCATCGCCGGCGAACTGGCATGGGGTTCGGGCAATTGTCCCACCGGATTGAAGCCATCCACCGGCTCCATCAGATAGAAGGCGACGCCCAGCACGCTCTCATCGCTACAATCCGCGATCAGTCCCGGATGCGGCACTGCTGTCCCGGCCAAAGCGCGCAGCACGCGTGCCTCCCGCCGCATCGTCTCATTGCTGTTGGGACGGGGATGCGCGGGCGGGCGACGGAACACATAATCGCGCCCATCACGGCTGAAACGCAGCAGGATGTTCTGCGTCCCTCCCGCAAGCGGCGTCACGTCCATCAACGGGCCGGAGCCAAGCCCCTGATCCGTCATCCACGCCGCCAGCGACTCGATGTCGACCGCTGATTCCACTTAGGCATCCCTCACTTTTATCGACTGTTCACCCGTCGATTAGATCAATTGGATAATGCACTTGACGAACGCGCTTGGCAATGAGAAAAATGCACACATGGTCAGACTTCAACTTGCCAAGGCCGATGACGTCACGCGCAGCGCCGCTGCGGAGCAGCTCAAGAAGGTCGCCCTGCGCCTGTTCGCGGAACGGGGCGTGGATGGCGTCACCGTGCGGGAGATCGCGGCGGCGGCGGGGCAGAAGAATCACGGCGCTGTCGGCTATTATTTCGGGTCGAAGGAAGCGCTGGTGCGGGCCATCGTCATGGACGGCGCGGTGGCGCTCGACCGGGAACGCAACGCCGCGCTCGACTCGCTGGAGCGGGAGGGCGGACCCCGCACGATCCGGGAGGTCGTGGATATCCTTGTCCAGCCGGTTCTTGGCCTGCCCGATGAGCATTATGTCCAGTTCATCGTGATCTTCGCAATGACCCACAGGGACATGATGCTGGACGCGATCGATCCGGCGTGGAACATCGCCTATGGCCGCTGCCTCGATCATTTGCGCCGCCTGATGCCGCATCTGTCGCCTGGACTTCAGAACCAGCGCTTCGTGTTCATGGGCGCATATATCAGCGCGGTCCTTTCGGCGCGGCAGCGCGCCCTGGTCGACCATAGCCGCGCGCATCCGATGTGGGGTAGCGACTCCAGCCTCGAACATTTCATGCAGTCGCTGGTCGCCCTGCTGGACGCGCCCGCCGATCTCCCGCAGGAAATGCTCGACGGTATTGGTGGAGGCGCGGGCGCAATCCCCGAGCAGCCGGGGCCGGTCGGCTGAGACGGGCGCAAAGATAAGATGATGGAGCGGATGATGACGGGCAGGAACGGGATGAGCGAACAGGCGGCAGCTTTGCTGGAAACGCCCTTGGCCGATCTGCTGGCCGCCGCTTCGGCGCTGCGCGAGGCAGGCCATGGCCGTGTGCAAAGCTGGTCGCGCAAGATATTCATCCCGCTGACCCAGCTTTGCCGGAATCTTTGCCATTATTGCACATTCTCCCAGCCCCCGCGTCCCGGCGAGAACGCCTATATGACCCGCGAGGAGGTGCTGGCCGTCGCCCGCGCAGGCAAGGCGGCGGGTTGCACCGAGGCGCTGTTCACTCTGGGCGACAAGCCCGAACTGCGCTTCACCGCCGCCCGCGAGGAACTGGCGCGGCTCGGCCATGCCACGACCATCTCCTATCTCATCGAAATGGCCGCGCTGGTACGTGACGAAACCGGACTACTGCCGCACATCAACGCCGGCGTCATGACCCGCGAGGAAATGGCCGCGCTCCGCCGGGTTTCCGTAAGCCAAGGCCTGATGCTGGAGTCCATTTCAGACCGGCTCTGCCGGAAGGGTGGCGCGCATTATCGCTCGCCTGACAAGGAACCGGCGGCACGGCTGGAAACGATCCGCCTCGCGGGCGAACTGCAAATCCCCTTCACCACCGGCATATTGATCGGCATCGGTGAAACCCGCGAGGAGCGGGTCGAAGCGCTCGAAGCCATTCGAGACCTGCATGAAGGCTATGGCCACATCCAGGAAGTCATCGTCCAGAACTTCCGCGCCAAGGAGCGCACGGTGATGGCCCATGCGCCCGAACCGGACATGGAAGACCTGCTCTGGACCATCGCCGCCGCTCGCCTGATTTTGGGTCCTGAAATGAACATCCAGGCGCCGCCCAATCTCTCGGCTGCCGACTTCCCGCGCCTGCTGTCGGCGGGGATCAACGACTGGGGCGGAGTCTCGCCGGTCACGCCCGACCATGTGAACCCCGAAGCGCCCTGGCCCGAAGTCGAGCGCCTGCGCATGGCGACCGAAGGGGAGGGGCGGATGCTGGTCGCGCGCTTGCCGGTCTATCCCGCCTATGCGCAGGATAATGATCGCTGGCAGGATGCGGCCATGGTGCGCCACATCCTCGCCCATGCCGATGCGGACGGCTTTGCCCGCGAGGATAGCTGGTCGCCGGGCATAGCGCTGGAGCCCCGCGTCACGCGCCCCTCGACCCTGCCGGTCGATCCGAAGATCGCCGCCATCGTCGAGCGCGCCATGACGGGCACTTTGCTGGAAGAGGAGGAGATCGCTGCGCTCTTCTCCGCCCGCGAAACCGACCTCGAACATATTTGCGACAGCGCTGACGCCTTGCGCGAACAGGTGATGGGCGACGAGATCAGCTATGTCGTCAACCGCAACATCAACTATACCAACATCTGCGCCTATAAATGCAGCTTCTGCGCCTTCTCCAAGGGCGACAAGGCGGAGGAACTGCGCGGCAAACCCTATGATCTCGACCTCGAAGAAGTCATCCGCCGTACCCGCGAGGCCTGGGATCGCGGCGGCACCGAGGTCTGCCTGCAAGGCGGCATCC
Source organism: Sphingobium sp. TB-6 (assembly GCF_012927365.1). NCBI lineage: Bacteria > Pseudomonadati > Pseudomonadota > Alphaproteobacteria > Sphingomonadales > Sphingobiaceae > Sphingobium > Sphingobium sp. TB-6. Next base: position 76,798 of record NZ_JABBGL010000004.1, on the reverse strand, counting down.
ACCCGCATTATACCGGCGAAACCTACATCAACCTTGCCAAAGCGGTCCGCGCCGCCGTGCCGGAGATGCATATCCATGCCTTCTCCCCGCTGGAAGTCTCGCAAGGCGCTGCGACGCTGGGCCTGACGGTCGAGCAATTCCTGATCCGCCTTAGGCAAGCGGGTCTCGACACGCTTCCCGGCACGGCGGCGGAAATCCTCGACGATGAAGTCCGCGCTCAGATCTGCCCGGACAAGCTCAGCACCGAGAAATGGCTGGAGGTGGTCGAAACCGCGCACAAGGTCGGCTTCACCACCACCGCCACGATCATGTTCGGCCATGTCGACACGCCCCGCCATTGGGCGCGCCATCTGATCCGCATCCGCGACCTCCAGCGCCGCACTGGCGGCTTCACCGAGTTCGTGCCGCTGCCCTTCGTCCATATGGAAGCGCCCATGGGCCTGCGCGGCGAGGCGCGCCATGGCCCGACCTTCCGCGAAGTCCGGCTGATGCACGCCGTGGCGAGGCTCGCGATGCACCCCCATATCCGCTCGATCCAGACCAGTTGGGTCAAGCTGGGCGAGGAGGGAGTGAAGGCCTGCCTTATGTCGGGCGCCAATGACCTTGGCGGCACGCTGATGAATGAGAGCATTTCCCGCGCCGCCGGCACCCAGCACGGGCAGGAGATGCCGCCCGCCGCCATGGAGGCGCTGATCCGCTCGCTGGGCCGCACCCCGCGCCAGCGCAGCACCGCCTATGGCGCCATCGCCCAGGATATACATGAGCGCGGCATGGCCGCTGAGGAACTCACCCCGATGATCCTCACGCCCCCGCGCAAGCGCCGAAAAGAACAGGAGAGGTTTGAATATGCAGAATGAAGCTCTGGCGAGCATCGCCGTCCTTGGCGGCACCGGCAAGGAAGGCGGCGGCCTGGCCCTCCGCTGGGCGCATAAGGGCCACAAGGTCATCATCGGCAGTCGCACCGCCGAGCGCGCGCAGGAAGCCGCCGCCCAGATGAACGAGCTTCTGGGGGAGGGCGCTGTCACCGGCGCCGCCAACCCGGAAGCCGCCGCGCAGGCCGATATCGTCGTCCTCGCCGTGCCCTATGCTGCGCAGCAATCGACGGTGAAGGATGTCGAACCGGCGCTGGCGGGCAAGATATTGATCGACGTGACCGTTCCCCTGGTCCCGCCCAAGGTCAGCCGCGTCCAGCTTCCCGAAGGCGGTTCCGCCGTCGAAGCCGTGCAGAAGATGTTGGGCGAGGGTGTGCGCGTCGTCTCCGCCTTCCAGAATATCAGCGCCCATCACCTCACCAAGCTGGATGAGGAAGTCGAGTGCGACGTTCTGGTCTGCGCCGACGACAGCGAAGCCGCCGATACTGTGGTCGCGCTCGCGCAGGAAATCGGCCTGCGTGCCTGGAATGCAGGCCCCTTGTGCAACTCGGTCGTGGCGGAAGGCCTCACCTCCGTCCTGATCGCCCTTAACCGCAAATATAAAGTTCCCGGCTCCGGCATCCGTATCACCGGCGTCTGACAGGAGAAAAAGACATGGCTGAAGCCTATATCGCCGCCGTCGCGCGCAGCGCTGGCGGCAAGCGCGGCGGTCGCCTCGCTGGCGTCCACCCCGCCGATCTCGCGGGCAAAGTCCTTGCGGGGCTGGTCGAACGCTCCGGCTTAGACCCCGCCGCTGTCGAGGATGTCATCATGGGCTGCGCCTGCCCCGGCGGCGAGCAGGGCGCCAATATCGCCCGCAACGCCGTCCTCGCCAGCGGCCTGCCGGAATCCGTCCCCGGCACCCATGTCGACCGCCAATGCGGCTCTTCGCAACAGGCGCTGCACTTCGCCGCCGCCACGGTCATGTCCGGCGTGCAGGATGTGGTGATCGCGGCGGGGGTCGAAAGCATGACCCGCGTCCCCATGGGCCTGCCCTGGACGCTTCCCGCCAAACATGGCTTTGGCACCTATCGCAGCCCCGGCATCGAGGCCCGCTATCCGAACCAGCCCTTCAGCCAGTTCGGCGGCGCGGAAATGCTGGCAAAGAAATATGGCCTGACTCGTGATGTGCTGGACGCCTATGCGCTCGAAAGCCATCGCCGTGCAGCCGCCGCGACGGAAGCAGGCAAGTTCGACGCGGAAATCATCCCCCTCGAAATCGTCACCCCGGAAGGCGAAACCGTCCTCCACAAGATCGACGAGGGCATCCGCTTCGACGCGACCCTGGAAAGGATCGCCAGCGTCAAGCTGCTGACCGAGGATGGCGTGATCTCAGCCGCCAACGCCAGCCAGATTTGCGACGGAGCCGCTGCGCTGCTGGTGGTCAACGAACGCGGCCTCAAGGCGCATGGCCTGACCCCGCTCGCGCGCGTGCATGAGATGACCGTGCTGGGCCACGACCCCGTCATCATGCTCGAAGCCCCGATCCCCGCGACGGAAAAGGCGCTGGCCAGAGCGGGCATGAAGCTCTCCGACATTGACCTTTATGAAGTCAACGAAGCCTTCGCCCCGGTCCCGCTGGCATGGGCGCAGGCGCTCGGTGCCGACCCGGCGAAACTCAATGTCCATGGCGGCGCGATCTCGCTCGGTCACCCGCTCGGCGGCTCAGGCGCGAAACTCATGGCGACGCTGGTGAGCGCCCTCCGCGACCGGGGCTCCCGCTATGGCCTGCAAACCATGTGCGAAGCGGGCGGCATGGCCAACGTCGCTATCGTCGAAAGGCTCTGAGATCATGGCGCGGCTCGCCCTCCCACCCGGCGACGGAGAGGAGGGCGCCCGCATGTGGTCCCTCCGCCCGGATCTTGGCGCTGCGGCGCATGCCTTTGGCGACGCGTTGCAGGAGGGGGCGCGGCTTCCGGTCCGCATTCGCGAAGCCGCCCGCATCCGTATTGCCCATATCAACGGCTGCATTCCCTGCTCGGAAACGCGGGTGGAGGATATGGAACGCCACGGCCTTACCGAAGATTTCTACGCAGGGGTCGACGATCCGGACCGGCGCACCGATTATGCGCCACGCGAAGCGCTGGCCATCGCTTTTGCCGAACGCTTCGCGACAGGCCCGGCCGCCTTTGACGACCTGTTCTGGGCGGAACTCCATGCCCAATTCAGCGCCGCAGAATTGCTGGAACTCGCCACCCATTGCGCGAAATGGCTGGGCCTTGGTCGCCTCAATGCAGTGATGGAGATCGCCACATCCTGCCCGATCCGCATCAGCGCCGGGCCGGATATTCCCTGACAACCGGCTACATCTCTCCACCATTTCGCCGGAAATGCGGTGAACCGATGCTCTGCGCCAAAGCGCTCCGGGAACCAGACGCATGGTTAAGCCGTTCATCTTGCAGAAAGAATTGGAGAGGGCAGATGGACGACGCGCTGAAGCCTCATGCCATGTTCGGCATCCTGTTCGGCCTGCTGGTGTCGATCGAACTATGGTGCTGCGCCGCGCTGCTGCTGACAGCCCTGACCTGATGATCGGAAGGGGGATGGTGAGCCCTGCTGGATTCGAACCAGCGACCTACTGATTAAAAGTCAGTTGCTCTACCGACTGAGCTAAGGGCCCTCATATCATGAGGTCCGCACGCACTAGAGGCGGTGGTGCGGCTGGTCAACCTCCAGAAATCGCTTTTCGTAAGCGGAAGCGCAAATGGCGCATGGAAAGTCCTGAAACCGGGTCGCGCCAATCCGGGGCAATCGCGCAAAGCGGCGTCAGCACGAAGTCCCGCTCCCGAAAAGCCGGATGCGGGATGCGCAGTGAACGGCTGTTCCACCGCCCGCCGGACCAGAGAATGATGTCGATATCCAGACGACGTGCTCCCCAATGCATGAATCGCTGGCGCCCCAGGCGGCGCTCGATCGCCTGCAAGTGCAAAAGCATCGCCTCGGGCGGCAAGCGGCTCTCCACCAAGGCCGCGCTATTGGCGAAAATCCGCCGCGATGGTCCCAGGGGCAGTGTTTTTATGACAGGAGCCACGGCCAGAACCGTGCCCAACTGCCCGATCAGGCGAACTGCTTCCTTCAGCAAGCGCGCAGGAGCGAGCCGGGCCGACAGCGGGCGGTTCGATCCCAATGCGAGCGCGTAAACATGACGAGTGCTTGTCTTTGTCATCCGACAGCGCCTATCCCGTCGCCATGACGCTGCAAAGCCCTATCCCGCATAGCGAACCGCCGCATGATTGTCCGCTTTGCCCGCGCCTCGTTGCGTTCCGCGACGAAAACCGGGCAGAACATGCCGACTGGTGGAATGCTCCGGTTCCCGTTTTCGGTGATCCTCTCGGCAAGATCGCGATCATCGGACTGGCGCCCGGCAAATCGGGCGCCAACCGCACCGGCCGGCCCTTTACCGGAGATTATGCCGGCGATCTTCTCTTCGCGACGCTCCACAAATTCGGGCTTGCCGAAGGCGTCTATGAAGCGCGCGCGGATGACAGCCTGAAGCTGCGGAACATCATCATCCTCAATGCGGTCAAATGCCTGCCGCCGCAGAACAAGCCACTGCCGGAGGAAATCCGCAATTGCCGGGCCTTCCTGAAACCCGCGGTGGCAGCGTTGCCCAATGCGCAGGTCTTCATTGCGCTCGGCCAAATCGCGCACCAGTCAGCCGTGAAGGTGCTGGGCGGCAAGCTCCCCAAGGCGCGCTTCGCCCATTTGGCGGAGCATCGCATGCCCAGCGGCAAGATCGTAATCGATAGCTATCATTGCTCGCGCTACAACCAGAATACGGGGCGGCTGACCGCCGAGATGTTCGAGGCGGTCTTCGCCCGCGCGCTGACGCTCAGCGCATGAGTCAGCGCATCAGATAGTCAAGATAAGCCCCATCCGGCGGCCCGTCGAGCGCCGCCATCAGCGAGGCGAACAGCCCCTTGTCGATCAGCGCCGCAGCCGATTTGTGCGCGTCGACGTCGGCCCATCGCTCGATAAAGACGAAGCGCCGTTCATTCCCCAAATCGCGCAGCATTTCGACACCCTCGCAGCCGGGCAGCGGACGCACTGCATCCGCTATGGCACGCAGGGCCGTTTCCAATGCGGCGTCCATGCCTTCCTTCGCGTGCATGATATAGTGCCGGGCAACGGTCATAGCCTCTCTCCTGCTGTCAGATATCCTGGGCGATACGTGCATAAAGCTCCGGCCGCCGGTCGCGAAAGAAGCCCATGCCGGCCCGATGTTTGCGCGCTTGCGCCAGATCTAGTGTCGCCACCAGCGCGCCATTGTCCCTAGCGTCGGCTTCGGCGGCGAAATCGCCCCATTCGTCGCTGATGAAGCTGTGGCCGTAGAATTTCTGACCATCTTCCTCACCGATACGGTTGGCGGCGACCACCGGCATGCAGTTGCTGACCGCATGGCCGATCATTGCGCGGCGCCACATGCGGCTGGTGTCGAGGCCGACGTCATAGGGTTCCGATCCGATCGCGGTCGGGTAGAACAGCATTTCCGCGCCCATCAGCGCCATCACCCGCGCGGTTTCGGGATACCATTGATCCCAGCATATGCCAACGCCGATGGTGCCGAACTTGGTCTTCCAAACCTTGAAGCCCGTATTGCCGGGGCGGAAATAATATTTTTCCTCATAGCCCGGCCCGTCCGGGATGTGGCTCTTGCGATAGAGACCCATGATCTCGCCCTCATCGTCGATCATGGCGAGCGAATTGTAATAGTGCTGCCCATCGCGCTCGAAGAAGCTGGCCGGGATATAGACGCCCTCGGCCTTCGCCACCTTGCGCATTTCCTGCACGGCGGGATGCTCGTCGAGCGGCAGAGCATTGGCGAACAGCGCTTCTTCCTCGACCTTGCAGAAATAGGGGCCTTCGAACAGTTCCGGCGGGAGGACGATCTTCGCGCCCCGCGCGGCGGCCTTCACGACATGGCCGGCGACCATTTCGATATTGTTCGCCCGGTCGTCGGAAAAGGCGAGCTGGAGCGCGGCAACGGTGACTTTGGTCATGAACGATACCCTAGAGTCGAATGCCCATCCGGGCGGCAATGGCAACGGTCAGGAGATAGAGCAGGATCGTCAGCACGCAACCCACGATCAGCGCTGGCCCAAAGCCAACCCCACGCCGCAGCAGCATCGGGATCAGCAGGAACATCGGCAGCGAGGGAATGACATAATAGAATGTCGCCTCTGCATGGCGCGCCATATTCTCGACATCGGGCTTGTCGTTCCACAGCCAGATCATCCCCATCACCGAAATCAGCGGCAGCGATGCGATCAGCGCGCCAAGGCCCGGATAACGCCGCGACACCACCGACACGATGGCGATGATGATACCGGAAATAAGCGCCCGCAGCGCCAGAATCGCGCTCATCTAAGCGGACGGCATTTGCTGGCTGCAACAGTGGAAGCTGCCGCCGCCCGAAAGAATGGCGTCGCTGCGCAGCCCGACAATCTCCCGGCCAGGGAAGAAGGGTCTGAACGCATTCAAGGCTGCCTGATCATTGGGCTGGCCATAGATGGGCACGATGACCGCTGCATTGCCGATAGCGAAATTCATGTAGCTTGCCGGAATGATTTCGCCGTCCACGACGACGCGGCCGGGGGAGGGGATCGACGCCACCTCTATGCCGAAGGCCTTGGCCCGTGCCCGCGCATCGGCATAGATCGCCGCATTGGGATCATCCTCCGTGCTCGCTTCGGGCAGGGCCAGCACGCCCGGCGCCACGAAGCGCGCCAGATTGTCGACATGCCCGTCCGTATGGTCATTGAGCAGCCCATCGCCCAGCCACAGCATATCCGACAGACCCAGCGATCCGGCCAGCAGGGTTTCGATCTTGCCCCGGTCCAGTTCCGGATTGCGATTGGGGTTGAGCAGGCATTGCTCGGTCGTCACGAACAAACCCGTGCCGTCTGTATCGACCGCCCCTCCCTCGAACACCCAATGCTGGGTCGAGGTCGGCAGGCCCGTCATCGCCGCCAGGCGCGCGCCGATATTCTCATCGCCGGGCATCCGATATTTGCCGCCCCAGCCGTTGAAGCCGAAATCCACCAGCGCACGTTCGGACTCGCGCAATACTGCAATGGGGGCCGTGTCGCGCAACCATACATCGCCCAGCTTTTGAACGACGATGCTGACGTTCGGCGCCAGTCTGCGCCCGACCTCCGCATCGCCTTCATTGGCGCAGACCAGCCTTACTTCCTCACCCCTGCCATTGGCGTGAAGCGCGCTCGCAAAATCCGCGATCTGCTGCCGCGCCTGGTCAAACGCGCCTGGCCATTCCTCGGGAGAGGTGGGAAAGCCGATCCAGGTCCATTCATGCGGCGCCCATTCGGCGGGCATACGGAAAGTCATGGGCTTGGCTCCTGTCTGCGGGTGTTCTTCGCGCCTCTACAGGATCGCGGCGCGCATTCCAGAGGCATTATGAGGAATGGCCAATTCGGGTGGAAGGCGGACGGTCTGCTTCGTACGGCTTTTCTTGAAGCACATCGTGCTCCTGCGAAGGCAGGAGCCCAGTTCCTATGGTGCGATGATCCACAAGCGGCGGAACTGGGTTCCTGCCTTCGCAGGAACACGGATCACTTAATGGCTTGCATTGCCCGAAACCCGCTATTTCCCGGCGCGGCTCTTGTCGCGGATCGCCCGGAATTCGTCCCCCGGCATCCAATTGGGCCAGTCGGTCGTGTTCGCCAGCGCCCGCCCGACATCATAATAAAGCTTCAGATCCGCCTTCACGCCACCCCAATCCCATTTGGGATCATATTCATCCTTGGGCCCGTGATAATGATGTTCCTCATACTCCTTGGCGGTTTTGGCGCCCGCAGCGGGTCCGCCCTTCACCAGGTTCTGCCCGCCCTCGAAATAGAGCATCGGCACGCCATGCTTGGCGAAGCTGAAATGGTCGGAGCGGTAATAAAAGCCCTTTTCCGGCGTCGGCTCCAGGCTGGCGACCCGCTTCTGCGCCGCCAGCGCCCGGTCCAGATAGGCATCGAGCTGGGACTTGCCCTTGCCGATCACGACGACATTTTTCGCCAGCCCCGCCATGCTGAGCGCGTCCATATTCACGCCGCCCACCGTCCGGCCCAGCGGAAAGACCGGATGATTGCCATAATAGGCTGATCCCAGCAGCCCCGATTCCTCCGCCGTCACCGCCAGGAAGACCTGGCTGCGATCCGTCGGTCCGGCCTTCACATTGGCTTCCGCCAACGCCACCAGCGCAGCGGTCCCCGTCGCATTGTCGATAGCGCCGTTGCAGATGTCGTCGCCGTCGGGCGCCGCTTCGCAATGGCCCAGATGATCCCAATGCGCGGCATAAAGCACATATTCGTCGGGCCGCGCCTTGCCGGGCAGCAGGGCGACGACATTCTTCGAACTATGCTTGCGGATGGCATTGTCGAAGCTGAGGTTCGCCTTCATGCCCTTCAACGGCACGGCCTTGAACCCGCGCTTCTTCGCCGCCGCCATCAACGTGTCCAGATTAAGCCCCGCGCTCGCCATCAGCGCGGCAGCCTTGTCCTTCTGCATCCAGCCGATCGCGGCGGACTGGTCGGCATTGCCGTTGGCGCTGTCCGCGACATGCTGAGCGCCGGTCCAGCTCGACTGCACGACATTCCAGCCATAGGCGGCGGGCACCGTGTCATGCACGATGATCGCCGCCGCCGCGCCCTGCCGCGCCGCTTCCTCGAACTTGTAGGTCCAGCGGCCATAATAGGTCATCGCCCGCCCGTTGAACGGCCCGCGCAGGGTCGGGGTCTGGTAATCGGGATCGTTCACCAGAATGATGACCGTCTTTCCCTTCACATTGACGCCGGCATAGTCGTTCCACTTCTTCTCCGGCGCGTTGATGCCATAGCCGACGAAGATGACCGGGCTGTCCTTCACCTCGACATGCGGCTGTCCGGTGCGATAGGTGGCGATCACCATTTCCGGTCCGTAACTGGCGGAAACAGCGCTCTTGCCGCCGGTGAAGCGGAGCGGCGACACATTTTTCGCGTCGATCTCGACCAGCGGCACATCCTGGAACCAGCTACCCTTGTTGCCGGGCTTCAGTCCCAGCACCTCGAACCGCTGGACCAGATAGGCGAGGGTCTTTTCCTCCCCCACCGTCCCCGGCGCGCGGCCTTCATAAGCGTCGGAAGAAATCTCCTTCACCACCTCCTTCATCGTGTCGATGGAAGGGCCGTCGTTCGAGGACGCGGCGGAGGCTGGCAGCGCGCAGGACAGGGCGATGAGCGGTAGCGTGATCTTGGCGAAAGAGGGGCGCATCAGGGGGGAACCTCGACAGATGGATTGGTGCGATGATGGCACCGCGCACCGGAACCGGCAAGCGTCAGGCGTTGACAGTTTTACGGCTGTATATATTTCTGGACCCCGCAAGGGGGTAGTTTCATGCGATTGAAGTTTCTGAATTTTTTACCATGGGTTGCGTTCGTCGTGCCGGCCCATGCACAAAGCGATGCTGCCAAGGCCTTCGGCGCCCGGCCCGCCGTTTCCGATGTCAGCATTTCGCCCGATGGCCAGTCGCTGGCGATGATCGAGGCGACAGCAGGGCGTGGATCGGTCGTGTCGGTGCTCAAGATCGGCGGCGATGCCGACCGCAAGTTGATCCTTGCCTCGAACGGCAATCCGGACCAACTGACATCCTGTGGCTGGTCGACCAATGACCGCATTCTCTGCAACGTCTATATGATCAGCACCGTGTTCGGACAGAGGACCGGCCAGACGCGCATGTTGGGCGTCAATGCCGACGGGACGGACGTCAAGATGGTGAGCGCCCGGCAAAGCACGACGCAGCTGGGGATCGCTCTTGGCGGCGGCAGCATTCTCGACTGGATGGGGGAGCGTGAGGACGGCACCGTCCTTATGGATCGTTATTATATTCCCGAACAGACGACCGGGCACTTGACGGCGCAAAGCAGACAGGGGCTGGGCGTAGACCGCGTGAACACGCGCAGCCTTGCGCGTTCTATGGTCGAAATCCCGCGTGGCGATGCCGTGTCCTACATCACGGACGGCCATGGGGCGGTGAGGATCATGGTGACGCGTCCGACGACCAGCATGGGCTATGGCGGGCATCGTTACGAATATTTCTATCGGAAGAAGGGAAGCCGCGACTGGCTTCCGCTCTCGACCCAGTCGGTTTCGGGTGTCGTTGCACAGGGTTTTGAGGCGCAGGCGGTCGATTCCGACCTGGACGTCGTTTACGGCACGGATGCGGAAAATGGGCGTGCGGGCCTTTACCGCATCAGTTTGGACGGCAGCATGAAGAAGGAGCTGGTCTACGACCGCAGCGATGTCGATGTGACCGACCTGATCCAGATCGGCCGCCAACAGCGCGTCGTGGGCGTCAGTTGGGCCACCGACCGGCGCCATTCAGCTTTTTTCGATCCGGAGCTCAAGAAATTCGCGGCGGCGCTGGGCAAAGCGCTGCCCAATGCGCCGCTGGTCAGCTTCGTCGATGCCAGCGCGGACGAGCAGAAGCTGGTCCTTTATGCAGGCAGCGATATCGACGCGGGCCGCTATTATCTGTTCGACAAGGCGACCAAGCAATTGGGCGAGATCATGGCGATCCAGCCGGCGCTGGATAAATACAGGCTCTCGCCGGTCAAGCCGGTCGGCTTCGTCGCTTCGGACGGCAAGACGATCCCCGGCTATTTGACCTTGCCGCCAGGCAGCGACGGCAAGGGGCTGCCCGCCATCGTCATGCCTCATGGCGGGCCGTGGGCGCGCGATGAATGGGGCTTCGACTGGCTCGCGCAATTCTTCGCGCATCAGGGTTATGCCGTGTTCCAGCCCAATTTTCGCGGTTCGACCGGGTTTGGCGCTGACTGGCTGGGAGGCAGCGGCTTCAAATCATGGCAAAGGTCGATCGGTGACATCAACGATGCCGGAAAATGGCTGGTCAGCCAAGGGATAGCCGATCCCGCCAAGCTGGCGATCGTCGGCTGGTCTTATGGCGGTTATGCCGCTCTTCAGTCCGCGGTGGTCGATCCGCGGCTCTACAAGGCCATCGTCGCCATCGCGCCGGTCACGGACATAGGCGACTTGCAGCAGGAATGGAAAAGCGACCTCAGCCCCGCCTCACTCGAAGCGATGTTCGGTGACAGCGCCGTCGCGCAGGCCGGGTCGCCTGCCCGTCATGCCGATGCCTTCGTCGCGCCGGTGCAGCTATTCCATGGCGATATCGATCAGAATGTTTCGATAGCGGAATCGCGCACCATGGCCTCCCGCCTCAGGAGCAAGGGCAAGTCGGTCGAACTGGTGGAGTTCAAGAATCTGGACCATCAGTTGAACGATAGCGATGTGCGCGCGCAGATGCTTGATCGCGCTGATAATTTCCTGAGGTCTGCCCTGAAACTCGAACCGGCCAAATAGGCAAAAGAAAAGGGGCGGCCCGATCGGACCGCCCCTTTCTTGTTTCGAATATTCGCCGCCGATTAGCGCGAATAGAATTCGACGACCAGATTGGGCTCCATCTTCACCGGATAGGGCACTTCGTCCAGCGAGGGCACGCGGACATAGGTGACCTTGGCGGCGCCATCGGGCGACACATAGTCGGGGATGTCGCGCTCGGGCAGACCCTGCGCTTCCAGAACCAGCGCCATTTCCTGCGCCTTCTTGCCCAGGGTGATTTCGTCGCCCGGCTTTACCAAGCGGCTGGCGATGTTGCACTTCACGCCGTTCACATAGATGTGGCCGTGCGAAACGATCTGGCGGGCCGAGAAGATGGTGGGCGCGAACTTGGCGCGGTAGACCACGGCGTCCAGGCGGCGCTCGAGCAGGCCGATCAGGTTCTGGCCGGTGTCACCCTTCATGCGGGCGGCTTCGATATAGCTCTTCTTGAACTGCTTTTCGGTGATGTCGCCGTAATAGCCCTTCAGCTTCTGCTTGGCGCGGAGTTGGATGCCATAGTCGGACATCTTGCCCTTGCGGCGCTGGCCGTGCTGGCCGGGGCCATATTCACGCTTGTTGACCGGGCTCTTGGGGCGACCCCAGATATTCTCGCCCATGCGGCGGTCGAGTTTATACTTGGCGCTGGAACGCTTCGACATGATATTTCCTTACAACTGCTAACAACGTTATGCCCGGTATCGCCTACGATCCATATTTCAGGGGCAGGGCCACCGCTTCACCGGGATGCGGGACCAATCGCGAAGCGGCGCCTATGGAGAAGGGATGGGAGCCTGTCAACCCCGAACGTCAACCCTCGACAGGCCCGGTTTCCGGGCTTAGTTCCACCACCCATGAATCCTGAAAGCTACACGACCATGGCCGAAGTCCGCGCAGGCGTGGACGAAATCGACCGCCAGCTTGTCGCGCTGCTCGACCAGCGCTTTGCCCATATGCGCGCCGCTGCCCGGATCAAGCCGGATCGGGGGGCTGTTCGCGATGAGCCTCGCAAAGCTGAAGTCATCGCAAATGTGTGCGCTGAAGCGGAGCGCCTGGGCGTCCCTTCCGATGTGGTCGGGGAGTTGTGGGACAAGTTGGTCGAAGCCTCGATCGCCTATGAGATGAACGAGTTCGATCGCCTCCGGTCCTCTTAGTCCGTCATTTCCCGCGCAGGCAGGGATGACGGAGGTTCAGCGCGCCCGTGGATTGCCCAACGCCGACAGCACGCCGCGAAGGGTCCGCACTTCCAGATGGTTCCAACCCGGCTTAGTCAGCAGGTTCCGCAAAGTCCGCTTGGTTGCGGGCGCCCGATCCGGCGGAAAGAAATAGCCCGCGCCTTCGAGCAGCGTCTCGAACTGGTCGATCATCCCCTCCAGTTCCGCTTGCGGAGCCGGTTCGCCTAGATCGACCACGGTCGGCTGCTCCAGCCCAGCCTGCTTCGACCATTCATAGGCGCACAGGATCACCGCCTGCGCCAGATTGAGCGACCCGAACTCCGGATTGATCGGTACGGTCAGGATTTTCCGCGCCAGCGCCACATCTTCGGTCTCCAGCCCCGACCGCTCTGGCCCGAACACATAGGCAGAGCGCCCCGCTGCCTCATGGATTTCCCGTGCAGCCTCTTCCGGCGTCACAACCGGCTTGGTCACGCCCCGCTTGCGCACGGTGGTCGCATAGACATGGGCGCAGTCGGACACTGCATCAGCCAGCGTCTCGAAAACCTTGGCCTTGTCCAGCACCACATCCGCGCCAGCCGCAGACGGTCCGGCATCCGGATTGGGCCAGCCATCACGTGGGCTGACCAGCCGCATCTCGGTCAGCCCGAAATTGAGCATGGCACGCGCCGCCTTGCCGATATTCTCGCCAAGCTGCGGCCGAACTAGAACGATGACGGGGGAGGGGGATTGTACTTGTTCCATAGTTCCGTTCGTCCTGAGTAGGGGCTGAGCTTGTCGAAGCCCCGTATCGAAGGATTTGCGCGCCAACAGGCGGATCTCGTTCCAATCGCCCGCGATCAAGGCTTCCTTTTTCTTCCGCGACCAGCCCTTAATCTGTTGCTCGGCGGAAAGCGCTTCGTTGCGAGTCCCGAAATCCTGTTGCCAAACGAGTGATACAGGGCGCCGTTTTTGCGTGTAACCTTCGACCTCACCAGCCTGATGCTGGGCTACGCGATATTCGAGATTATCCGTGTGACCCAGATAATAGCTGCCGTCCGAGCAGCGCAGCATATAAGCGTGGAATGTCATGGCATGGTCCTTCGATACGCCATTTCGACTTCGCTCAATGGCTACTCAGGACGAACGGAGGTGGGAAGGCGGTGGGGAGATCACCGTCTCACTCACTGCCCACCTCTTTCACGGTGGAGGCAAAATCCTCGAAGTCCCGTGCGTCGGTGAAGTCCTTATAGACGCTGGCAAAGCGGATATAAGAGACGCTGTCGAGGCGTTTCAGACCCTCCATCACCATCTCGCCTATAGCCCGCGCAGGAACTTCGCCGTCGCCGGACGTTTCCAACTGCCGCTGGATGCCGGAAATCAGCTTTTCCAGGCGGCTCGGATCGATCGGCCGCTTGCGGCACGCGATCCCGATGGAGCGGGCCAGCTTGTCGCGATCAAAGGCTTCCTTGCGCCCCTCGCTCTTCACCACCCATATGTCGCGGAGCTGAATCCGCTCGAAGGTGGTGAAGCGCGCGCCACAGGCTTCACACTGACGCCGACGGCGAATGGCGGCGCCATCCTCCGTCGGGCGGCTGTCCTTGACCTGACTGTCGTCATGGGCACAGAAAGGGCAACGCAAGGGCGATCAGCCTTCGTAGATCGGGAAACGGGCGCAAAGGGCCGAGACGCGCTCGCGGACATTGGCTTCCACGGCGGCGTCGCCATGCTCGCCATTGTCACGCAGGCCTTCCAAGACGTCCGCGATCATGTCGCCAATGGCCTCGAACTCGGCCACGCCGAAACCGCGGGTCGTACCGGCGGGCGAGCCCACGCGGATGCCGCTGGTCTTGGTGGGCGGCAGCGGGTCGCCCGGCACGCCATTCTTGTTGCAGGTGATGAAGCTGCGCTCCAGCGCCTCGTCCGCATCCTTGCCCGAAATGCCATAGGGACGCAGGTCGATGAGTGCCAGATGCGTGTCGGTGCCGCCCGACACCACAGCTAGGCCGCGCTGCTCCAGCTTGCCGGCAAGCGCCTTGGCATTGGTCACGATCGCCTGGGCATAGGTCTTGAACTCCGGACGCAGCGCCTCGCCAAAGGCAACCGCCTTCGCCGCGATCACATGCATCAGCGGGCCTCCCTGAAGGCCGGGGAACACCGCCGAGTTGATCTTCTTCGCTATGGCTTCGTTATCGGTCAGAATCATGCCGCCACGCGGACCGCGCAGGGTCTTGTGCGTGGTGGTGGTCACGACATCGGCAAAACCGAAAGGCGTCGGATGCGCGCCACCCGCGACCAGACCCGCGAAATGCGCCATGTCGACCATCAGCAGCGCGCCGACCTTGTCCGCGATGGCGCGGAAGCGGGCGAAGTCCAAATGCCGCGGATAGGCCGAACCGCCCGCGATGATGAGGGTCGGCTTTGCCTCGATCGCCTGCGCTTCCAGTGCGTCATAATCGATGACATGCGTATCCTCGCGCACGCCATACTGTACGGCATTGTACCACTTGCCCGACAGCGCCGGCTTGGCGCCATGGGTCAGGTGACCACCAGCATCGAGCGACAGGCCCATGATGGTGTCGCCCGGCTTGGTCAGCGCCAGCATGACCGCGCCGTTCGCTTGCGCGCCCGAATGGGGCTGCACGTTCACGAAGCCGCAGTTGAAGATCTGCTTGGCGCGGTCGATGGCGAGCTGCTCGACCTCATCCGAAGGCGCGCAGCCCTGATAATAGCGCTTGCCCGGATAGCCTTCGGCATATTTGTTCGTGAAGACCGAACCCTGTGCCTCCAGCACCGCCTTTGACACGATATTTTCCGAGGCGATCAGTTCGATCTGGTTCTGCTCGCGCTTCAGTTCGTTGGTGACGCCCGCGAAGACCGCCGGATCGGCATCGGCCAGGCTGCGCGTGAAATAGCCTTCCGAACGGATATCGGACAGGTCGGGCTGGGTGAGGGTGGCGGTGCTCATAGGGCAGGCTCCTTAAAGCGCGGGCTGGGAGAGTTTCTCGACGCGGCCGGCATGGCGGCCACCGCCGAAATCTGTGGAAAGAAAGGTAGCGACGCAGGCCTTGGCCATGTCCACGCCGGTCAGGCGCGCGCCCAGGGCAAGGACGTTGGCGTCATTATGCTCACGCGAGAGCGCGGCGGAGAGAGGTTCGGACACCAGCGCGCAGCGACAGGCGGGGTTGCGGTTGACGGCGATGGAAATACCGATGCCCGACCCGCAAAGCGCAATGCCGCGCTCGGCCGCGCCCGAAGCAATTGCCGTCGCCAGCTTGTAACCGAAATCGGGATAATCCACCCGATCGGCGGTCGCCGGACCCAGATCGTCGACCTCATGGCCTTCGGCGCGCAGCCAGTCTGCGAGTTCCGCCTTCAGATCAACGGCGGCATGATCGGAAGCGAGTGCGATTTTCACGGTAAAGCTGTCCTGTCACGCAAAAGGTGATTCGTTCCCGCGCCTCATAGGGGCTGAACCGCGATATTGCCACAGTCCACCCGCCCGCCTATGGCCTGCTTCATGGCTGGCACGATTTTATCCATATTGATGCTTGCGGGCATGGCTCTGACGGGCGGCGGCATTTATGCGATCGTCAAGAAGAGGGACCGCAAGCGCGGCACGCTGATGATCGTCGCGGGGCTGGTGATGTTCGTCAACGTCGCCATCACCGCCATTCCGGGCTCCGACCTGCCCGTGCTGGAAAACGGCAGCCGTTAAGCGCGAAGGGCCACCGCCGCCAGCAGATCGGTCTGCGTGATGAGGCCGCGCAGCATCCGGTCGTCATCCACCACGATCGCCTCGCGCCGCCCTCCGCCGGTCAGGGGACGCAGCAGCGCCGCCACCGGCGTATCCGCGTGCACGATATAGGGTTCCGAAGCGATGTCGCCCACGCGCTCACCCACGCGCGCCAGGTCCAGTGGGCCGACTACGCCATGCACGCGTCCGGCATTGTCCAGCACTGGCAAGGACAGTAGCCGCCGGAGGTGGAGCAGTGCCCGCGCCTCGGCCACCGGCTGGCCTTCCCGCACCGAAATCACGTCGCGAGACATGATCTCGCCGCAGGTCAGCCGGCCATGCGCCCGCTCGGCTGCGCGCATCTCCGCGTCGTGCAGGACGATCTGCAAGTCGGCCGCATCCACGTCCAGCGTCTCGCCATAGGCATGCAATGCCTCTTCGACGTCCTGCTCCGACGGCGAGCGCAACAGGGGGGCGGGATCGCTGGTGCCATGGGTGCCGGGTGCCTTGGGCACGATATGGGGATAATTATGCCCGGCCAGCCGATGGAAGATGATCGCGACGGTCACGAGCAGCGCCGTATTCACCGCCACCGGAACGAAGGCGAACATATAGCTCGGTGCGCCTTGCGTGGCTCCCAGGACCGCGGACAGCGCCACGGCCCCGCCGGGTGGGTGCAAGCAACGCAATAGCGACATGACGCCGATTGTGCTGCCCACCGCCAGCGCGGCGGCAATGGTCGGATCGGGGATCAGCTTTGCCACGCTGATGCCCACCAGCGCCGACACCACATTGCCACCCAAGACCGGCCAGGGCTGGGCCAGCGGACTGGCCGGCACGGCAAAGAGCAGCACCGCCGACGCCCCCATGGGCGCGACCAGCAGCGGATGGGCGATCCCGTTCCCCAGCATCAGCCCGCATAGCAGGCCGGTAATGGCGATCCCGCCGATCGCTCCGCTTGCTGCCTTCAGCCGGTCCAGAAAGCCCGGTCCCGCCGGTGCGGGGATGAAGGCGCTATAATAGCGGCTCCAGATCAGGCGGACGTCATTCTTGGGCTCACTCATCACGCGCTGCCGCTAAAGCCCGCACCCTTCCAGGCCAAGCGCAAATTTACTCGTCCGCCGCAATCGCAGCTTCGCGCTAATGCTCTCACAAGCTTGGAGAGGGGATAGGAGGGGGCCAGTTCGTAACCCAAAAGAAAAGGGGCCGCTTTCGCAGCCCCCAATCTTGCAAATCTGTAACCCCAGCTCACCGTATAGGCGAATCCGGCGACAGCCGCATGTCGAGATAATTATCCACCGACTTCATCAACTGCTCCAGCTCATGTTCGAAAAAGTGGTTCGCGCCACGGATCTCGTCATGATGGATGGTGATGCCCTTCTGGGTGCGCAGCTTGTCGACCAGCTTCTGCACGGCGCTCGCGGTGACGACCTCGTCCGCCGTTCCCTGGACGATGATGCCCGAGGAAGGGCAGGGCGCCAGGAAGGAGAAGTCATACATGTTCGCTGGCGGTGCGACCGAGATAAAGCCCCGTATTTCCGGGCGCCGCATCAGCAACTGCATGCCGATCCAGGCGCCAAAGGAGAAACCGGCGATCCATGTCGTCTGCGCCTCCGGATGGAAGCTCTGCACCCAGTCGAGCGCCGCAGCGGCGTCGCTCAATTCGCCAATGCCGTTGTCGAACGTGCCCTGGCTGCGCCCCACGCCACGGAAATTGAACCGCAGCACCGCAAAGCCGCGCCGCACGAAGGTCTTGTAAAGCGCCTGGGTGATACGGTCGTTCATCGTGCCGCCGCCCTGGGGGTGCGGATGGAGGATCATCGCGACCGGCGCGCGGGGGCGGGGGGGAGGGCTGAAGCGGCCTTCGAGGCGGCCTTCGGGTCCGGGGAAAATTACGTCGGGCATGGCACCTGTTATGGTTCTGGGCCGTCGATACGGCGAATGGAGACGGCGCAGCAGCCAATGCTGGCGCTGCGCGACAGACCGCCTATATAGAAGTCGCCACCATTTCCGCAATCAATGAGTGTCTTCCGTCCGTGGCTTCCCACCGTCTCTATCTGGATCACGCTGCCACCACGCCGATATTGCCGCAGGCGCAAGCGGCGATGATCCAGGCGCTGGAAAGCTGGTCCAATCCCTCCAGCCCGCATGGCGACGGCCGCGCAGCCCGCGCCGCGCTGGAGGACGCTCGCCGTCGGATCGGTTCTGCGCTGGGTTGGGACGGGCATGTCATCTTCACCTCCGGCGCCAGCGAAGCCATTGCGATCGCGCTGACCCGCAGCAAGGCGGGACGAATCCTGACATCGCCGGTCGAGCATGATTCGGTCCTGCGCGTGACACCGGAGGCCGAGCGGCTGGAGGTGGATATCAACGGCCTCCTTATTCATCATTCCTGTTTGCACGTTAATGACGGCGGAAAAAGCCTCCTCGCCATCCAGCACGTCAACAATGAAACCGGCGTGATCCAGCCCCTGGAAGAGATCGACCGCGAGGGCGTCATCCTTTTCGCGGACTGCGCCCAGAGCGCCGCCAAACTCCCTCTCCCCGACGCTGACATGATCGCCATCAGCGCGCATAAATTCGGCGGCCCTCCGGGGATCGGTGCGTTGCTCATCAAGGATCTGACCCTGATCCACGCCAGCGGCGGGCAGGAACAGGGCTATCGCGCAGGCACGGAAAACCTCCCCGCCGTCCTCGCCATGGCGGCGGCGCTGGAGGCCCGCACCGACTGGATTCCCAAGGTAGCCACCCTGCGCGCCAAGCTGGATGACGCCATCGAAGCATTCGGCGGCGAGATCGTCGCGCGCGACGCCCCGCGCATCCCCTCCATCGCAAGCTACCGCATGCCCGGCCTTTCGGCCCGCGCCCAGCTTATCCAGTTCGATCTCGCGGGCATTTCCGTCTCGGCCGGCAGCGCCTGTTCCTCCGGCTCGCTCAAGACCAGCCATGTCCTCCACGCCATGGGTTGGGATGAAGCGCAGGCAGGCGAAGTCATCCGCGTCAGCTTTGGCCCCGCCACCAGCGAAGCCGACATAGACCGCTTCATCGAAGCCTGGACCAGCATGGCGGCGCGCGCCCGATGACCATCTATCTCGACTATCAGGCGACCACGCCGCTCGCGCCCGAAGCCTTTGACGCCATGGTCCCGCTGCTCCGCGACCAGTTCGCCAACCCCCATAGCGCCCACCGCCTGGGCCGAGTCGTCGCCGCGCAGGTAGAGGTCGCGCGCGCCGAAATCCTGAAGCTGTTTCCGGAGGGCGGCCGCCTCCTCTTCACTTCCGGCGCTACCGAAGCGCTGAACATGGCGATCCGGGGCGCGCCTTCGGGCGGAATCGTCACTGTCGCCACCGAACATGCCGCCGTTCTTGACACTGTCGAAGCGCAGGGCAGGGCGGGGCGCGACGTCGCCATCCTTCCAGTGGGCTCCGACGGCCTAGTGGATCTCGACCAGGCCGCCAAAGCCATCCGCCCCGGCGTGGCCTTGGTCGCGGTCATGCTGGTCAACAATGAAATCGGCGTCATTCAGCCGGTTGCGGAACTGGCCGAGCTTGCCCACCGTGCGGGCGCCCTCTTTCTCTGCGACGCCGTGCAAGGCTATGGCCGCGTCCCCATTCCGCCCTTATGCGACATGGTCGCGATCAGCGCCCACAAAATCCACGGCCCCAAAGGCGTCGGCGCTCTCTGGCTTCGCGAGGGCGTCGATCTCACCCCCGTCATCCATGGCGGCGGGCAGGAAGGTGGCCTGCGCTCGGGCACCCTTTCGCCCGCTCTCTGCGCGGGCTTCGGCGCTTCTGCCCGCTTGATGCGGGAGCGCGCCGAAACCGACCGCGCCCATGTCGAATCGCTTTGGACAGCCGCCCGCGACCTCTTTTTCCAATGGACGCTCAACGGCAGCGAAACCTGTCGCTATCCCGGCAATCTCAACCTTCGCCGGGCTGGAGTGGACGGTGCGCGGCTGTTGTCGGAATGCCGCGATGTCGCTTTTTCGCTCGGCAGCGCTTGCGCAAGTGGGTCCGGGCGGCCTAGCCATGTGCTGCGCGCACTCGGCCTTTCAGACGCGGAGGCGCGTGGATCGGTGCGGATCGGCTTTGGCCGGTACACGACGCTGGCCGAACTGGAGGATGCCGCGAGGATATTGAATGAGGCAGCCCAAATATGGGCGCCTTGAAGAAAAGCGGGGAACGTCGCACCATGACCAGGGTAATCTTCATCAGCGCCGATGGAGAGCATAAGCAGGAGGTTGAAGCACCGGCCGGATCGGTCCTGCTGGACGTCGCCCAAGCCGCGGGACAGCCGCTTGAGGGCACCTGCGAAGGCCAGATGGCCTGCTCCACCTGCCATGTCATCGTCGACGCCGCCGACTTCGCCAAGCTCAAAAAGGCGAGTGAGGATGAGGAGGACATGCTGGACCTCGCCGCCGCGGCGACCCGCACCAGCCGCCTGTCCTGCCAGATCATACTGGACGAGAAGCTCGAAAGCCTGACCGTCCGCATCCCCGGCGAATCCTATAATATGCAGGGGATGTAAGCTTGCCCAAACGCCTGATCTTTGCGGCCCTGCTGCTTGCCGCCCCGGCTTTGGCGCAGGATGAAGCCCCCCGCCAGTCGCTCCTCCCGCCGCCGCCCCGCTATATGGTGAGCGAATCGGCCATGAAATCGGTCCGCAATCCCAAGGAGATCGAAACCGAAACCGGTGGCCGGTTGGGCGTCGCGCTGGTCGACAGCAAGGGCGCGCTGATCCTGGGTTTCAACCGCGACGAGCGTTTCGCCATGTGCTCGACCTTCAAGGCGCCGCTCGCGGCAGCCATCCTGACGGGCGCGGAAGGCGGCAAATTCGGCCTCGAAGGCCAGATCAGCTTCACCAAGGCGGACATTCTGGACTATGCCCCGGTCGTCAAGAAGAACGGCAAGCGCGGACGCATGTCGATGGAGGAACTGGCCGCCGCTGCCGTAGAGGTCAGCGACAACAGCGCCGCCAATCTGCTGCTCCCGATGATCGGCGGCCCGGAAGGTCTTACGATGTTCATCCGCGCTCATGGCGACACCGTGACCCGCCTCGACCGGACGGAACCCACGCTCAACGAGAATGTCGAGGGCGACGAGCGTGACACCACCAGTCCAGCCGCCATGGCCGGACTGATGGGGCGCCTGATCTTTCGCGACCTCAAAACCGAGAGCGCCGGCAAGTTGCGGGGCTGGCTGAACGCCAGCACCACCGGCACCAACCGCATCAAGGCAGGCCTTCCCAAGGACTGGACTTCCGGCAGCAAGACCGGAAGCTGCGGCACCGCCTATAATGATGTGGCGCTGGTGAAGTCGCCCGCCGGAGAGGAATATATCCTCGCCATCTATCTCGACCGCCCCACGGTAGATGCCAAGGTTGCCGAAGCCGCCATAGCCGAAACTGCCCGAGCCGCGCTGGATTTTGTTGGAAAAGCGCAGAAGACGGGTCTGGAATAGCGCGGGACATCGACCTGTGGGTTGTCGTGCTCCTGCGAAGGCAGGAGCACCTAAGGCAGGAGCACCTGATTCCTTGGCCTCGCTTTTTGCCTTTCGTAACAGTGATCGTCCGCGACCCCTTGCTATAAACTCATCACTTCGCCATATGCCGCGCCGGGAGTCGGGCGGACGTAGTCGTCGCGAACCTGGTCAGGTCCTGACGGAAGCAGCCACAGTGATTTCGCTGCGGGTCGTTCCGGCTCCCACCTCCATTCATCGCAGCGTCGATGTCCTCATCCGGCAGCGAAACAAAACCCGCCCCTTAAAGGCTTTCCGGCTTCGACAGCCTCGCCCCAAGCCGCTAGACTGATCGAATGTCCGATTCCCCTCAGCCCTATCGCGTGCTTGCGCGCAAATATCGCCCGCGCAATTTCCGGGAACTGATCGGGCAGGACGCCATGGTCCAGACGCTGGGCAACGCGATCCGGCGGGGTCGGCTGGCCCATGCCTTTCTGATGACCGGCGTGCGCGGGGTGGGTAAGACCTCCACTGCCCGCCTGATCGCCAAGGCGCTCAACTGCATCGGCCCGGACGGGCGGGGCGGCCCGACCATCGACCCCTGCGGCGTCTGTGAGCCCTGCCGGGCGATTGCCGAAGGCCGTCATATCGACGTGGTCGAAATGGACGCCGCCAGCCATACCGGCGTCGACGATGTGCGCGAGATCATCGAGGCGGTGCGCTACGCCGCCGTCTCCGCCCGCTACAAAATCTACATCATCGACGAAGTTCACATGCTCTCGAAGAACGCGTTCAACGCGCTCCTGAAGACGCTGGAGGAACCCCCGGCGCATGTGAAATTCCTCTTCGCGACGACCGAAGTGAACAAGGTGCCGGTGACGGTCTTGTCCCGCTGTCAGCGCTTCGACCTGCGCCGCATCCCTGCGGAACTGCTCGCGGCCCACTTCGCCCATGTGGTCGAATCCGAGTCGGTCGCAGCCGAACCCGACGCGCTGTCGCTCATCGCCCAGGCGGCCGAAGGGTCTGCCCGCGACGGCCTTTCCATCCTGGACCAAGCCATTGCCCATGCCGAAATGGGCGAAGGGGCACCACTCGTTACCGCCACCCAGGTCCGCGACATGCTGGGCCTGTCGGATCGCGGTTCCACCCGCCGCTTGCTTGGGCTTTTGCTCGAAGGCGACACCGGCGCGCTGCTTGGTGCCGTGCGCGACCAATATGCGCTGGGCGTCGAGCCGTTGTCGCTGATGCGCGGCTTGCTCGAACTGGTCCACGCCGTAACGCTGGTGAAGGCCGGGCGCGACATCGCCAATCCCGGCCAGTCCGCCGAAGAACGCGAAGCGCTGGCCGACTGGGCCTCGCAATTGGGCTTCGCGCCGCTCCACCGCCTCTGGCAGCTTCTGCTCAAGGGCCATGACGAGGTCGCCAACGCCGCTCTGCCCATCGAGTCGTGCGAAATGGCGCTGCTGCGCGTAATGCACGCCGCGACCATGCCCGATCCGGGCGAGATCGCCCGCCTGCTTCGCGAAGGCGCGCCCACCGCTGCTGCCCCCGGCCAAGCATCCGCTGCGCCATCCTCCGGCGCGCCTGCGGCCAACTTTCCCGCCAGCTTTGAAGATCTCATCGAAGCTTTCTGGCAAAAGGGCAAAGGTCAGCTCGCGCAGGAAATGCACGATTGCATCGGCGTGACCCGCTACGCCCCGCCAGAACTGGACTTTACCGGCGCGCCCTCGCTGCTGCCTGGTTTTGTCAGCCGCATCACCCCGGCGTTGCGGGAAGTCACTGGCGTGGCCTGGCGCGTCACGCAAAGCGATGGCTCTGCCGTGCCGACCCTGCTCGAACAGGAAATGCGCAAGGCGGCGGACGCTCGCGCGGAAATCATGGAAACCCCGGTGGTCAAGGCGGCGTTGGCCGCTTTCCCCGATGCCGAGCTTAGCGATGAGCTTGAACAATGGAGCGCAGAGCGATGAAAGATTTGAATGAAATTCTAGGCATGGCGAGCCGCGTGCAGGAGGAACTGCAACGCGCGCAGGAAAATCTCGATAAGTTGGAGGTCGAGGGTTCGGCCGGCGGTGGTCTGGTGAAGGTTCGCGCCTCCGCCAAGGGCCGCATATTGGGCGTCGCCATCGACGACAGCCTGCTTTCCCCTACGGAAAAGCAGATGCTGGAGGATCTCGTCACCGCCGCGTTCAACGATGCGCGCAAGAAGGCCGACGAAGTGTCCAACGCCGAAATGGGCAAGATGACCGCCGGCTTGCCGCTGCCCCCCGGCTTTAAATTGCCTTTCTGATTGAACTTATGACAGGATCAGCCCTTATTCATCATTCCGGATCTATAAGGCATGATTGAACCATGCGGTGACTCTCCCCATAAAGGCGATGAACCGCATGACTGGGTGGAATAAGCGCCCCGGAGAGTGAATGACTACGCAATATCCCCTTCTTCCGCTGCGCGACATCGTCGTCTTCCCGCAGATGATCGTGCCGCTCTTCGTAGGCCGCGACAAAAGCGTTTCCGCGCTCGAATCAGCGATGGAAGGCAACAAGGAAATCTTTCTCGTTTCCCAGCTCGATCCCGCAGAGGATGATCCGGGTCAGGATTCGCTCTACGATACCGGCGTCATTGCCGTGGTCCTGCAATTGCTGAAGCTGCCCGACGGCACGGTCCGCGTGCTGGTGGAGGGCAAGCAGCGCGCCCGGCTTGGCGGCATCGCCAATGCCGATGGCCATATGGTTGCCGATGTGACCGAGGTCGAGGAACTGGCCGCCGAAGGCCCCGAAGCCGCCGCGCTGATGCGCTCTGTGGCCGAACAGTTCGAAAATTACGCCAAGCTCAACAAGAAGCTGCCTGCCGAAACGCCGGTGCAGTTGCGCGAGATCGAGGATGCTGGGCGTCTGGCCGATGCCATCGCCGCCAATATCAACGTCAAGGTTGCCGACAAGCAGTCGCTGCTGGTCGAGGCCGATCCGGTCAAGCGCCTGGAGATGGTCTTTGCCTTCATGGAAGGCGAGCTGGGCGTGCTCCAGGTCGAGAAGAAGATCCGTGGCCGCGTGAAGCGGCAGATGGAAAAGACCCAGCGCGAATATTATCTGAACGAGCAGTTGAAGGCGATCCAGCGCGAGCTGGGCAATGGCGAAGGCGAGGAAGGCGACGAGCTTGCCGAACTCACGGAGAAGATCGCCAAGGCCAAGCTCAGCAAGGAAGCCCGCGCCAAGGCGACGGCGGAGCTCAAGAAGCTCAAGGGCATGCAGCCCATGTCGGCCGAAGCGACAGTGGTACGCAACTATCTCGACGTGCTGCTCGGCCTGCCCTGGGGCAAGAAGGGCAAGGTCAAGACCGATCTCAAGAAAGCGCAGGCGATCCTGGATGAGGATCATTTCGCGCTGGAGAAGGTCAAGGACCGGATCATCGAATATCTCGCCGTCCAGGCGCGCACCAACAAGCTGAAGGGGCCGATCCTGTGCCTTGTCGGCCCTCCGGGCGTCGGCAAGACCTCGCTTGGCCGTTCGATCGCCAAGGCGACGGGCCGCGAATTCGTGCGCCAGTCGCTGGGGGGCGTGCGCGACGAAGCGGAAATCCGCGGCCATCGCCGCACCTATATCGGTTCGCTGCCGGGCAAGATCGTGACCAATCTCAAGAAGGCGGGGACGATGAACCCGCTCTTCCTGCTGGATGAGATCGATAAGCTCGGTCAGGACTTCCGCGGCGATCCGGCCTCGGCGCTGCTGGAGGTGTTGGACCCTGAACAGAACAGCAAGTTCCAGGACCATTATCTGGAGATCGACGTCGATCTGTCCGACATCATGTTCGTGACGACGGCCAATTCGCTGAATCTGCCGCAGCCGCTGCTCGACCGCATGGAGATCATCCGGCTCGAAGGCTATACCGAGGATGAGAAGGTCGAGATCGCCCAGCGGCACCTGCTCGCCAAGCAGATCGATGCCCATGGCCTCAAGGAAGGCGAGTTCGAGGTCACCGAGGACGCGGTTCGTGACCTGATCCGCTATTACACACGCGAGGCTGGCGTCCGCACGCTGGAGCGCGAAATAGCGCGTCTCGCCCGCAAGGCGCTGCGCAAGATCCTCGAAGGCGCTTATGACAAGGTCGTCATCACGCCGGAAAATCTGGCCGATTATGCCGGTGTGCGGAAGTTCCGCCATGGCGTGGGCGAGGAAGAGCATCAGATCGGGGCGGTGACGGGCCTGGCCTGGACCGAGGTGGGCGGCGAATTGCTGACCATCGAGGCAGTGACCGTTCCCGGCAAGGGCGCGATCAGGACCACCGGCAAGTTGGGCGAGGTCATGACCGAATCGGTGCAGGCGGCCTTCTCCTATGTGAAGGCGCGCTCGCCCGGCTACGGGATCAAGCCCAGCATCTTCAACCGCAAGGATATCCACATCCACCTTCCCGAAGGCGCGGTGCCCAAGGATGGTCCATCGGCGGGCATCGGCATGGTAACGACCATCGTGTCGACGCTGACGGGCATTCCGGTCCACAAGGATGTGGCGATGACCGGCGAAGTCACGCTGCGCGGGCGGGTGCTGCCGATCGGCGGCCTTAAGGAAAAACTGCTCGCGGCCCTGCGGGGCGGTATCA
This sequence comes from Sphingobium sp. TB-6, assembly GCF_012927365.1. Taxonomy (NCBI): domain Bacteria; kingdom Pseudomonadati; phylum Pseudomonadota; class Alphaproteobacteria; order Sphingomonadales; family Sphingobiaceae; genus Sphingobium; species Sphingobium sp. TB-6. The sequence goes on along the minus strand of NZ_JABBGL010000004.1, from coordinate 50,568 downwards.
AGACGGTACTGATCCCTGCCGAGAATGAAAAGGACCTGGCGGAGATCCCGGCCAATATCAGGGAGGGGTTGGAGATTGTTCCCGTGTCCCATGTGGACGAGGTGCTGGCCCGCGCGCTGATGTCGAAGCCGGAAGCAATCGCCTGGACCGAGGAAGACGATCTGGCCGCCCAGCCGAATCCGGCGCAGGGACGGGACGGGGAAGCGTCGATCCGGCACTGAACCGGATCAGGAAATATCGGGTTTGACGGCTATTCAACAAGGTTTTGACGTAAAATCTTGTCTGGGTAGCCGTCGATGCAGCTTTCCCTTTGACAAGGCCCCAAAGCTGCGCCTTATTGCGCCGCCTACGCCGCGATTCCTAAGTTATCCAAACAGCTAGAAGGGGGTTCCCAAGGCATGAACAAGCAGGATCTTATCAGCGCAGTGGCTGAAAGCAGCGGCCTTTCCAAGAGCGACGCCAGCAAGGCCGTCGAGGGCGTTTTCGATGCGATCACTGGTGCGCTCAAGAAGGGCGACGAAGTTCGCCTGGTCGGTTTCGGCACTTTTTCCGTTTCGCAGCGCAAGGCTTCGACCGGTCGCAACCCGCGCACCGGCGAAACGATGACGATCAAGGCTTCGGCTCAGCCGAAGTTCAAGGCCGGCAAGGGTCTGAAGGATTCGGTCAACTAAAAGGTCCAGGGGCGCTCTTTCAAAGAGCGCCTTTGTCTGTTTTTTTAGAGCCGGCGTCGCGGTTGGCGAAAGTTTTACGGAGAGAAGTTTCAGGATTTGGGCGCAGCGGCACGGAGCCAGTCTCCCATGCGCGTGCCCATTTCCGAAAGGCATGAAAAGGGGTGAGGGCGTCAGGCTCGTCACCCCTTTTCTTTTTTATTTTGGCCTCATGCTTTTTTCGGCATCAGGCCGCTTGACGGCGCGGGATGGGCCGCATATGTCGCCCTTCTCTCAGGGGCACGGCCCTTGTGGCGATCGTAGCTCAGTTGGTTAGAGCGCCGGTTTGTGGTACCGGAGGTCGCGGGTTCGGATCCCGTCGATCGCCCCATTTTCTCCCTTATCCCTTGATAATCGGGGCTTCGCATGAGGCTCCGTGCGCTCTATAGCCCGCTGATGGACGAAGCGCGCGACAGAGGCCTGACCCTCAACCCCAAATATGACCGAGACGGCCTGATCACCGCCGTCGTCACCGATGTGGACAGCGGCGAAGTGCTGATGGTCGCGCATATGAATGCAGAGGCGCTCAAGCTCACCATGAACACCGGCTTCGCTCATTTCTGGTCGCGCAGCCGCCAGTCGCTCTGGAAAAAGGGCGAAACCTCCGGCCACATGCTGGAAGTCCGCGACCTTCGCATCGATTGCGATCAGGACGCCGTCTGGGTGAAGGCCGTCCCCGCCGGTCCCACCTGCCATACGGGCGCTCGCTCCTGCTTTTTCCGCCATATCGGCCCGGAAGGCCTTGCGCCGGTCACGCCGGACGCCGATGCGGCTGATTAGCCTGGGCGCGCTGGTCCTGCTCGCTGCGTGCCAGCGTGAAGCTGCGCCCGCGCCGGGCCGACATGAGACCGGCGTCCAGACAGGTTCGGGCCTTGAACGCGCAGCCATTGAAACCGGCGTGATTGAGGACGCGGCGCAAATTCCGGCCATCGGCCTCTACCAGCGCACCCATGAGGCGGGCCGCGATGCGCTTTGCGTGATCCCGGCGAAGAATGGCGATTACCGCTTCGGCCTGGAAGCGACCTTCGGGGAAGATCAAAGCTGCACGGGTGGAGGTTCGGCGCGCCGCGCAGGCGACAAGCTGATCCTCAGCTTCTCCCGCAGCGATCATTGCATTGTCGTCGCGCAATATGACGGCGATCAGATAGCGTTTCCCGGCGTGGTCGACATGAAGTGCGCCGATGTCTGCAAAGGCCGGGGGTCGCTCGAAGGCGTCAGTTTCCCGCGCATCGCCAGCGACGCGGCTTCAGCGCTCCAGGCGCGCGACAGCGCTGGTTACGCTCTCTGCAAGCCGGATTAGAGCGGTTTGTGAACCAACGGCAGTCGGCTTATTCGCAAGGAATGGGCGCCAGCCGCATCGAGCGCTGACGCTGGTTCAGTGCGAACAGAAAGATTGCGAGACCTGCCAGCGCCAGCGCCGCGCCGATCCACCCGGTCGAAGTAAAGCCATAGCCCGCCGCAATCGCCATGCCGCCCAACCACGGCCCCAGCGCATTGGCGAGATTGAAGGCGGCATGATGCGCCGCCGCCGCCAGCGTTTGCGCATCGCCCGCCACGTCCATCAACCGGGTCTGGAGCACGCTGCCCAGACCCCCGCCACAGCCGATCAGGAAGATCACCAGCGACAGGCTCCAGATATTCCCTGCCATCAGCGGGAACAGCGCCAGCGACGCAGCGCTCCACAACAGCACGATGACCGCCGTTCGGCTCTGTGCCCGATCCGCCGCCCAGGCCGCGACCAGATTGCCGATGGTCAGACCGATGCCGAAGATCGCCAGCACCACCGGCACCAGCTGCTCCGACACATGGGTCACCGAAATCATGGTCGACGCGACATAGGTATAGACGGCGAACATCCCGCCGAAACCGATCGCTCCGGTCAGCAGCGTCAGCAGCACCTGTGGTTCCCGCAACGCGCCCAGTTCCCGCATCGGGCTGGCTTCCGGATCGCCCGCGTCGCGTGGCGCGTACAGCGCTACCAGCGTCATGGTGATCATCGCCAGCAGCGCGACGATGCCGAAGCCCCAGCGCCACCCAAGCGCCTGTCCCGTCCAATTGGCCACCGGCACGCCGATGACGGTCGCGACGGTCAGGCCGGTCATCACCCGCGCCACCGCCAGCGCTCGCCGGTCGCTCGGCACCAGAGACGCTGCCACCAGCGCCGCAACGCCGAAATAGGCGCCATGGGGCAGGCCGCTCAGAAAGCGGAACAGAAGCATGGTCGCATAATCGGGCGAAACGGCGCTGAGGCCATTGCCGATCGCGAACAGGGCCATCAATCCGATCAGCAGCGTCCGCCGGGGCAATCGGGCGCCAAGCACGGCGATCACCGGCGCTCCGACCACCACGCCCAGCGCATAGGCGCTGATCGCATGGCCCGCCATCGGCTCGCTGATCCGCAGATCGTCCGCGAAAAAGGGCAGCAGGCTCATCGCCGCGAATTCGGTCGTGCCAATGGCGAAAGCGCCCATGGAGAGCGCAAGAATGACAAGAGCGGGATGTACCGCGCGGCTGGCTTGCGCCATCGGCTGCTCCATGTTGCGATGCGATAGGGGTTAAGCCCCGCACATGATCACGTTACCATGGAGAATCAAGCTGTAGCCCGGATGAATTTATTGCAGGTGCGTTGATATTCGGCGCAACTCAGGCAGCGGTTTTGGCATGGCTGGTGTCGAGCATCTTGCCATCGGTGATCACCACCAGATCGCCCAGATTCGCCACGCCGAACAACTTTTTCGCGAAAGCCTTGGGCACGCCGATGCAGCCATGGGTGGCATTGCCCCACTGCACGTCGCTGCCGTGGATCGCCACGCCGTCGCTGGTCAGTCGCAGCGTGTAAGGCATGGGCGCGTTGTTGTAGGTGCGCGAATAATGATCCGCATCCTTCTCCGTGATCGGAAAGGCTCCGATCGGACTGGGCTTGTCGTCCGCGCCATAGATGATGACCGCCGATCCGATCTCATAGCCCGCCCGGAAGACGGATAGCGTTTGCGCCTTGAGGTCGACGGTGATGATGACCGGTCCCGTTGCGGGAGCGCCGCCTTCGTCCCAGACATAGTCGCCATGGCGAAAGGGGCCGTCGATCGGCAGAACGCGCTTCACCAGCAGTGCATGTGGATCGACCGTTACGGGCTGGGCGCGGGTCCGTTCGATGGGCTTGGCTGGCGTGGCCGCTTTGGTCGCCTGAACAGGAGCAGGCCGGTGCGGCGCAAGGTCGCGTCCGCGTCCCATCGACAGACCCAGCAACAGCGCCACAGCCGCGACGCCGCCGCCTATCGCCAGCTTCACCCCTGTCGAAATCCGTCCCGCCATGAACCGTCCGTCACCGCAAAAAACCTTCGCCGGATTATCGCAGAAAAAGGTTAAGGCTTCAGCCCTCGCGCTCCACTTCCGCTGCGGCGATGGCGGTCAGGTTCAATATGCCCCGCGCCGTCACGCCGGGCGTCAGCACATGGACCGGCTGCGCCAGCCCCACCAGCATCGGCCCGACCGTAGGCGAACTGGACGAAGCCGACAGCGCCGTCAGCGTGATGTTCGCCGCGTCCAGATTGGGCATGACCAGCAGATTGGCCGGACCTTCGAACCGCGAATCCGGGATCAGCCGCTCGCGCAGCCCCTGGCTCAGCGCGGCATCGGCATGCATTTCGCCATCGACCATCAATTCGGGCGCGGCCTTCCTCACCAGCTTGAGCGCCTCGCGCATCTTGCGCGCGCTGGGCGAGTGGGACGCCCCGAAATTGGAGTGCGAGAGCAGCGCTATGCGCGGCGTCAGGCCGAAATGCTTGAGCTCCGTCGCCCCCAGCAGCGCCATTTCCGCGATCTGCTCCGGTGTTGGATCGGGCACCATATGGGTGTCGGTGATGAACAGCGCACCGGCGTCCAGAATGAGTCCCGACAGCGCATAGATACGGCTGTTGCCCGGCGTGCGGTCGATGATGCGCAGCACATGCTCGACCTCGCCCCAATATTCGCTGTTGCCGCCGACCAGTGCGGCATCGACGCGGCCGGTGCGCAGCAGCATGGCGGCGGTGACGCTCGGACGGCGGTAGACATGACGCACGACCTCGTTGGACGATACGCCCCGCCGCGCGGCAACGCTCCGATAGGCCTCGACCAGTTCGCCCATCAACAGATGGTCGGTTTCGGGATCGACCACCTCGACATCGCGGTCCAGTTGGAAACGCAGACCCAGATCCGGCAGCTTCTGGTCCAATATCCGCCGCCGCGCCACGATGACCGGGCGGACGATGCCTTCGTCCAGCGCATCCTGAATGGCGCGCAGCACGCGCTCATCCTCACCCTCGCCATAGGCGATGCGCCGCTGGGTGCCGCGCGCCGCCTCGAACACCGGCAGCATGAGTTGCGCCGAGCGAGTATTCTGCTGGGCAAGTTGGCGCTTGTAGACCTCAAGATCGAGCTGCTTCTTGGCGACGCCGCTGTCCATCGCAGCCTTGGCGACGGCGGTGGCGATCTCCGCGATCAGGCGGGGGTCGAAGGGGGTGGGGATGATATAGTCCGGCCCGAAGACCAGCTTGCGCCCGCCATAGGCCTGGGCGACGCTGTCATGGGCGGGCATCCGGGCGAGATTGGCTATGGCGTCGGCGGCAGCGACCTTCATCGCCTCGTTGATTTCGGTCGCCCGCGCATCGAGTGCGCCCCGGAAGATATAGGGGAAGCACAGGACGTTGTTGACCTGATTGGGATAGTCCGAGCGGCCGGTCGCAATGATGGCGTCGGGACGGGCTTCTCGCGCCGCTTCCGGGCGGATTTCCGGCTCCGGATTGGCGAGCGCGAAGATCAGCGGATTGGGCGCCATCAGTGGCAGCCATTCGGGCTTCAGCACGCCCGGCGCCGACAGGCCCAGGAACAGGTTCGCGCCCGGCAGCACGTCCGGCAAAGTCCGTGCATTGGTGGTGCGGGCATAGCGGGCCATGTTCGGCAACATGCCCTCGCGTTCCGAATGAATGACGCCATCCTTGTCGGTCAGCGTCACATTTTCGATCGGCAGGCCCATGGATACCAGCAGGTCGACGCAGGCCAGCGCCGCCGCGCCCGCACCGGACGTCACCAGCTTCGCATCGGCCAGCGTCTTGCCCTGCAGCACCAGCGCGTTGCGCACCGCCGCCGCGACGACGATGGCCGTGCCATGCTGGTCGTCGTGGAAGACCGGGATGTTCATCCGCTTCTTCAGCTCCGCCTCGATGGCGAAGCATTCCGGCGCCTTGATGTCCTCAAGGTTGATGCCGCCGAAGGTCGGCTCCAGCAGGGCGACGGCTTCGATGAATTTCTCGGGATCGGTGGTGTCGACCTCGATGTCGAACACGTCGATATCCGCGAATTTCTTGAAGAGGACGGCCTTGCCCTCCATCACCGGCTTGGAAGCCAGCGCGCCGATGGCTCCCAGCCCCAGCACCGCCGTGCCGTTGGAGATCACCGCGACCAGATTGCCGCGGGCGGTATAGTCCATCGCCTTTTCGGGATCTTCGGCAATGTCGATGCAGGGCGCGGCGACGCCGGGCGAATAGGCCAGCGCCAGGTCGCGCTGGTTGACCATGCGCTTGGTCGGTTCGATCCTCAGCTTTCCGGGTTGCGGATAGCGGTGATAGTCTAGGGCGGCGCGCCGGGTGTTTTCGTCCATGGGATGGCCTCTAGAGTGATTTGGAGCGAAATGGAACATTTCGCGGCTCGGAAATCACGGCATCAAAAAGGCTGCTTTTCCGCTGGGGCAATGCCCGACCGCTCCCAAGGCGGGCTGGGGGCATAGAGTTGACCAAGAAAATCGACAAAGGCGGTGATGGCGAGTGGCGGATTATTCTGCGGCAGATGAACGGCATAGAGGCCGACATCCGCCGATCCCTCATGGTCCGGCATGATCTGCCGAATGTCGCCGCGTGCTAGCGCGTCGCTCACGTCCCAGAGCGAGCGCAGCGCGATGCCCACGCCCGAAAGCGCCAGTTCGCGCACCATTTCGCTGCTATTCGTGCGGACATGGCTGTCGCCTTCGACGGAAGTCGCGCCCTTGGGCCCGATCAGCCGCCAAGGCAATTGCCCATCCGCCGCGAGCAAGCGATGTTTCCGGAGATCGGAGATCGTCTCCGGCACCCCGAACCGCTCCAGATAAGCGGGCGCGGCGCACAAGACCCGCCGGTTGGTCGCCAACCTGCGCGCGGCCAGCCCCGGCCCCGGATCGGAACAGATGCGAATGGCTAGGTCCGCCCGCGTCGCCAGCAGGTCGGCATAGTCGTCCGACAGGTCGATCTGCATCCGCACCTTGGGATGCGTTTCCAGAAATCGGCCCAGATAGGGCGCGACATGCATCCGCCCGAAGGATGTCGGCGCCGATACCCGCAAAGTCCCCGTCGCCTCCGCCGAAGCACCGGACACGCGCTGCTCCGCCTCATCCAGCGCCGCCATGATCGCGCGCAGATCGTCATGCAGCCGCTCGCCCGCCGGGGTCAACGCGAGCCGACGCGTCGTCCGGTGGATCAGCCGGGTGCCCAGCCGCTCCTCCAGCCGAACCAGTCGCTTCGACACCATGGCGGGCGAGATATTCAGCCGCCGTCCCGCCGCCGCCATGCCGCCTTCGTCCACGATGGTCGCGAACAGGTCATAATCCGGGTCCATCATTTGTTTCACCAGAGGAAAATCTGAATTCAAATAATATCGTCTACCGAACATAATGTGATCCGTCTATGGTCCCGCGCAAAAGGAGATCATCCATGACCAGCATGACCGATCGCGCAGGCCTCCAGGTCGCGCAGCAACTCGCCAGCTTCATCGAGGAACGGGCGCTCCCCGGCACGGGCATAGAGGCCGGAGCTTTCTGGCAGGGCGCCGCCGCGATCTTCGCGAAGTTCGCCCCGGAAAATGCCGCGCTGCTCGCCAAGCGCGATGCGATTCAGGAGCAGATCGACGCCTGGCACGGGGAAAGCGGTGGGCGCAGCTTCGATGGCGCGGCCTATCAGGGCTTTCTGCGCGAGATCGGTTATCTCGTCCCCGAACCGGCGCCGTTCCAGATCGGCAGCGAGAATGTCGATGACGAAGTCGCCCGCCTCGCCGGGCCGCAATTGGTCGTTCCGATCCTCAACGCCCGTTTCCTGCTGAACGCCGCCAATGCGCGCTGGGGCAGCCTCTATGACGCGCTCTACGGCACCGACGCGATTCCCGGCGCGGCGGCGGGCAAGGGCTATGATGCGCAGCGCGGCGCGCAGGTCATCGCTTGGGCCAAATCCTTCCTCGACGAAGCCATTCCGCTCGCTAGCGGCTCTTGGGCTGACCTTACCGGCGGCGACATCCAGTTGGCCGACCCGGCCCAATATCGCGGCAAAAGCGAAAAGGGCCGCCTGTTCCGCCATAACGGCCTGCACATCGAAGTCGTCTTCGACCGCTCGCATCCGATCGGCAAGGACGACCCTGCTGGCATAGCCGACGTCATCCTCGAATCCGCCCTTACCACCATCTGCGACCTGGAAGACTCGGTCGCCGCGGTGGATGCGGAGGATAAGGTCGCCGCCTATTCCAACTGGCTCGGCCTGATGCGGGGCGACCTCAGCGACACGTTCGAAAAGAATGGCGCGATGATGACCCGCGCGCTCAACCCGGATCGCAGCTACACCGCGCCCGACGGCAGCAGCTTAACCCTGCCGGGCCGCAGCCTGCTGTTCGTCCGCAATGTCGGCCATCTGATGACCACCCCGGCAATCCTGCTCGCCAACGGCCAGGAAACCCCGGAAGGCATTCTCGACGGCATCGTCACCACGCTGATCGCCTTGCACGACCTCAAGAGGAAAGGTGGCAACAGCCGCACTGGCAGCGTCTATATCGTCAAACCCAAGATGCACGGCCCTGAAGAAGTCGGTTTCACCAATCGCCTGTTCGACGCCATTGAGGATCTGCTCGGCCTTGCCCGCCACACGCTGAAGGTTGGCGTCATGGATGAGGAACGCCGCACCTCTGCCAACCTCGCCGCCTGCATCGAGGCAGTGAAGGACCGCATCGTCTTCATCAACACCGGCTTCCTCGACCGCACCGGCGACGAGATGCACACGTCGATGCGCGCCGGCCCGATGATCCGGAAGGGGGAGATGAAGACGTCCGACTGGATCACGGCCTATGAAGACCGCAACGTCCAGATCGGCCTCGCCTGTGGGCTTTCCGGCCGCGCCCAGATCGGCAAGGGCATGTGGGCCGCGCCGGACCGCATGGCCGATATGCTCGACCAGAAAGTCGGGCATCCGAAGAGCGGCGCCAACACCGCCTGGGTTCCGTCCCCCACCGCAGCGACGCTGCACGCGACTCACTATCATCGCATCGACGTCTTCGCCCGCCAGGTTGAGCGCAAGGCTGAAGCCATCGCACCGCTGGATAAGCTGCTGACCATCCCGGTCGCGCAGGGCCGCAACTGGTCCGAAGAGGAAATCGCTCAGGAACTGGACAACAACGCCCAGGGCATCCTTGGCTATGTCGTCCGCTGGGTCGATCAGGGCGTCGGCTGCTCCAAGGTTCCCGACATTCATGATATCGGCCTGATGGAAGACCGCGCCACGCTGCGCATTTCCTCTCAGCATATGGCGAACTGGCTGCTCCACGGCGTCTGCACGGCGGAACAGGTCGACGCCGCCTTCACCCGCATGGCGGCCAAGGTCGATGCCCAGAATGCCGGCGATCCGCTCTACCGGCCCATGAGCGGCAATCCGTCCAGCCTGGCCTGGCAGGCCGCTCGCGCTCTGGTGTTCGAAGGCGTCGGCCAGCCCAATGGCTATACGGAACCGCTGCTCCACAAATATCGCGCGCTGGCGAAGGCGGCGGCGTAACCAATGTGCCCCCTCCTGCTATCGGGAGGGGGCAAATGAGACGCTACCCGTCCCAATCCAAAACCCCATCGACCGATATTCCAATAAACGACGAAAAGCCCCGCTTGTGCGTTGGAGCGCTTCCCACTAAATCGCGCCTCATGACTTCGACCAACGACATTCGCCGCTCCTTCCTCGACTATTTCGGGGCCAACGGCCACACCATCGTCCCATCGGCGCCTCTGGTGCCGCACAACGACCCGACGCTGATGTTCGTCAATGCGGGCATGGTGCCGTTCAAGAATGTCTTCACAGGGCTGGAAACCCGCCCGTACAACAAGGCGACGTCGAGCCAGAAGTCGGTCCGTGCCGGCGGCAAGCATAACGACCTCGACAATGTCGGCTACACCGCGCGCCACCATACTTTCTTCGAAATGTTGGGCAATTTCAGCTTCGGCGACTATTTCAAGGAACAGGCGATCACCCACGCCTGGACCCTGCTGACCAAGGAATGGGGCATCCCGGCCGAAAGGCTGACCGCCACCGTCTATCACACCGACGATGAAGCCTTCGACCTTTGGAAGAAGATTGCAGGCCTGCCCGAGCACAAGATCATCCGCATCCCCACCAAGGATAATTTCTGGGCGATGGGCGATAGTGGTCCTTGCGGTCCCTGCTCGGAAATCTTCTACGATCATGGCGAGCATATCTGGGGCGGCCCTCCGGGAAGCCCGGAGGAGGATGGCGACCGCTTCGTCGAGATCTGGAACCTCGTCTTCATGCAATATGAGCAGGAGGCGAATGAGATCGTCTCCGAACTGCCCAAGCCGAGCATCGACACCGGCATGGGCCTGGAACGCGTCGCCGCTGTACTTCAGGGCGTCCACGACAATTACGACACCGACACTTTCAAGGCGCTGATCGAGGAATCGGGTGCGCTGACCAAAACCGCTATCGATGGCGAGCATAAGGCCAGTCACCGCGTCATCGCGGATCACCTGCGCTCGACCAGCTTCCTGATCGCGGATGGCGTGCTGCCCGCGAACGAAGGCCGCGGCTATGTGCTGCGCCGCATCATGCGCCGCGCCATGCGCCACGCCCACATCATCGGCGCGAAGGAGCCTTTGATGCATCGTCTGGTCGGGAGTCTCGTCTCCGAAATGGGCGGCGCTTATCAGGAACTGGTCCGCGCCCAGCCGCTGATCGAGGAAACGCTGCTGCGTGAGGAAACCCGCTTCCGCAAGACGCTGGAAAACGGGCTCAAGCTGCTCGACGAAGCGACCGGCGACTTGCACGAAGGCGGCACGCTCTCCGGCGAAACCGCGTTCAAGCTCTACGACACTTTTGGCTTTCCCTATGACCTGACCGAAGACGCGCTGCGTTCGCGCGGCCTCGGCGTCGATCGCGAAGGCTTCGACAAGGCGATGGCGGAACAGAAGGCCGCTGCCCGCGCCGCGTGGAAGGGATCGGGCGAAAAGGCGTCGGACGAAATCTGGTTCGACATTGCCGAAAGCACCGGCAGCACCGAATTCATCGGCTACACCGCCACAGTGGGCGAGGGCGAAGTCCTCGCGCTGGTCAAGGACGGCGCGCGCATCGATGCGGCCGGGCCGGGCGATGAGGTCATGATCATCACCAACCAGACGCCCTTTTACGGCGAAAGCGGCGGCCAGATGGGCGACGCGGGCACGATCAGCTCGCAGGCGGGCTTGGTCGCGGATGTGGAAGATACAGCCAAGCCGCTCGGCCGCCTCCATGCTCACAAGGCAAAGGTCGGCGCGGGCAAGATCAAGGTTGGCGACACCGTTCACCTGAGCGTGGACGTCAACCGCCGCGATCGCATCCGCGCCAACCACAGCGCGACGCATTTGCTGCATGCCGCACTCCGCAACCAGTTGGGTGCGCATGTCACGCAGAAGGGCAGCATGGTCGCGCCGGAACGCCTGCGCTTCGACTTCTCCCATCCCGAGGCGCTGACCCACAGCCAGATTTCCGCGATCGAGGCTGAGGTGAACGAGCAGGTCCGCCATAATGAGGCGGTGACGACCCGCCTGATGACGCCCGACGACGCCATCCAGGCAGGCGCCATGGCCCTGTTCGGGGAAAAATATGGCGATGAAGTCCGCGTTCTTTCGATGGGGACGGGTGACGCGCACAGCTATTCGGTCGAACTCTGCGGCGGCACCCATGTCCGCGCAACGGGCGACATTGCGATCTTCAAGATCATCTCGGAATCTGCCGTCTCATCCGGCGTCCGCCGCATCGAGGCGCTGACTGGCGAAGCGGCGCGCCTCTGGCTGTCCGACCGCGAGGATCGGCTGCGCCAGTCCGCCGCCGCGCTCAAGACGACGCCGGAGGAAGTCCCGGCCCGCATCGCCGCGCTGGTCGAACAGAGCCGCAAGCTCGAACGCGAATTGGCCGAAGCGAAGAAGGCATTGGCTTTAGGCGGCGGCGGCTCCGCACAGGCGGCAGGCCCCGAAAAGGTCGGCGCCATCGACTTCATCGGTCAGGTCATAGGAGGCCTTGACCCCAAAGAGCTGCGCGGCCTGGTCGACCAGAACAAGGCGACCTTGGGCAGCGGCGTCTCCGCGGTCCTCGCCGTTGTCGACGGGCGTGCCACCATCGCCGTCGGCGTGACCGATGATCTGAAGGACAGCATCAGCGCCGTCGACCTTGTACGCGCGGGCGTGGAAGCGCTGGGAGGGAAGGGCGGCGGCGGCCGTCCGGATATGGCCCAGGGTGGTGGCCCTGAAGGCGACAAGGCACAGGCCGCGATTGAAGCGGTCAAGGCTACCCTCGCCAACGTTCCAGCCTAAGTCCATCCCCTGCTGTAAGCGGGCCTTTCACCTGTCTAATAAGGGTGGTTAGCGGACGTTCTGTTTCGCGCTGTTTTCTTGAATTACACCGTGTTCCTGCGAAGGCAGGAACACGGATGCGCTCAATGGCAGCTAATGGCCAGTTACTGCCACCCATGCATCACCCCGATCAGGCTATGCCGCACCGGACTTTTGACCCGTAGGAAAAATCCGAGAAAACGACGTTCTTTCGCGCTTCTATCCATGTAACCTATCACCTGAATCATTCTCCGGAATCTGAGGCCAGCCATGGACCTGCCCGCGATCCTTTCTGATATCGTCGCCCAAGCCGCGACCCGGGAAGATCGCGGTACCGTCGCCAGCTATATTCCGGAACTGGCCAAGGTCGATCCCGGCCAGTTCGGCATCGCCATAGCCACCGCCGATGGCCGCTTGATCGAAGGCGGCGATTCCGACACCGGCTTTTCGATCCAATCCATTTCCAAGGTCTTCGCGCTGACCCTCGCGCTCGGCAAAGTCGGTGACCAGCTCTGGGAAAGGGTAGGGCGGGAGCCATCCGGCAATGCCTTCAATTCCATCGTCCAACTGGAGCAGGAACGGGGCATTCCGCGAAACCCCTTTATCAATGCAGGCGCGATCGTCGTCGCGGATGTCAATCTGGGCGGCCATCAACCCCGCGTCGCCATCGGGGAAATGCTGCGCTTCGTGCGCTATCTGGCCGGGGACGACAGCATCGCCATCAATGAAGCCGTGGCCGCCTCCGAAACCGCCACCGGATTCCGCAATATGGCGCTGGCGAATTATATGCGCGCCTTCGGCAATATCAGGCACCCGGTCGATCTGGTGCTCGGCACTTATTTCCACCAATGCGCGATCGAAATGAGCTGCCGTCAGCTTGCCCTGGCCGGACGCTACCTGATGCTCGACGGTCAGCATCCGGAGGGTGGCCGGGTCGTTTCGTCCAGCCGGGCCAAGCGCATCAATGCCCTGATGCTGACCTGCGGTCATTATGACGCATCGGGCGATTTCGCTTTCCGCGTCGGCATTCCCGGCAAATCGGGAGTTGGTGGCGGCATATTGGCGATCGTTCCCGGTCGCGCCTCCATCGCCGTCTGGTCCCCCGGCTTGAACGAAAATGGCAACAGCCAACTCGGGACATTGGCTCTGGAAGAACTGGCCCGCCGCACCGGCTGGTCGGTTTTCAGCCCGCCGCGAGATGAGGCTTAAGGCACCTCATCCGCGCGCAATCGCCGCAGCTTGGGCGCCGTCTCAAGCTGGGCGGCATCCTTGATGTCCATTCGCAGGTCTTCCCGCATCTGATGTATGGAGGCGATCACCGGCCCCATCGCCACGCCCAGGTCGACCAGCGCGGTTTCCGCCAGTTGAAGCGAGCTTTCCAGAGTTTCCGGAACCGCGTCGCTCGCGCCCGCCCGATAGAGCTGGGCCGCATGATCGGTGTCCCGCGCGCGTGCGATGATCGGCAAGTCCGGCACCCAGCCGCGCACGCGCTTCGTCATGCGGATGGATAGCACAGGGTCGTCCATCGTCAGGATCAACGCGCGCGCATGACCCAGGCGAAGCTTGTCGAGCATTTCGGTCCGCGACACGTCCCCGAACAGGATGGGATATCCCCTGCGCCGGGCCTCCGCGACGACATCCGGATCGGATTCCACGACGATGAAGCGCTGCTTATGCAGATTGAGCAAGTCGCACACCATGTGCCCCACGCGCCCGAAACCGATCACGACGGCAGCAGATTCTGCATGATCTTCGCTGATTTCGGACGCCTCTTCGCCTAGCGCCATTTCCAGCCGCCGGGCAACATCATGGCCCAGCCGCGCCAGCAGCGGGGTAATGGTCAGTCCGATTGCCGTCACGATCTGCCAGAAGGCGGCCGTGGAGGGCAATATCAATTGGGCGGCGGCGGCGGCGGAAAGCACGATGAGGGTGGTTTCCGATGGACTGGACATCAGCACGCCGACTTCCAGCGCGACACCTTTCCTCGCGCCTGAGAGGTACAGCAAAGCGGCGGTTACAAGCGTCTTGGCAAGAACCACTCCCACCACGGCCAGAATAAGATTTGGCCAATTGGCAAGGATGACGCGCACGTCCAGGCCCATGCCGACGGTGATGAGGAAGACGCCCAGAGCCAGCCCCTTGAACGGCGCGGTCATGACCTCGACCTCGCCATGATAGTCGGTTTCGGCAATCAGCAGACCCGCCAGAAGCGCGCCGACGATTGGTGACAAGCCGGCAATGGAGGTCGCCATGCTGGAAACGATAACGACCAGAAGACTGGCGGCGAGAAACACTTCAGGGCTTTTGGTGCGCGCGGCCTGACTGAAGATATGCGGCAGGCAGAGGCGGCCCAGGACCAGCATGATGGCGATGGTGATGCCGCTTTTCAGCAGCGTGTCGGCCAGTTCGCTCCAGGGCCCCTCAGGACTGGCTGCCACGGAAGGCGCGAGGGCGCCCAGCATGAAGATGATCGGGACGAGTGCCAGATCCTCGAAAAGCAGCATGGAAAATGCGGCGCGGCCCACGGCGCTCTGCGTGCCGACCATCGGCAGAACGACCGCCGTCGATGACAGCGCCAATGCGAGTCCAAGGCCGAAAGCGCCGGCGGGTGCCTGACCCAGTAAATAAAGGCCAAGTGCAATAAGAGTACCGCCGCCAATTAATTCTGCCGCGCCGACACCGAATACTTGCGTCCGCATGGTCCAAAGACGACGAAAACTTAGTTCCAGCCCTATGGAGAAAAGAAGCAGGATGACGCCGAGTTCGGCAAAGGGCTCTATCGCCGCTCTGTTGGAAATGGTGACATGATAGAGCCAGGGATATTGGCCGACCAATGCGCCCAATCCAGACGGTCCCACTGCCAGTCCGACCAGAATGAAGCCGATGACCGGGCTGATCCGGAGCCGAGCGAATCCTGGAATGACCAGCCCCGCTGCCCCCAATATGACGAGGGAATCGCTGAAGCTTTGTGGATTGATTGCACCGGCCATGACCGATCATCACCACAAATGAGGTGGATATCCAGCAATAAGCACTGGAATTGGGAAATTAGCGCCTGGAAAAAAAGCTGGTGCGGACGGCGGGACTTGAACCCGCATTCCCAGGGGGAGGCGGATTTTAAGTCCGCTGCGTCTACCGATTTCGCCACGTCCGCTCGGGCCGTTACCCCCTGAAGGCTAACGGCGCAGAGGTCAAGGATGTGCTTGAATCAGACCGCAGCTTTCGTGTTCAACCGCTCGCGCATTTCCTTTCCTGGCTTGAAATAGGGAACGCGCTTCGCGTCCACCGGAACCTGCTCCCCCGTTCGCGGATTCCGCCCCGTACGCGCGTCGCGCGCCCGTGTCGTAAACGCGCCAAAGCCGCGCAATTCCACTCGACCGCCACTTGAAAGGCGGTCGACTATTTCCTTGAAGAAAAGATCGACGATCCTTTCCACTTCCTGGAGGTTGAGGTTTGGATTTTCCTCAGCCAATTTTTGTATCAGTTCCGAGCGTATCATTGGTCCTCCAGACTCCCCCTTCTGGTTCCCGCTTAATTTATAATGAATCCTCAACGTTCTGACAATTGGCCAATATCGGTATGTCTTTCTCATTATGGGAAAAGAAAAAGCCCGCCGGAGCTAAGTTCCGGCGGGCTCTATTACTTAAGTTAGATATCGAAGGAGGCCTTAGCCTTCGCTCTTCGCCTTCAGCGCTTCGCCAAGGATGTCGCCCAGCGACGCGCCGCTGTCGGACGAGCCATATTGAGCCACGGCCTGCTTCTCTTCAGCGATCTGCATCGCCTTGACCGAGAAGGTCGGCTTCTTGGCGCGGTCGAAACCGGTGACCATGGCGTCGAACTTCTGGCCGATCTGGAAGCGTTCCGGACGCTGCTCGTCGCGGTCGCGGCCAAGGTCGCTGCGCTTGATGAAGCCGGCGGCGCCATCTTCGCCCGCCTGGACTTCCAGGCCGCCGTCGCGCACTTCCAGAACGGTCACGGTGACGATCGCGTTCTTGTTGAGGCCGGCAGCCGCAGCCGCGGTTCCGCCAGCGGCCGGACCGCCACGCTCAAGCTGCTTCATGCCGAGGCTGATGCGCTCCTTCTCGACATCGATGTCGAGAACGACGGCCTGAACCGTCTCGCCCTTGCGGTGCAGAGCCAGCGCGTCTTCGCCCGAAATGCCCCAGGCGATGTCCGACATGTGGACCATGCCGTCGACGTCGCCGTCCAGGCCGATGAACAGGCCGAATTCGGTCGCGTTCTTGACTTCGCCCTCGACGGTCGAACCGATCGGGTGACGTTCGGCAAAGCTGTCCCAGGGGTTGTTCTGGGCCTGCTTGAGACCGAGCGAGATGCGGCGCTTTTCGGGATCGACTTCGAGCACCAGAACTTCGACTTCCTGGCTGGTCGAAACGATCTTGCCGGGGTGGACGTTCTTCTTGGTCCAGGACATTTCCGAAACGTGGACCAGACCCTCGATGCCGGCTTCCAGCTCTACGAACGCACCATATTCGGTGATGTTCGTGACGCGGCCCGACAGCTTCGCGCCGACCGGATACTTGGCGGCAGCGCCTTCCCACGGATCGCTCTCGAGCTGCTTCATGCCAAGGCTGATGCGCTGGGTGTCGCGGTTGATGCGGATGATCTGAACGCGAACGGTGTCACCGATGTTGATCATCTCGTTCGGGTGATTGATGCGCTTGTAGCTGAGGTCGGTGACGTGCAGCAGACCGTCAATGCCGCCCAGATCAACGAATGCACCATAGTCGGTGATGTTCTTGACGACGCCCTCGATGATCTGACCTTCGGCCAGCGTCTGGATGAGGCCGCTGCGCTGTTCGGCGCGGGTCTCTTCCAATATGGCGCGGCGCGACACGACGATGTTGCCGCGGCGGCGATCCATCTTCAGGATCTGGAAGGGCTGCGGAATGTCCATCAGCGGCGTGACATCGCGCACGGGGCGGATGTCGACTTGGCTGCCGGGCAGGAACGCCACGGCGCCGTCGAGATCGACGGTGAAGCCGCCCTTGACGCGGCCGAAGATGACGCCTTCGACGCGGGCGCTTTCGGTGAATTCGGATTCCAGCTTGTCCCAGGCGGCTTCACGGCGCGCGCGGTCGCGCGACAGCATGGCTTCGCCATGGGCGTTTTCGACGCGGTCGACATAGACTTCGACTTCGTCACCGA
This sequence comes from Sphingobium sp. TB-6, assembly GCF_012927365.1. NCBI lineage: Bacteria > Pseudomonadati > Pseudomonadota > Alphaproteobacteria > Sphingomonadales > Sphingobiaceae > Sphingobium > Sphingobium sp. TB-6. Next base: position 33,069 of record NZ_JABBGL010000004.1, on the reverse strand, counting down.
CCTTGAGGTCAGCCTTCTGGCCCGGCGCGGCGAATTCGCGCAGCGGCACGCGGCCTTCCGACTTCAGGCCGACGTCGATCAGCGCCATGTCGTTTTCGATGCCGGTAACGGTGCCCTTTACGACGCGGCCTTCGAAGCCGCCGTCCTCGCCACCGAGAGAATCATTGAGAAGCGCGGCGAAATCGTCGCGCGAGGGGAATGCCGTAGAGGCCATAATATAGTCCTTCACTCGTCATTGCTGGCCTACCGGTTGTCTCCGGTGGTCTTTCAGGCCAAAGCGCCCGCACGGCCGAATACCGTGCGAACATCCTTTCGGCCCTGACGAGTCGACGCCCCGCGGATAAGCGAAAAGGGCGCCTGGGAATCCCAAGCGCCGTCATCGCGTCAGGCTTTTGGCCGACGTTCCAACTGAGCGTCCACCAGTGCAATGGCCTGCTGGACGGCCGCGTCTATAGTCAAATTGCTGGTGTCGAGCAAGTCCGCTCCATCCGCCACGCGCAGGGGGGCATGATCGCGGCTCATGTCGCGGGTGTCGCGGGCCTGAATGTCCGCGATCAGGCTGTCCATATCGGGATGGCTGCCATGCGACAGGGCATCGTCATAACGGCGCTGGGCGCGGACATGGACGCTGGCGGTGACGAAGATCTTGGCATCGGCATCGGGCGCGATGACCGTCGCGATGTCGCGGCCGTCGAGGATGGCGCCGCCGGGCTGGGTGGCGAAGTCGCGCTGACGCTTGACCAAGGCTTTGCGGACGCTCTGATGGATCGAAACGCGGGAGGCAAGCGATCCGACGGCTTCGTTGCGGAGCGCCGGGTCGTTCAGCATCGCGTCGTCAAAATCGCAGGCGGCCAGCGCGTCGGCTTCATGATCGGGATCCCCGCTGGCCTTGAGGACGGCGAGGCCCACTGCGCGATAGAGCAGGCCGGTGTCGAGGACGGGCAGGCCGTAATGGCGGCCGAGCGCCTTGGCGATCGTGCCTTTGCCCGATGCGGCTGGGCCATCCACGGCGATGATCATGATGTTTTGCCTTTCCGCAGCGCCTTGGCGAGCCCGATCAGGGCAATGAAGGCCCAGACGACTTCCAGCGCCATCGACGCGACGTTGAAATGAACCATCAGCGAATAGATCAGCAGCAGCGAGCCGATCAGGTTCAGCAGGTTGAAGAGGGTGAAATTGAGCAGCTTCGCCATGTTGCTATAGGCATAGGCAATGACCATCAGGCCGCTGCCGATCAGGCCTATGATGTTGGCCAGGTCGAAATTCATGCCATGGCGCCGAGCGTCTGCAACAGGGCGGTGAAGCCGGGGAAGCTGGTCGCAACCGGGCGCATGTCGTCTATGGTGACGCCATTTTTCGACACGAGGCCGGCGATTGCGAAGCTCATGGCGATACGGTGGTCGAGCTTCGTGGCGATCGGGCCGCCGCCGGGAAGGAGCGCGCCGCCGCTGCCCTCTATGACGATGCCGTCCTCCAGCTCCTCGACCGTGACGCCAATGGCACGCAGGCCCGCCGCCATGGTGGCGATGCGGTCCGATTCCTTGACGCGCAATTCTTCCAGACCCCGGAAGATGCTGCGGCCCTCCGCGAAGGCGGCGGCGATGAAGGCCACGGGATATTCGTCGATCATCGACGGAGCGCGGGCAGGGTCGGGTTCGACACCCTTGAGCGCCGAGGCCGTGATGACGAGGTCGCCCACCGGCTCGCCGCCCACGTCGCGTGGATTTTCAATGGCGATATCGCCACCCATTTCGCGCAGCAGGTCGACAAGGCCGGCGCGGGTCGCGTTGAGGCCGACATTGGCGATGATGACCTTGGAACCGGGAACCAGCAGCGCGGCGACCATCGGGAAAGCGGCGGAGGAAGGGTCGCCGGGCACGACGATCGACTGTGGGCGGAGTTCGGCTTCGCCCTTCAGCGTGATGATGCGAGTGCCGTCCGTCTCGACTTCCACATTGAGATCGGCGCCGAAGCCTTTCAGCATCTTTTCGCTATGGTCGCGGGTGGGGATGGGCTCGACGATACGCGTGATGCCTGGGGTGTTGAGCCCCGCGAGCAGGATGGCCGACTTGACCTGCGCGGAGGCGACGGGGAGGCGATAGTCCAGCGGCACGGCCGGGCATGCGCCACGCATGGTCAGCGGCAGACGGTCGCCGGGGCTGGTCGTGAAGCCGGCGCCCATGCGGGACAGCGGCTCGGTGACTCGGGCCATGGGACGTTTGCTCAAGGACGCGTCGCCGACGAAGGTCGCGGTGATGGCGTGGCTGGCGACCAGGCCCATCAGCAGGCGGGTCGAGGTGCCGCTATTGCCCATGTCGAGCGCGCTTTCGGGCTGGAGCAGGCCGCCCACGCCGACGCCGTGAACGTGCCAGATGCCTTCCTCGTCTTTGCGGATGTCCGCGCCCATGGCGCGCATGGCGGCGGCGGTGGCAAGGACGTCTTCGCCTTCCAGCAGACCTTCGACGCGGCTTTCGCCCACGGCCAGCGCCGAGAGCATCAGCGAGCGGTGCGAAATGCTCTTGTCGCCCGGCACGGTGACCGAACCGGAAAGCGGCGGCGCGGCAGTGAAGGTCATGGGAGTTGGGTGGTCGAAAGAAGCGGTCACGGGTCAATCCGTCTGGAAGGAACTGAAAAATTGCGCCCGGCTTTTGACAGCGCGGTTTGGCTATGGCAAGGCGCCGTCTCTTCGCGGGCGACCCAGTCGTGCCGCGTAATATCCATTTTGAGCACTCGCAAGAAGGACAAGGCCGGACATGGTCAAGGCTGAATGGGGCACGAAGCGTACCTGCCCGAAATGCGCCACGCGCTTCTACGACCTGGGTAAGGATGACCCGGTCACCTGCATCAACTGCGGCACGGCCTGGGAACCGGAACCGGTGCTGAAGTCGAAACAGCCGCTGCCTTATGAGGAAGCGCCCAAGAAGGTCATCGAAACCGCCGATGGCGAAATCGAGACGGCTGATGACGATCTGGACCTGGATCTGGACGTTGATGATGACGGTGATTCGCCGGATAATGATGTCGATCTGGGTGGTGACGACGACCTGGGCGTCGATGCCGCCGCCGATGATGGCGACGACGACAATTAAGTGAATTTTATGCTTGCCAAGGAGGAAGCTGCCACCTAATGGCAGCGACCTCGCAGGCGCCGGACCCAAACGGCGCCGACACTGGAAAACGGGGCCTTAGCTCAGCTGGGAGAGCGCCTGCATGGCATGCAGGAGGTCAGCGGTTCGATCCCGCTAGGCTCCACCAGTTTTTCGGATAAAGAAAATGTCCGCGGGGCATTTTCCCGAAAAACTCCCGGGCGTAAGCGAGGGGTGTGGTGAGGTTGCAAACGACCTCGATCAACGCTCCCCAATGCAAACGACGGGCGTCCAGACATCCGGGCCGACGGCGCGAAGCCGGACATGGTTCGATCCATTGGGATGCGGTATGATGCCGCGCAACGATGGGGCCTTAGCTCAGCTGGGAGAGCGCCTGCATGGCATGCAGGAGGTCAGCGGTTCGATCCCGCTAGGCTCCACCAATTCCCGGGCAAGAAAATGCTCGGACATATCCTCACCACGAAGCTCTCAAACATCGGCAGTGAAGATGGCATAGCTTGGCTGGTATGCCGCAGGGCTGAGTAGTGCTCTGTCGGATTTCGACCCAAAGTGGACGTTTGATAATATCGTCATCCCTGCGAAAGATGGAATCTCGAGCGATAACGCACGACCTGGCCTCAAGAGATCCCAGCTTTCGCTGAGATGACGGAAATAAGGGCCATCTTACCCATTGCCGCTCCGGGTTTCGCGGCCAGACAATCACCCAAGCTCATCCAAAAGGCCGGCGACGCCGTCGCCCCGCATATAATTCTTTCCATCTCAGCGCTTCACGCTGCATCTGACTTGGGTTAGTCCCCTCAAGATCATGCACGGGGGCAATTTTTCGCGATGAGGGTGAAGTAGGGCGTAATGACGTTGACCCCACTTGCCGCCGTGATTCTCGGCGTCGTGCTGGCCGCATGGCTGGGCGCGGCGATCTGGGCGCTGTCCAGCGGCCAGCGCCGGCGTCGCGAAGGCATGCAGGCTCAGGGCAAGCTGGATCGGCTGTCGGTTCTGCTTGCCTCCGCACCGGCCGCCCCCATCGTCATCCACCCCGATGGCCGGCTGGAAGCGGCCGACCGGCTTGCCAAATGGCTTGGCAAGGATCGGGTGCCGACCTTCGTGTCCGAATTGACCGCACCCGACGGCGGCCTGGAAGCCGATGACGCCGCCGCATTGGCGCAGGAAATCGCCGCCGCCCAGCGCGCGGGCCGCAGCTTCGCGCTGCCGGTGCGGGGCGTCGATTCGTCCCGCCTGTTGCTGGTGCGGGGCGCGCCCGCGGGGCCGGTATTGGCCGAAAGCGGCGGGGTCGTGCTCTGGATTTTCGACGCGACCGACAGCCAGTCGGAAATCCAGACGCTGAAGGGCAAGGTCGAACAGCTCCGCGAGGCGCTGGAAGCACTGGCGGGACTGGTGGAGGCGGCGCCCTTCCCGATGTGGCATCGCACGGCGGACATGCGGCTCAGCCTCGTCAACACCGCCTATGTCCGGGCGGTGGACGGCGAAAGCGCCCGCGAAGTCATTGCCCATGGCACCGAACTGGTCGAGACGGTCGGCGGCCTCACACCGCAAGCCGCCGCTGCTCAGACGCTTGCCGACGGTACGCCCGTCGAGCGCATGGTGCCCGCCACGATCGACGGCGAGAGGCGGACCATGCGCGTCGTCGACGTCCCGCTCGGGACGGCGGGCGTGGCCGGTTTCGCGATGGACCAGAATGAGCTGGAACAGTCCCGCGTCGAACATCGGCGGTTGGAGGCGGCGCAGCGGGACTTGCTGGACCGCCTGTCCGCCGGCGTGGCGCGCTTTGGGTCCGACCGGGCATTGCGCTTCTGGAACCAGCCCTTCATGAGCCTGTTCGGGCTTGACCAGGAGTGGCTGGCGGACAATCCGCCCTTCGAGCGGGTGCTGGACCAGATGCGCGAAGCGCGGCGACTGCCCGAAAACCGGGATTTCCCGGCGTGGCGCGCGGAAAGGCGCGACTGGTTCCTCTCGCCCGATCCCCGCGAGGAAAATTGGCTGCTGGCCGACGGCACCCATTTGCGCGTCTATGGGCAGCCTTTGCCCGATGGCGGGCTGTTGCTGATCTTCGAGGATCGGACCGAGCAAGTCCAGTTGTCGAGCGCGCGCGATACGCTGCTCCGCGTCCGCACGGCGACATTCGACAATCTGTTCGAATCGATCGGCGTATTTTCCTCCGATGGGCGCCTGCACCTTTGGAACAGCCGTTTCCGCTCGATCTGGGACGTGTCCGAGGATTTGCTGGCGAAGCATCCGCGCATCGACGAACTGATGCGAGCGGTCCAATCGCGCCTGGCCAAGCCGCAGCAGGCGAATCTCGTTCGCGAACTGGTGCGGGCCGCCACGGTGGAACGCAAGCAGCGCGTCGGTCATGTCGGCTTCGCGGATGGGCGCATCTTCGAATTCGCAGCGATCCCGCTGCCCGACGGCAATGCGCTGTTCACCATGCTCGACGTCACCGACAGCCGCCGCGTGGAACAGGTGCTGCGCGACCGCAACGACGCGCTGGAGCAGGCGGATAAGGTGAAGACCGCCTTCGTCACCAATATGAGCTATGAGTTGCGCACGCCGCTCACCACCATCGCCGGTTTCGCGGAAATGATGAGCGCGGGTTATGCGGGAGAGCTCAGCACGTCCGCCAGGGAATATGTCGACGGCATCCTGCAGAGCACCAACCGGCTCTCCATGCTGATCGACAATGTTCTGGATTTGACGCAGGGCGAGGCGGGGATGCTGCCCATAGAAAAAGCGCCGGTGGACCTGGCGGTGGAAGCCCGCGACGCCGTGGCGCGGATCAAGGGCGACGCCACCGCCAAGGGGATCGACCTTGCCATGTCGCTCCAGTCCAGCCTGGGCACGGTGCAGGGCGACAAGCGCCGGATCGGGCAGGCGCTGGATCATCTGCTGGAAAATGCGGTGCGCTATTGCAGCCGGGGCGGCCGCGTTCTGCTGCATGGCGACGGCACGGCGGACAATGCGCGTCTTGTCGTGTCGGATAATGGTCCGGGCATCAGCGCCAAGCGGCAGGGGACCATCTTCGACGCTTCCTCCCGGACCGAGCAGGCGCGCAACGGCGGCAAGGCGGGGATCGGCCTGCCGCTCGCCAGGCAATTGGCGCAGGCGCATGGCGGGACGCTTCAACTGGTGTCGGAACCGGGGCAGGGCACCATGGTCGTGATCGAGCTGCCCCGTGACTGAGAACGAAATCATCCTGGCGGGGGAGGGCGAGATGCTGGCATTCGGGCATCGTCTGGCCGCGCTTGTCCGCATAGGTGACGTGATCGCGCTGGAAGGCGGACTTGGCGCAGGCAAGACGACGTTGGCCCGAGGCATATTGGAAGGGCTGGGGCTGGAGGAAGAAGCGCCTAGTCCCAGCTTCGCCATCGTCCAGCCCTATGACATTCCCGAAGTCCGCCTGCCCGTTGCTCATGTCGACCTCTACCGGCTCGACAGGCCCGAGGAAGCGGAGGAACTGGCGCTGGACGAGTATCTGATGGACAGCCTGCTGATCGTCGAATGGCCCGACCGGCTGGGAGAGGGCGCCTGGCCCGAAGCCTTGCGGTTCCACATCGGCATCGAACTCGATGGCGCTCGGCGCTTGACAGCGCGCGTGCCGGACGCTTGGACGGAGCGATGGTCACAGATATGATCCCGCCCGCCGCCGCTCCCGCTTTCCTCGCGCAAGCGGGGTGGGAGCATGCCGCCATCGTGCCGCTGGCTGGCGATGCGTCTTTCCGCCGCTATTTCCGCGCGATCGACGGTGCGCGCCGGGCGGTGCTGATGGACGCGCCGCCACCCCATGAAGACCCGCGCCCCTTTATCGCCATTGCAGAGCATCTGACGGCGAACGGTTTTGCCGCGCCACAGATATTGGCCCGCGATCTGGAAGAAGGGCTGGTTCTGATCGAGGATTTCGGTGATCTGCGCGTCAAGGAGCATGTCGAGGACGTGCCCGACGCGGAATGGGATGTGTATAGCCGCGCCGTCGATTTGCTGGCTGCCCTGCATCGTCTGCCGCCCGCCGATGTTCCGCCCTATGACCGCGCAGTCTATCAGCGCGAAGCCGGCCTTCTGACCGAATATTATTGTCCTGCCATTGGTCTGCCGGTGGATGAGGATGCCTATGCCGAGGCTTGGGACGCGGTCCTGCCGATCGTCGAGCAATCGGCCAGCCCGGTCGTCACGGTGCTGCGCGATTATCACGCGGAAAATATCATGCTGATCGACCGGGCGGCTTCCCATGGGCTGGGTCTGCTCGATTTTCAGGACGCGCTGGCCGGGCACCCGGCCTATGACCTCGTTTCGTTGCTCCAGGATGCGCGGCGCGACGTGCCTCCCGCGCTGGAGGCGGCGATGCTCGACCATTATCGCGCCATCGCCAATCCGCCAGCGGATTTCGACGCCGCCTATGCTGTGCTGGGCGCGCAGCGCAATGCGAAGATCATCGGTATCTTCACCCGTTTGTGGAAGCGCGACGGCAAACCGCGCTATCTGTCCTATCTGCCGCGCATGTGGGATTTGCTGGAGCGCGACCTCGCCCATCCCGCGCTGGCGCCCGTGGCGGCTTGGTTCGCGGCCAATATTCCTGCCGACAAGCGTCATCACGCGTTACAGGATTTCACCCCCGCATGATCGATACCGCGATGCTGATGGCCGCAGGATTGGGCAAGCGCATGCGCCCTTTGACCGCGACCCGCCCCAAGCCGCTGGTCAAGGTGGCGGGCAAGCCGCTGATGGACCATGCGCTGGATCGGCTGGCGGCGGGTGGCATCAGGAAGCTGGTGGTCAATGTCCACTATCTGGCCGACACGGTCGAGGCGCATCTGCATGCGCATTGCAACGGCATGCAGGTGGCGATTTCCGACGAACGCCGGAAGCTGCTGGAGACCGGCGGCGGGTTGATCCATGCCAGGGAGCAGCTTGGCGATGCGCCCTTTTTCTGCGCCAACAGCGACAATCTGTGGATCGACGGCCCACAGGAAACGCTGGGCATGATGCGGAAGATCTGGGATCCGGAGCGCATGGACGCCCTGCTGCTGCTGGTCCCGCTGGCCCGCGCCAATTGCCATAAGGGGCCGGGCGATTTTCATATGGACGCGAACGGCCGGCTGACCCGGCGCAAGACGGCCCATGTCGCGCCCTTCGTGTTTACCGGCGTCCAGATCATGTCGCCCAGCCTGCTTGTCGATCCGCCGTCGGAGGTCTTTTCGACCAATGTCTTCTGGAATCGGGCGATAGAGGCGGGGCGCCTCTATGGCGTCTCGCACCAGGGCTTGTGGTTCGATGTCGGCACGCCGCAGGCCATCCCCGCCGTGGAGACGATGCTGGCCGATGGGTGACCGCACCCGCCCGGCGCTGTTCAACATACCGGCGCACCGCGCCTTTTCCGATGCGCTGGTCGCGGGCCTCCTCGCCCAGCATGGCGGCGATCCGATGCGGCTGGCGCAGGGCATGATCCTGTTGCCCAATAATCGCGCCGTCCGGTCGGTCAGCGACGCTTTCGTGCGGAAATCGGGCGGCGGGCTGCTATTGCCGCGCCTTGTCGCATTGGGTGATGCCGATCTGGGCGAACAGGTCGGCAGCGCGCTCGATCCGCTGGGCGAGGACGAGGCTGTGCCGCCCGCCATAGCGCCGATGCGCCGCCAGATGATCCTGGCGCGGATGGTCCAGCAGGCATCGGCGCACCCGGTGGACGCGGGGCAGGCATTGCAACTCGCCCAGGCGCTGGGCACGGTCCTCGATCAGATACAGGTTGAGCGGCTTTCGGTCACCGCGCTGGCCGATCTCACTTTGTCCGACGAACTGTCGCAGCATTGGCAGACCTCGCTCAAGCTGTTCGGCATCCTATTGGCGCAATGGCCGCAGGAACTAGCGCGGCTCGGTTGCATCGATCTGGCGGATCGCCGCAATCGGCTGCTGGATCGTGTGTCCGCCCGCTGGGCGAAGGCGCCGCCCGAGGGCTTCGTCATTGCCGCGGGCATGTCCACGACGGCCCCGGCGATTGCCGCGCTGCTGCGGCGGATCGCGCTGCTGCCCAAGGGCGCTGTAGTCTTTGCCGGTCTGGATCAGGAGATGGATGGCGACGCCTGGGATGCTATCGGTCCCTTTGACGCCGATCCACTGACCGGCCGGGCGCCCGCGGGGCATGAAACCCATCCCCAATACGCCCTGAAGCGCCTGCTCGACCGGATGAGCGCGACGCGTGACGATGTGGCGCTCTGGCGCTGGGGCAGCGAGCATGACGCCCGCGCCGTGCGGGGACGCAATATTTCCAACGCCATGCTGCCGCCGCGCCTAACCAGCCGCTGGCGCGATCTCAAGACGGCGGATCGCTCGCTCGCGGGGGTGGAGGCGCTGGAGGTCGCGACACCCGGCGAGGAGGCGCAGGCCATCGCCATTGCTCTGCGCGAAGCGGTGGAGACGCCGGGCCGCACCGCCGCTCTGGTGACGCCGGACCGGCAATTGGCGACCCGCGTGTCCGCGCATCTCAAGCGCTGGGGCATCGACGCCGACGATTCCGCCGGGCAACCGCTGTCTCGCTTGCCGCCCGGAACCTTGCTGATCGCCATGGCGGAAGCATTGGCGGAACGCTTTGCGCCGGTTGCGTTGCTAACCCTGCTCAAGCATCCGCTCGTCATGCGCGGGGAGGGGCGGCTCGCCTGGCTGGAGGGCGTGCGGGGTCTCGACCTGCTGCTGCGCGGGCCAAGGCCGCAGGCGGGGATCGTCGGTCTCGACCTGCTGCTTGGCGACCGCGAGGGTGAAGATCGGCAGCGCACGCTGCGCGCTCGCACGCGGCATTGGTGGGCGGAAGCCCGCACCCTGCTCGAACCGTTGGAACAAGCCTTTCTGGCCGCGCCGGACCTGGCCGGGCAGTTGGCGGTCATTCGCGAACATGCCGGTCGCCTGTCGCGCGATGCGGTCTGGGCCGGGCATCAGGGCCATGCCGCCGCCGACCTCTTCGCTGAGATGGAGGAGGCGGCTAGCGAAGGGCCGCGCCAGGCCGACATACGTGCGCTGCCAGCCCTGTTCGACCATCTTCTGGGCGGGCTGTCGGTGCGCCCGCCGCAGGGGGGACATCCTCGCATCAGCATCCTTGGCCTGATCGAAGCGCGGTTGGTGCAGACGGACCTGATGATCCTGAGCGGCCTTAACGAGGGTACATGGCCGGGCTTGCCCGCGCCCGATCCCTGGCTGGCGCCCCGCATCCGGCGGGAAATCGGGCTGCCGGGACTGGAAAGCCGGATCGGCCTTGCCGCCCATGATTTTGCGAGTGCCTTGGGTGCGCCGCAAATCCTTATCACGCGGGCCCGGCGCGGATCGGGCGGCCCGGCGGTCGCTTCGCGCTTCTGGCTGCGGCTGAAGGCCATGACGGGGCCGCAATGGAAAAGCGCCGATCGCTATGCCGCGCTGGCGCAAGCGATCGATGATGCGGCGGACCACCGGCCCGCCAGCCGCCCCGCGCCGGTGCCGCCGCTGTCGGTGCGCCCGAAAGTCATTCCCGTCACCGATGTCGATCGGTTGAAGGCCGACCCTTACGCCTTTTACGCCAAGCGCATCCTGCGTCTGGCGCGGCTCGATCCGGTGGACGCCGATGCCGGGCCGGCCTGGCGCGGCACGGCGGTACATGAAATCCTCCAGCAATGGGCAGAGGCGGGCAGCCGCGACCTGGCCGATCTCGAAGCCCGTGCGCGGGCGATGTTCGACCAGCCGAATGTGCATCCCTTGCTGAAAGCGCTCTGGCAGCCGCGCCTGATCGAAGCGATCCGTTGGATCGCCGCCGAGGTGGCGAGCGACCTCGCCGCTGGGCGCAAGATCCTTTCCGTCGAGATTGACGGCCGTGCGGACATTGCAGGGGTCACGCTCACCGGCAAGGCCGACCGCATCGACCTGCTGCCGGACGGGAAGCTCGGCATTGTCGACTACAAGACCGGCAAGCCCCCCAGCGCCCGGCAGGTCAAGGCTGGCTATGCGCTTCAGCTCGGATTGCTGGGCCTGATCGCGGAGCATGACGGCTTTCCCGGTCCCCACACGGCGCCTGTGGCGGGGAGCTTCGAATATTGGTCGCTCGCCAAGAAGGGCGACGCCTTTGGCTATCGGGAAAGCCCGGTCGATCCGATGGGCAAGCGGGACAAGATCATCACCGCCGACTTCACCTCCCAAGTCTACGCGCAGTTCGAGGATATTGCCGCCACCTACCTCCTCGGTTCGGCGCCCTTCGATGCGCAGGTGAACCCCGAAGTCGCGAACTATGGCGATTATGACCAGCTCATGCGGCTGGAGGAATGGTATGGCCGCGACGATGGCTAAAAAGGCCAAGGCTCTGCAACCGCTGGCCGGCGCCCAGGCGCAGGCCGCCGCGCCCGACGCCCATGTGTGGCTGTCGGCATCGGCGGGCACGGGCAAGACCCATGTGCTGACCGCGCGCGTTTTCCGTCTGCTGCTGCAAGGGGTGCGGCCGGAAAATATCCTCTGCCTGACCTTTACCAAGGCGGGCGCGGCGGAGATGGCCGATCGCATCCATGACCGGCTCGCCGCCTGGGTGCAGATGGAGGAAGGCGATCTCTTCCACGATCTGGAGGCTTTGAGCGAGGAGTCCGGCCCGGAAGCCCGCGACCGGGCGCGCCGCCTTTTTGCCGAAGTGCTGGAGTCGACTGGCGGCGGCCTGCGCATCCAGACGATTCACGGCTTTTGTCAGCAATTGCTGACCGCTTTTCCGCTGGAGGCCGACTTGCCGCCCGGTTTCCGGCCGCTCGATCAGCGCGAGCAGGCAACACTGGCGCGCCAAACGCTGGCCGACATGGTGGTGGTCGCACAACAGCAGGGCGACGATGCGCTGATCGAAGCTTTGCAGGCGCTCAGCCTGCGCATGGGCGAGGGAGGCGCGGAGAATTTCCTGCTGCGCTGTGCGGCCCGGCTGGACGCGCTCAAGGCCTTGCCGGAGGATATCGCGCCCTGGCTGCTGCGGGAACTGGAACTGCCCGAAGGCGATATCGACGCTCATATAGCCACACAGTGCGCGGACGACCTGTTCGATATGCGCACGCTGATATGGATCGCGCAGGCCAATGCGGATTGGGGCACGGGTCGGGCGCTGGAGCGCTGCGACCGGATCGCGCGCTGGCGGAATCTCGATCCGGCGGCGCGGGCGGCCACGCTCACCGATCTCCATGTCGTCTGGGCGAAGGCCGATGGCGAACTGATCTCTACCGCCAAAGGCTGGGCGCCCCCGGTGGATGGCTATGGGGACGCCATTGCACGCATCCATGAGCGTTGTGCCGAACTGTTGGGCCTCAGGCTCCGCGCCGCCTATGCCGCTTTGCTCGCCAAGGCTCTGCACGCCGGGCGGGTTTATGCCCGCGCCTATGCCCAGGCCAAGCAACTTGCGGGCGCGGTCGATTTCGACGACCTGATCGCCAACACCGCGCAACTTCTGTCCCAGCCCGGCATTGCCGACTGGATACGCTACAAGCTTGATCAGCGCATCGACCATATATTGGTGGACGAGGCGCAGGATACCAATGTCAGCCAGTGGCAGATCGTCGGCGCGCTGGCGGCGGAGTTTTTCGCAGGCGAAGGGGCGAAGGGCGACAAGGTCCGCACCATCTTCACCGTGGGCGATTTCAAGCAGGCGATCTTCGGTTTTCAGGGCACCAGCCCCGAATCTTTCCGGGCCGCGCAGATCGTCTTCCAGCGCCATGCCGAGGATGCGAGTCATCCTTTTTACGACCTCTCGCTTCAGCACAGCTTCCGCTCGACGCCCGCGGTTCTGGATGTGGTCGACCGCACCATCGCGACGCTGCGCGCCGAGCGTTTCGGGCTGGAACCGGGCGAAGTCCGGCATATCAGCGCGAATCGCTTCCCCGGCGAAGTGCTGCTCTGGAAGCCTGTGGTCGCGGGCCTGTCCGACGAGGCCGAGGGGGAAGAGGATTGGGCCGCCGATCAGGAGCGCGTTCTGGCGCAAACCATTGCGCGCCAGATCAGGCAGTGGATCGATGACGGGCTGATGCTGGAAAGCCGGGGCCGCCCGGTGACGGCGGGCGACTTCATGATCCTGGTCCGCCGCCGCAGCGAACTGGCGCGGCTGATCGTGGCCCGGCTCTATGAGGAAAAGGTCGCGGTGGCGGGCATCGACCGCCTGCGGTTGAACGCGCCGCTGGCGGTGCGCGATCTGCTGGCGGCGCTGCGCTTTGCCGTGCAGCCGGAGGATGATCTGAACCTCGCCGCGCTGCTGGTCTCGCCGCTGATCGGGTGGACGCAGGACGCGTTGATGGACCGCCTCATCAACCGGCGCGCCGGGCTGTGGCAGCATCTGACGCAGACGCTGGACGCTGCGCTGCTGGAGCCTTTGCGCCAGTTGCTGGGGCAGGCGGACTTCACCACCCCCTATCGCTATCTGGAGGCGATATTGTCCGGCCCGATGGATGGCCGCCGCCGCCTGATCGAGCGCCTGGGCTCCGAAGCCGCCGATCCGATCGAGGAATTGCTGAACGCCGCGCTCGCCTTCGAGAATGACGATTATCCCTCGCTCCAGCGCTTCATCGACTGGTTCGACCGGGGCGAGGTGGAGATCGTACGCGATGCCGCCGCGCAGGGCGATTCGCTGCGTCTGCTGACGGTGCATGGCGCCAAGGGTTTGCAGGCGCCCATCGTCATTCTTGCTGATGCCTGCCTTGATCCGGATGCGGGTAATCGCGCGGATTCGCTCGAATGGAACGGGTTGCCGATCATCGCGCCGCGCAAGGCGGAACGGCAGGGCGCGATCGGACAGGTGGCAGAGGAAGCGAGCGCCGTCGAACGCGCCGAGCATTGGCGCCTGCTCTATGTCGCCCTGACGCGAGCGGAAGAAAGGTTGGTCGTCGCCGGATCGCTCGGACCCAGGGCCAAGGGGGAGGTCAAGCCCGAAAGCTGGTATGCGGCTGTCGAAGGTGCGCTGATCTCGCTGGAGGCGGAATGGGAGGCCGATCCGCTCTGGGGTGCGCGGCGCAGTTGGCGCGGGAGTGAGATTCTCCCCTCGAAACCGGCGGAACATGGCATCGCGGAAAATCAGGCGGTTCACAACGAGCCATCCTGGTTGCGTCGTCCCGCTCCAGCGGAAGCGCGGCCGCCGCGTCCCTTGGCGCCGTCTGCCGCTGTGGAGGATGATGTGCCCTATCCGCCGCCGACCCCTGCGATGCGGGATGCGGCCGAGCGGGGCCGCTGGTTGCATCGGCTGTTCGAGCGGCTGGCCGATGTGCCGCCCGACAGCCGCCGCCTGCGTGCCGACAAATGGCTGGCGCAACAGGGTCTTGCCGATCCTGCGCGGCGGCATGACGTCATCAAGCAGACGTTGCGCGTTATCGAAGACCCGCAATTTGCCGGGCTTTTCGGACCGGATGCGCTGGCCGAAGCGCCGATCGCCGCTGTCGTGGGCGAGGCGGTGATCGCCGGAACCGTCGACCGGCTGCGCATCAGCGACGGTCTGGTGCAACTGATCGATTTCAAGACAGGCCGCATATCGCCGCTTGTCGTGGAGGAGGTTCCGTTGGCCCATGTCCGGCAGATGGCGGCCTATGCCGCCGCGTTGCAGGTGATCTTCCCCGATCGCAGGATCGAGGCGGGGCTGCTCTACACCGCTGCGCCCCGGCTCATCACCCTGCCGCCCGAGCTGCTGGCGCGGCACAAGCCGGCCTTTCCGTCCGCGCAGGAGAATTTGCCGCTTCCGCCCGTTGAGACCGACGCCACTCCGTCCTAAATATCTGCCAACCGAAGGAGATACCAAAAATGGCTACCAAGGCAGTCACCGACCTGAGCTTCAAGCAGGACGTCATCGATGCGGACAAGCCTGTCCTCGTCGATTTCTGGGCGGAATGGTGCGGCCCGTGCAAGATGATCGGCCCCGCTCTGGAAGAAATTTCGGAAGAACTGGCTGACAAGGTCGTCATCGCGAAGATCAATATCGACGAAAATCCCGATGCGCCCGGCAAATATGGCGTGCGCGGCATTCCGACGATGATCCTCTTCAAAAATGGCGAAGCCGCCGCCACCAAGGTCGGCGCGGCGCCCAAGAGCGCGCTCAAGGGCTGGATCGAAAGCGTTCTTTGATGGAATGAGGAAAGGTCGGTCACGGCCTTTCCAAAATATGCTCCTGCGTTCGCAGGAGCATATTTTATCTTAGGTCAGCGGGATCATGACGGTCTCGGCATAGGCTGGCCTTTCGCGTAGCCTGTCATACCAGGCGCGCGCATGCGGCACCTTTGGCCGCTCCATCTCCAGCGTGAAGAAAGTATGGGCATAGACGCCCATCGGCACGTCCGCGACGCCGAAGCTTTCCCCCGACAGCCAGGGCTGCCCGGCCAATGCGCGGTCGAGGATCAGCATCGCTTCACCCGATGTCCGCGCCGACTTCGCCAAGGCCGCCGCATCCCGATCTTCCGCTTTCCTGCGGATCAGGTTCACAAAGGCATCCCGCTGCGCATCGGCAAAGCTGAACTGCCAATCCATCCATTTGTCGCCCTGCGCCCGTGCAGCGGGATCGGCGGGCCACATCGGCTCAGGCGCATAGCGTCCAGCCAGATAGCGCAGGATCGCGTTGGATTCCCACAGCATAACATCGCCATCCTCGATCGTCGGGATCAGCCGGTTGGGGTTCATCTCCACATAGGCGTCGTTCATGCCGAACTGGCCGCCGACATCATGGCGAACATAAGGCAGGCCTATTTCGCCAGCGAACCAGGCCACCTTCTTCACATTATGCGAGTTGAGGCGTCCCCAGATCGTCAGCATGTCCGTCCTTTCCCTATTTCAGCGGAACAGCCGCTCCGCCGCCAGATCCCAAAGGCGCGGGGACGAAGCCCCCAGCAGCCCGCGCCGCAGATCGCCCACGACATAGGGCGATCCGTCCAGCCGCTGGCACCGCCCGCCCGCCTCATTGAGAAACAGCGTTCCCGCCGCATGATCCCAGGGCAAAGTGCGCGCGAAGACCGAAATGTCGTTCTGCCCCAGCACCAGGCGCGGATATTGCTCCGCAGCGCAGCGGGGAATATCCACCAATTGGAAACTGGCCTTCGACCGGCGCTTGATGTCGGCGCGTTCTTCATCGGTCATGAAATAGACGGCGAGTGCGGCGATTGGCAGCGCTTCGCCGCTTTCCCGGGCATAGACCTGCTTGCCATCGATATGGCTGCCCGCGCCCAATATGGCATGGCATAGACGTCCCGTCAGCGGGTCCAATATCCACCCGGCCAGGATTGTCCCCGCATCGGCCAGCGCGACCATGATGCCGAAGGGCGGCTTTCCCGCTGCGAAATTCCCCGTTCCGTCGATTGGGTCGATGATCCAATTGAGGCCGTCGCCTGCGCGGTCCAGGATGGCGGGATCGGCAGCGCAGGCTTCCTCCCCGATGATGCCCGCTTCCGGCAATATGGCGGCCAGCCCTTCGGCCAGTCGGATTTCGCTTTCCTTGTCCGCGATGGTGACGAGGTCGTCGGCCGCTTTCTCGCTGACTTCATGGCTGGCGAGATTCTGGTAGCGCGGCATCACGACGTCCCGCGCCACTTCGCGCATCAGCGCGACGACAGGATCGTGCAATTCGATCGGCATCGGCTCCGCCCTATTCTCAGCTACGATAATCCGCGTTGATCGAGATATAGCCGTGAGTCAGGTCGCATGTCCAAACTGTCGCCCGACCGTCGCCAAGCCCCAGATCGACGCCGATCAATATGTCCTGTCCCTTGAGATGGGCTGCCACCGGCACTTCGTCATAGCCCTCGACCGCCAGGCCGCCGGAAGCCACCTGAGTCGCGCCGAAACGGATGGAAAGCCTGTCCCGATCGGCAGGCTCGCCCGCCTTGCCGATTGCGGCCACCACGCGGCCCCAATTGGCGTCCTCCCCGGCAATGGCCGTCTTCACCAGCGGCGAATTGGCGATGGAAAGGGCGATGCGATGCGCGCTCGGATCGTTTTCCGCGCCCTCGACGGTGATCTCGACGAATTTCGTCGCGCCTTCCCCGTCGCGCACCACCAGATGCGCAAGCTGGCGGCAGAGATCGCCCAGCGCCGCCGCAAAGGCATCCGCTCCGGCATCCTCCATGGAAGTGAGCGGCGCATTGCCCGCCTTGCCCGTAGCAAAGGCCAGCACAGTGTCGCTGGTCGAGGTGTCGCTATCGACCGTGATGCAGGAAAAGGTCTTCCTGTTGGCGGCGGACAGCATCTGCTGCAACAGCTTGGGATCGACGGCGGCGTCGGTGAAGATATAGCCGAGCATCGTCGCCATGTCGGGCGCGATCATCCCCGAACCCTTGACGATCCCGACCAGCTCGACCCGCGTGCCGCCGATCATGGCGGAGGCGTGAGCGCCCTTGGCATAGGTATCGGTCGTGCCGATGGTCGTCGCGGCATCTTCCCAGCCGCAGGGGGGGGCCGTGAAAGCAGCTTCCAGCCCGGCCTCGGCCTTGTCCACCGGCAACGGAACGCCGATCACTCCGGTCGAAGAGATGAAGATATCCGAAGGCTGGCAGTCCAGATGATTGGCGACCTTGGCGGCGATCGCCTCCACGGCGGCGCGGCCGCGATGCCCGGTAAAGGCATTGGCGTTACCCGCATTGACCACCAAAGCCCGCGCAGATCCCAGCGGAATGGCGTCCCGGCACCATTCCACCTCGGGGGAGGGGCATTTGCTCTGCGTCGTGACGCCCGCGACCGCCGTACCTGCGGTCAGTTCGACATAGGTGAGGTCGCAGCGGTCCCAATTCTTGTAGCGCGCTCGCGCCACGCGCGCCGTAACGCCCGCAATGGGCGGAAGATCGGGGAAAGCGGCGGGGGCAAGGGGCGAGCGTTCAGTCATGCCCGTCGATTAGCGCAATATGCCCGTCCGTCAACGGCGAGATGGGCGGATATACAGCTTTCCGACGCCGTCCGGCATGGCGAGCATCCGATAGGCACGCCGCTTTGCATAGGCGATCAGGCTGTCGTCGGGTCTCAGAGGCAGTTTGCGCGTCCCCATTTCATAGCCGACCAATATGGCCTCGGGCGGATCGCGGTCCAGATCCGTCAAGATTGCCGGGATCATCGCATGAATGCTGCGCGCTTCGGCCTTGTCCATCGTCCATCCCGTCCGATAGACGAAGGGGCCTGGAGCAAAGCGCCGGTCGATGTTCAGGCCGCTATCGACCAGTTGCTGGGGCGAAAGGCTGACGATCTCGTCATCGCCGGTCAGAGCGCGCACCTGCGCCCCCGCCCAGCGAGCGTTGGCGCTCGCGGTCAGGATAGGCGATCCGTGGCGCGTCATCGCTGCGACATGGCCGCCCGACGGCAACAGCCCCGGCACAGCGGCAAGGCAGAGCAAAGCGATCAAACCCGGCCGCATACGACCATGCCATGCCCGCGCATCGTCCAGCATGATGCCGAGCGCCAAGCCCAGCGGCGGCAGCAGCGGCATGACATATTGAAGCTGCGACGGCGTGGGCAATGCAGCGCCGATCAATCCGCCGCCGATCATCCAATAGGCAAACTGCCTCTCAGGCGGGCAGGCTCGCCCGCGATTCGCCCACCCATGGCCAAGGATCATTGCAAGGCTCATCAGAGCCGGTCCCCGCCAGAGATATTTCGCGAGGTCCGCGAATTTCTCGCCCAATGCCAGCTCGTCGCCCGCCCCATTGGCCGCATACCAGGCGAAGGGACCGCTCGCGGCAAAGGTGACGACGCCATAGGAAAAGGCGGCTGGCGCTGCGGCCCAGGCCATGAGCATCGGCGCGATCCCGGCCAATGCGCCAAGGGCGAGCCAAAGGGCATGGCGGCGATAGGCCAACAGGGCAAAGCCGCCCGCCGCCGCGCCCAATGGAATGAAATTGAGCTTGGCGGCGATCGCCAGCCCGAAGAACACCCCCGCCGCGAACCAGTGGCGCCGCCGCCCGATGTGCAGCGCTGCGATCATCAGGAGCATCGCCAGCGTGGCCAGCATGGTTGGCAGCATGTCGTTGCGCGTCACGCTGGCGGTGAACTGAAACGCTGCCGTGGTGGCCATGGAGATGGTCGCGAGGACCGCGCTGCCGCGTGAAACGCCTGCCCGGCGCTGAACAAGGTATAGCAGCAGGAGCGTGCCGACCGCACAGGCCGCCGTAGCAAGCCGCATCGCCGCGAGCATCTTTCCCGGAAACGCCCAGGTGAGCGGCGCGAACAGCCAAGCGTGCAGCGGCGGCTGAAGGTAGAGGAAGTCCCGATAGATCAGCATGTGCGAACTGAACCAGGCACCCGCTACATATTGGCTCTCATCATGATCTAACGGCGTGGCGAGCGCCGTAATCCCGAACCAGAGAAGGGCCGCAACCACCGCCATCACGATAAAAGTCGCGCCACGCAACTTCATGCGGGCAGGGGCGGGAACCATCGTCAAATGCCTCTCATTTTATCAGGCTTTGGCACAAGACGCCGCGATCCGCCAATATCCCGCTTATCCGATCATTTCGTTTCTGAAAATTGGCGCGGTCAGCCCTTATTGGGATACCAGGACATACCCGCTCTGATTGACTAACGCCTGTGCGCCCCCTAAATCGCCGCGCATGTCTGCGTGCGTCGCCCTTAAGGCGCGCGCGTCCCCTTTTGTCAGGAACTTGCATGTTCGGCGCACTCGCCAAGTCCATTTTCGGCTCCTCCAACGACCGCTATGTGAAGTCGCTGGGCAAGACCGTCGAACAGATCGCGTCTTTCGAACCCACCATCTCCGCGATGACCGATGAGGAATTGACGGCGCAGACCGTTCGATTCCGGGAGCGGCTGGCGCAGGGCGAAACCCTGGACAGCCTGCTGCCCGAAGCCTTCGCCACGGTGCGCGAAGCGGCCAAGCGCACGCTGGGCCAGCGCCATTATGATGTGCAGATGGTCGGCGGCATCGTCCTCCATCGCGGCGAGATCGCTGAAATGCGCACGGGTGAGGGCAAGACGCTGGTCGCGACGCTTGCCACTTACCTGAACGCGTTGGAGGGGAAGGGCGTCCACGTCGTCACGGTGAACGACTATCTGGCCAGCCGTGACTGCGAATGGATGGGGCAGGTCTATCGCTTCCTTGGCCTCACGACCGGCGTGATCGTGCCGAACCTGTCGGAAGACCAGCGGCGCGAGGCCTATAACGCCGACATCACCTATGCGACGAACAACGAACTCGGCTTCGACTATCTGCGCGATAACATGAAGTACGACCGCGCATCGATGGTGCAGCGGCCCTTCAACTTCGCCATCGTCGACGAGGTGGACTCGATCCTGATCGACGAAGCGCGCACGCCGCTTATCATTTCGGGGCCGACCGATGACAAGTCGGAACTCTATGTCTCGGTCGACGCCATCGTGAAGCGGCTGGACGAGGCCGATTATGAAAAGGATGAGAAGCAGCGCACCGTCACCCTGACCGAGGACGGGACCGAGAAGATCGAGCGCATGCTGGAAGAGGCGGGGCTGCTTCAGGGCGCCAACCTCTATGATTTCGAGAACACCGCCGTCGTCCATCACGTCAATCAGGCGCTGCGCGCGAACGCCATGTTCCGCCGCGACATCGATTATATCGTCAAAGACGGCAAGGTCATCATCATCGACGAGTTTACCGGCCGCATGATGGACGGCCGCCGCTGGTCGGACGGCCTGCACCAGGCGGTGGAAGCCAAGGAAGCGGTGAATATCGAGCCGGAAAACCAGACCCTCGCCTCAATCACCTTCCAGAATTATTTCCGCATGTACCCGAAGCTGGGCGGCATGACCGGCACGGCCGCGACCGAAGCGACCGAATTCTTCGAAATCTACAAGATGAACGTCGTCACCATCCCGACCAACCGGCCGGTGCAGCGGGTCGACGAGGAAGACAGCTTCTACAAGAATCTGGAAGACAAGTTCCGCGGCATCGCCAAGACCATCAAGATCCACGCCGAGCAGGGCCAGCCGGTCCTCGTCGGCACGGTATCGATCGAAAAATCGGAAATGCTGTCCGAGTTCCTGAATCAGGAAGGGGTCAAGCACGCCGTCCTCAACGCCCGCTTCCATGAAAGCGAAGCGCATATCGTCGCGCAGGCGGGTCGCAAGGGCGCGGTGACGATCGCCACCAACATGGCCGGTCGTGGCACCGACATCAAACTCGGCGGCAATCTGGAAATGCGCGTCGAGGATGAGCTGCGCGACATGCCGGAAGGACCGGAGCGCGAGGCGGCCATCGCCCGCATCGATGCCGAAATCGAGGCCGAAAAGGCCGAAGTGCTCGCGGCCGGCGGCTTGTTCGTCCTCGCGACCGAGCGGCATGAAAGCCGTCGCATCGACAATCAGCTTCGCGGTCGTTCAGGCCGTCAGGGCGACCCCGGCCTGTCCCGCTTCTACCTCAGCCTTGACGACGATCTGATGCGCATCTTTGGCCCGGACACCATGTTCGCCAAGATGATCCGATCGAACCTGGAGGATGGCGAGGCGCTGCCCCCGTCCAAATGGCTGAGCAAGGCGATCGAGACCGCGCAGAAGAAGGTCGAGGCGCGCAACTACGATATCCGCAAGCAGGTCGTCGAATATGACGACGTGATGAACGACCAGCGCAAGGTCATTTACGAACAGCGCAGCGACATCATGGACGCGGAGACGGTGGACGATGTCGTCGTCGACATGCGGCATGAGACGGTCAACGATCTGGTCGGCGCCTCCTGCCCGCCGGGCACCTATCCCGAACAATGGGACATGGAGCGCCTGAAGGCCCGCACAGCGGAGGTGCTGAACCTCGAACCCGATTTCGACGCCTGGCTGGCGGAGGATCATGTCGATCCGGAAATGATCGAGGAACGGCTGACTGCGCTGGCTGACGAAGCCGTGGCGGAGAAGGTCAAGGAACTCGACCCCGAAAACTGGCATATGATCGAGAAGAGCATCCTGCTCCAGAGCCTCGATCATCATTGGAAGGAGCATCTGTCGACCCTCGACGCGCTCCGCCAGGTCGTGCACCTGCGTGCTTATGCACAGAAGACGCCGATCAACGAGTATAAGCAGGAAGCCTTCGCCCTGTTTGAGCGGATGCTGGGCAATATCCGGGAGGATGTGACCGGGTCGATCGCCCGCGTTCAGTTCCGCATGGAGGAACCGCTGCCCGAATTCGAGCTGCCGGTACTGCCCGACTTCATCACCACGCATATCGATCCCTTTTCGGGTGAAGATAATAGCGGGGACATTGACGGCGGACAGATTGGCGGCATCACCACGACTTTGCCGCGCCCGCCTGTAGGCGCTGGTCAGGGCGGAGAATTCGCCAATCTGGACATCAGCCGGAACGCGCCGTGCCCCTGCGGTTCGGGCCAGAAATACAAGCATTGCCACGGCGCGCTTAGTTAAGCGCGCCGAGATTTCTGCCATACTGATCTAGGGTGTGTGGAGATTCAGCTCAGGGTGAGGCGAAAATTGCGGATTTCGAGAACCGGCGCGCAGCGACCATGAAGGTCGTGAGCACCGGAAGCGCAGAAAGCCGCGATTTGCAGCCCGCCATAGGCTGAATCCCCACACACCCTAAATCGACAGGCTCCGCAGGCGGCCGTTAATCGCCGGGCCGACCGCCGTGCAATTTCGCCCATAATTGAGCGGTGCCGGCTTCCTGGGCCTTGTTCACATATTGCGCGGCGATCAACCATCCCTTGATTGGCCGCAGGGGCAGGATCGTCGTCAGGATCAGCACCGGAACGCCGACCGCCAGATGGACCCACAGCCCCGGTCGCGCCAAGATTTCCAGCATGATGATGAAGACAACTCCCGGCACGCAGGCGAACAACTGCACGAACACGGCTGGCCCGTCCGCCGGATCGGCAAAGTCATAATTCAGCCCGCAGACCTCGCAATGATCGCGCACCGTCAGAAAACCGCGAAATATATGCCCCTCGCCGCAGCGCGGGCAGCGGCCCAAGAGCCCTGTCTCGATCGGTGAACGCCGTTTCCATCGTCCGCCATTTTCCGCCGCCGATTGCATCGTTGAAATCCCGCCTGTGTCGTCCATCGTCATGCCATCCTATCAACGGCAGAAATGTCGGCATTCCAGGGGAATTTTCAATTGGGCTTTTTGCCCTGGGGATGCCTGCCTTCGACCATATGGGTTACGTTACGGAAAGCATGCGCTCTACCTTTGGGTAGATTGCCAGAAACCCGCCCCCTTGCTATGCGGAGGATGATTTGGATGCCCGACAGCAAACAAGTCGCGCTCCCGGCTATCCCTTGCCCGGGGGCGCTTTTTTTTAAATTCTGTGCGTGGGTAGAAGTTCCCGCCAGCCGATCACGGCTCTCTTTCCATCGCGTCGTGCAGAACCTGATCGGGGCAGGACAGCGCCAAGGCCCTGACTTTATAGCGCAGCGCGAGTTCGCGATGGGCCGCGACCTCCTGCGACGAAGCGCTCCGCCGTGCCGCAGCATCGGCCTTCGCGGTTTCCTCTCTTGCGCGCCGAAACAAATAGCGCGCGTCAGTATCGGCAGACATCGTCACCTCCGATGATGAACGAGCCGATTCTAGCATCGGAAAAACCGCCCCGCTTTAACCAGGATCAATTTTACCGACTTGAGGAAGGGAATGGCGGACAGGGTGGGATTCGAACCCACGGTGAGCGTAAACCCACGGCGGTTTTCAAGACCGCTGCCTTAAACCACTCGGCCACCTGTCCGTTGCCACGCTTCCTAGCGAACCCGGCGGCCATGCCAAGAGCAAAATCGCAGGAAGGCGCTTTCGGCGCTGGAATGGCGTCATGCGCCAATAAGGGGATTCACGCCACGGCATCCCTGTGCAACAAAAGGGGATAAGGAGATTCTTCAATGCGTTCGTCGATCATGTCGCTGTTGCTGGGACTGGCTGCCGTCATGGCGGGCAGCCTGACGGCCGACAGCGTCATGGCGCAGGAGGATGTCGCCTTTCGCGCATATCTCGAATCCCTTCGTCCCAGGGCTCGCGCTCTGGGCATACGGGACGCGACCCTGGACAGCGTGTTTCCGGGCCTGACGCCCAATCCGCGCGTGGTTCAACTCGATCAAACCCAGCCCGGCGGCAGCATTTATGCGCCGATCCCCAATTTCGAGCCCTATCGCCAGCAACATGTCGATGCGGCGCGCATCAGCCGGGGTCGCACCGCCTATCTCGCCAATCGCGCCCGGCTGGCCAGGATCGAGGCGGAAACCGGCGTGCCGGAGGAGGTCATGGTCGCCATTTACGGCCATGAAACCAATTACGGTTCCTACACCGGCGATTTCGACCTGATCCGTTCCCTCGCGACCCTCTCTTATGAAGGGCGCCGGCGGACGCTGTTCGAGCCGGAATTGCTCGCGACGCTCAAGATGCTGGACAATGGCGTCCCGCGCAGCCGACTGGTGGGCAGTTGGGCAGGGGCGACGGGCTATCCCCAATTCCTACCCAGCGTCTATCTGCGGCTGGGCAAGGATGGCGATGGCGACGGTCGGGTCGACATCTGGAATAGCGAAGCCGACGCGCTCGCATCCATCGCCAATTATTTCGTCCATGCCGGATGGCGGCGGGGTCAGCCCTGGGGCGTCGCCGTGTCCGTGCCCGTCAACCTCGATCGCGCAAGCATCGCCGCGCGCACCAATCCGGCCCGTTGCGAGCGCGTGTTCAACCGGCACAGCCGCTGGCTCAACATGGCCGAATGGCGGCGCATGGGGGTTGTGCCGACTGGCGGAAGCTGGCCCGGCGACGGAGTGATGGCGACGCTGCTGGAACCCGATGGTCCGGGCAAGACCGCTTATCTGCTCACCAGCAATTACCGGGCGATCCTCGATTATAATTGCTCGAACTTCTACGCCCTGTCGGTCGGCCTGCTGGCCGATGCGGTGAAGCAATAGAGCGCTTTGAGATCGGCCCTCTCATGGCTAATGAAAGCGCAAGGCACTCGAAGAATCCACCAGTCCGAAGGCAGTCCCGCATGAAGAAGTCCATCGCCGCCCTCCTTTTCGTCGGGTTGCTGTCCCAGCCGCTGACCGCCGCCGCACCGCCCTATACCGGCGAAGCGCCGATCGCCTATCTGAAGGACCTTTCCTCGGGCGCCGTCCTCTATGACAAGGGCGGCGAGACGCGAATGCCGCCCGCTTCCATGGCGAAGATGATGACGGTCCACGTCGCCTTCCGTCTGATCCAGAAGGGCGACCTGAAGCTCGACCAGAAATTCACGGTCCGCCCGGAAACCTGGCAGCAATGGCACGGCCCCCAGGCCGGTTCGACCATGTTCCTTTCCCCCGGCGAGCAGGTGTCGGTGGAAAATCTGCTGCATGGCATCGTCACCCTCTCGGGCAATGACGCCTGCGTCGTGCTGGCGGAGGGCATTGCCGGAACCGAGCAGGCCTTCGTCGCGCTGATGAATCAGGAGGCGAAGCGCCTAGGCCTCAAGAACAGCAATTTCGGCACCAGCAACGGCTGGCCGGACGAAGGCGTGACCTATGTGACCGCCGCCGACCTCGCGAGCCTGGCCGAAGCGACGATCGAGGAAACGCCCGGGCTCTACAAGAAATTCTACGCCACGCGCGCCTTCACCTGGGGCAAGACGATGGGCGGCGCGGATATCGAGCAGGGCAACCGCAATCCCATTCTTGGCAAGGTGGCGGGCGCCGACGGGCTCAAGACCGGCCATACCGAGGAAGCGGGCTATGGCTTCACCGGATCGGCCGAACAGGAAGGCCGCCGTCTGGTAATGGTCGTCGCCGGCCTTACCAGCGCCAATCAGCGCATTGCCGAATCCGTGCGCTTCATGGATTGGGGCTTCCGCGCATGGAAGGCGCAACCGCTGTTCAAGAAAGGACAGACGGTGGAAACCGCCGAAGTCCAGCTCGGCAGCGCCACCAAGGTCGCGCTTGTCGCGCCGCAGGACATGGCCGTGACCCTGCCCCGTGCGGCGTCGTCCAACATCTCGGTCAAGGTTGCCTATACCGGCCCGATCAAGGCGCCCATCGCCAAGGGGCAGAAGATTGCCCAGTTGATCATCTCCACGCCCGATACCCCGCCGCAGATCCTGCCGCTGGTAGCGGGCGAGGAAGTCTCCGAAGCGGGCATATTCGGCCGTCTGTGGAACGGGCTGAAGTCGTTCTTCGGGTGACGGCCACTCGAACGACAAGGGGCCGCTTCATCTCTCTGGAAGGCGGGGAGGGGGCCGGCAAGTCGACCCAGCTCCGGGCGCTTGCCGCGGCACTGCGCGCCCGCGGGCTGGAAGTGGTCGAAACCCGCGAACCGGGCGGCAGCGAAGGTGCGGAAGCCATTCGCGCATTGCTGCTGACCGGCGGTGCCGATCGCTGGAGTCCCCGCGCCGAAGCGCTGCTGTTCGCCGCTGCCCGTGCGGACCATGTCGAAAAGTCGATCCGGCCTGCGCTGGATCGCGGCGCATGGGTGTTGTCCGACCGCTTTCTCGACAGCAGCCGCGCCTATCAGGGCATGGGCGAACTGACCGATGCGGACATATTGACGCTCCACCGGATCGGCAGCGAGGGCTTCCTGCCCGATCGCACCCTCTTCCTCACCTTACCCGAGGCGGAAGCGACGGCGCGGGCCCGCTCCCGGGATGGAGATGCCTCCGACCGGATCGGCGGGCGCGATCGCAGTTTTCATCAGTCCGTTGCCAGGGCTTTCACGCGCTTTGCCGAGCAGGAGCCGACGCGCTTCCTCACGGTAGATGCGTCGGGCGACAGCGAGGCGGTGACGGAGCGCTTGCTGCATGCGCTGCAGGATTTGCTGCCATGACGTCACTGCTCGGCCATGACGAACAGGCGCGCACATTGCTGAGCGCGGCGCGGAGCGGGCGTCTGCACCATGGCTGGATTCTGGCTGGCCCGCGCGGCATCGGCAAGGCGAGCTTCGCTCGCGCCATGGCGCTGCGCCTGTTGGCGGAGGCAGCCGGGCCACCGGTTTCGGCCGAAGGGCTGGACGTGCCGCAGGATCATCCGATCCGCCGCCTGTTCGAAGCCGATTCCCATCCCGACTATGCCGAGCTTTACTGCCTGGAAAAGGAGAGCGGCACGGCGCGCAACATCACGGTCGATCAGGTCCGTGGCCTCCAGCGCCTGATCCAGTCGGCTCCGTCCATGTCCTCGCGCCGCATCGTGGTGATCGACAGCGCGGACGATCTGGAGCGCGGCGCCGCCAACGCCCTGCTCAAAAATCTCGAAGAGCCGCCGGCCGACATGCTGTTCCTGCTGGTCAGTCACGCGCCTGGCCGCCTGCTTCCGACCATCCGTTCCCGCTGCCGCACGCTGCGCTTCGATACGCTTGGCGAGGACGCCATGCGCACCATATTGCGCGCTGCGGATGAAGCGCTGTCCGCAAAGGAATTGAACGCCCTGATCCACGCGGGAGAGGGTTCGCCCGGCAAGGCATTGCGTTATGCTGGCCTGAATATCGCGGACATCGAACAGTCGCTCCTGGCGATTGCCGCAGATGGCGATCCGGGCAACCGCCAGCGCCTGCTCCTCGCCAAGACGCTTGCGTCGAAAGCGGCGCGGCCCCGCTACGAAGCCTTTCTGGAACGCGCGCCTGCCTTCATCGCGGATGCGGCTCGCCAGCGGCAGGGGAGCGACCTCGGCAAGGCGCTCGACCATTGGGAAGCCGCCCGCCAGCTTGCCAGCGGCGCCATCATCCTGTCGCTGGAACCAAGCGCGGTGGTGTTCGAACTGGCCGGGCATGTCGCGGCGCTCGCGCACTGAAAAGCGGCTTTGCGCAAGGGCTAACTATCGCTAGGGAAGGCCCATGTCGAAGCCCTACACCATCACCACCGCCATCAGCTATCCCAATGGCCGCCCGCATATCGGCCATGCCTATGAGGTGATCGCCACCGACGCGATTGCCCGTTTCCAGCGGATGATGGGCCGCGATGTCTTCTTCCAGACCGGCACGGACGAACATGGGCTGAAAATGGCCCAGACAGCCCGCAACCGGAATATGGAGCCGCGCGAGTTGGCGGACGAAATGGCAAGCTATTTCAAGGCTATGAACGATGGTCTGAATATCAGCTATGATCGTTTCATCCGCACCAGCGAGCCGGATCATCACAGCGCCAGCCAGGCCATCTGGCAGGCGATGGAGGCCAATGGCGATCTCTATCTCGGCCGCTATGAGGGTTGGTATTCGGTCCGTGACGAAGCCTTTTACGACGAGAAGGAACTGACCGAAGGGGAGGGTGGGCAGAAACTCTCGCCCCAGGGCACGCCGGTGGAATGGACGGTCGAGGAAAGCTGGTTCTTCCGCCTGTCCGCCTATCAGCAGAAACTGCTGGACCTATACGCCAGCCAACCGGATTTCATCCAGCCGGACAGCCGACGCAATGAGATCATGCGCTTCGTTGAGGGCGGCCTTTCCGACCTCAGCGTCTCGCGCACCAGCTTCGACTGGGGCGTGAAGGTACCCGGCAGCGACGGACATGTGATGTATGTGTGGGTCGATGCGCTCACCAATTATCTGACCGGCTGCGGCTATCCGGACGACGCCGAACGCATGGCCCGCTATTGGTCGGAAGGTGGCGATATCACGCACATCATCGGCAAAGATATCGTGCGTTTTCATACGGTTTATTGGCCAGCTTTTCTCATGAGTGCGAAGCTGCCTTTGCCGAAACAGGTGTTTGGCCACGGCTTTCTCCTCAATCGAGGTGAGAAAATGTCCAAGTCGCTGGGCAATGTGGCCGATCCGATGGAACTGGCCGAGCGTTTCGGTGTGGACCAGCTCCGCTATTTCCTGCTGTCCGAAGTCACTTTCGGCAATGACGGCAGCTACAGCGCGGAGGCAATCGTCGCCCGCTCCAACAGCGACCTTGCCAACAGCTTCGGCAATCTGGCCCAGCGGACCTTGAGCTTCATCGCCAAGAATCTTGAAGGCCGCCTGCCCGAACCGGCCGCTCAGGATGTCGACAGCGACCTCCTCAAGACCATCGCTGAGGCCGCGCAGACCTTCCAGGCCGCCATGGCCGATCTCGCGCCGTCTGTTGCCATCGAAGCATGGATGCGGGCGGTCTTCGCCTGCAACGCCTATATCGACGCGCAGGCGCCTTGGACGCTCCGCAAGACCGACCCCGCCCGGATGGAGGCAGTGCTCGCCACTCTGTACGAAGCCATCGCCCATCTCGCCATCACGATCCAGCCGGTCATCCCGGCCAGCGCCTCGGCCCTGCTCGACCAGATGGGCGTGGCAGGGGAAAGGCGGAATTATGCCGCCATCGGCAGCGACTGGTACGCGCAGCTTCGCACCGTGGGTTTCATCCTCGGCGCGCCCAAGCCACTTTTCCCGCGCCTCGAATTGCCCGCCGAAGAGGCGTGAAACCATGCTGATCGACAGTCACTGCCATTTGAATTACAAAGGGTTGATCGAGGATCAGCAGAACGTGCTCGAACGGGCGCGCGGCGCCGGTGTTGGCCTGATGCTCAACATTGCCACGCGTGAAAGCGAATGGGACGATGTGTTGGGCACGGCACTGCGCGAACCCGATGTCTGGGCGACCGTCGGCATCCATCCGCATGAGGCAGACGAACATCCGCATGTCGACACGGCCAAGCTGGTCGAACGCGCAGCCCACCCGCGTATCGTGGGCATAGGCGAAACCGGCCTGGACTATTATTACGACCATAGCGATCGCGAACGGCAACAGCGCAGCTTCCGCTCCCATATCGCGGCGTCCCGCGAAATGGGACTGCCGTTGATCGTCCACACGCGCGATGCGGAGGATGACACGCTCGCCATCATGCGCGATGAAATGGGGAAGGGGGCTTATGGCGGCCTCATCCACTGCTTCACCGCCAGCGGCGCCTTTGCCGATGCTGCGATGGAACTGGGTTTCTATATCAGCATTTCCGGCATCGTGACCTTCAAGAACGCCAGGGATTTGCAGGAAACGGCCGCGCGACTGCCGATCGACAGGCTGCTTATCGAAACCGACTCTCCGTTCCTCGCGCCAGTCCCCCATCGCGGCAAGTCCTGCGAACCCGCCTTTGTAGCCGACACCGCCCGCTTTCTCGCCAATCTGCGGGGAGAGAGCGTCGAACAACTGGCCGAAGCGACGTCAGCGAATTTCCGCAAGCTTTTCAGCAAGGTCGGAGCCACATCCGCAGCATGAGCCTCAAGCTCACCATCCTGGGCAGCGGCACCTCCTCGGGCGTTCCCCGGATCGGCAATGACTGGGGCGCCTGCGATCCCGATGAACCGAAAAACCGACGCACCCGCGCCTCGATCCTGATCGAAAGTCCAACCACGCGGCTTCTGATCGACACCTCGCCCGATATGCGCGCGCAATTGCTGGCGGCGGAGGTGGTTCATATCGATGCCATCCTGTGGACGCATGACCATGCCGACCACAGCCACGGCCTGGACGATGTCCGCCAGCTCTATCATCATCGCGGTACTCCCGTGCCCGGCTATGCCCGGCCGCAGACGCTCAGATTGCTCCGGGAACGCTTCGGCTATGCTTTCGAGGGACGCCACGGCTATCATCCCACGATCGAAGCCCATGCGCTGCCCGACGGCCTGCGCATCGGGGATATCAGCATCGCCTGCACCGATCAGCCCCATGGCGAAATCTTCTCCACCGGGTTTCGCTTTACATATGATGGCCATTCTATTGGCTATGCCACTGACTTTCATGACATGACGGTCGATATGCTGGCCCTTTACGACAGGCTGGACATCTGGGTGGTCGATGCCTTGCGGGAAAAGCCGCATCCGACCCATGCGCATCTGGCGCTTACAATGGATGCCGTGCAGGCCGTGCGGCCCCGACGTGCCATATTGATCCATATGGACCAGAGCATGGACTATGCCACCTTGCGCCGGACACTCCCGGAAGGGGTGGAACCGGGCTATGACGGTCTGGTAGCCGAACTGGGCGGGACGTAGAAGGCGGGGTGGAAGCATGGATGGCGATCAGGCAATGTCCAGTCTCTGGTATGTGCTGGCGCTTGTCCTGGTCGGATCGGCCCTCTTGGCCCGACGCGCGCCGTCGGGCGGTCTCATGCGCATGGCGATACTTTGGATCGTCATCTTTGCCGCGCTGCTCGGCCTGTTCAAGACCGGTGAGAAATTCGGCCTGTTTTCCGGCCGCATGAGCGGGGAAGGGGGCGAGTCCTCATCATTGTCGAGCAGTGACGCGCCCGCACCATTGCCCCCTGCGCGAGCGGAGGGGCAGGCGTTGCGCATTCCCATCGCGGCGGATGGACATTATTGGGTGGAAGGCATGGTCAACGGCACGCCGACCCGTTTCCTGATCGATAGCGGCGCAAGCGTCACGGCCTTGTCCGTAACCTCGGCTCGGGCATCCGGGCTCAATTTTGACCTCAATGCTCCCGGCGTCAGCATGATGACCGCGAACGGCAAGATCGACGCAAAACGCTCCACCATAGCGACCCTGGCCATCGGTCCGATCCGTGCCAGCGATATCGACATCGTCATTTCTCCTGCCTTCGGGGATGTCAATGTGATCGGCATGAACATGCTTTCGCGCCTGAAAAGCTGGGCAGTGCAGGACGGTGAAATGGTGCTGACCCCATGACGTCACCGCTTGCGGCGCCCAATCAGCGGGAGCGCCTGAAGGCCATTATCGGCGGCTCCACCGGCAATCTGGTCGAATGGTATGACTGGTACGCCTATTCGGCCTTCACCCTCTATTTCGCACAGCATTTCTTCCCCAACGAAGATCGCACGGCCCAACTGCTGAGCGCAGCGGGAATCTTTGCGGTCGGCTTTCTGATGCGACCGATCGGCGCGTGGTTGATGGGAATCTATGCCGATCGTCATGGCCGCAAAAGCGGTCTGACCCTCTCGGTCGCGTTGATGTGCGCGGGCTCGCTGCTGATCGCGGTGACGCCATCCTATGCGACTATCGGTGTGGGCGCGCCTTTGCTGCTGGTCCTTGCCCGGCTGATGCAGGGGCTGTCCATCGGCGGAGAATATGGCGCCAGCGCAACCTATCTGTCCGAAATGGCCGGACGCAGCCGGCGCGGTTTTTATTCCAGTTTCCAATATGTCACGCTGATCGCGGGACAACTTGTCGCCATCTGCGTCCTGCTGCTGCTCCAGGCCATGCTAAGCGAAGCCGAACTGGACGCCTGGGGATGGCGCATTCCGTTCCTGATCGGCGGAGCGCTGGCCATTGTCGTCTTCTGGCTGCGGCGCGGCCTTTCTGAAACCCAAAGCTTTGCCGTCGCTAAAGCTGAAGGCGCGCCCAAATCCGGCTTTGTCGAACTCATTACGCGGCATCCTCGCGAAACGCTGACGGTGATGATGCTGACGGCGGGGGGGACAATCGCTTTCTATGCCTATTCCATCTACATGCAGAAATTCCTGGTCAACACCAGCGGTCTCAGTCGAGAAATAGCGTCTCAGATCAATGGGATAACGCTTTTTCTTTTCATGCTGATTCAACCGCTTGCAGGCGCGCTCTCCGATCGCATCGGCCGTAAGCCTTTGATGATCGGCTTCGGCATATTGGGCGTGATCGGCACTTATCCGATCTTCGCGACGCTGGCCGTCACCAAGAACCCGTTTATTGCGGGCCTGCTCGTGATGGTCGGTTTGATCATCGTCACCGGCTACACCTCGATCAACGCGGTCGTGAAGGCGGAGCTTTTTCCGGCGCATATCCGGGCATTGGGGGTTGCGCTGCCTTATGCGCTGGCCAATACCTTGTTCGGCGGCACGGCGGAATTCGTCGCGCTGTGGTTCAAGCAGATCGGGATGGAGCAGGCATTCTATATCTATGTCACGGTGATGATCGGCATCTCGTTGGTCGTCTATATTCGAATGCGGGATACCCAGCGGCACAGCCAGATATTGGAGGATTGAACCTGGGCGGATTGTTATGGATTTAACATAATATATATTATCGAACTATGCGATTGTAAGCGGGTGGATTCTAAATCGAAGTGCGAAATCCTAGGGTTTATAAGGGTTTGATCCCTTTTCCAGGAAGGCACGCGATGAACGGCTATCAGCATTTGGGTTTGGATGAGCGGCGGGATATCTATCGGCTGA